>JAAFIU010000001.1 GCA_013298805.1 Cytophagales bacterium | reverse complement strand
CGTGCATCTTTTAAAAAGTGAGTGGGAAAGATGCTTTAATTTATCATATTTTTGTGATTCCATCTTACAAAGATGCAAGCTAATTATCTTTGTTTCAACAATTTAATACTTTCGCAGGAAGTCTAATGATATTTATGTAATCTCATTTTAGTTTATTACAACGCCTTAATAATCAATTAATCCACCTTTATATGAAAATATATCAACCTTGCGAAAACAATAAAGTTATTATTTTGAATCAAAAGACCTCTAAAAAAGTATTCATCCATGATGTAATGTTACTACGAGCCGAAACAAATTATACTCATTTTGTTCTCTGCTTACTATTTGCGAAGTAGTATTTTTCACATTTTTTCACAACTTTTTCACAAATGTTTCCAAAACAAATCTTATTGGCATTATGCCTTTCGTTCACCTTCTTTTTTACAAATGCACAAGATTCTACCAAATATACGGCAACAACATATCTTGATAAAGGAACTTGGTTATTAGGAGGGAATTTGTCTTATTTGAATGTAACAACAACTTTCAACTCAACTGGTGGGGGATATGGGGGAGGTGGATATGGTAATACATCGTCATCAACAGAGAGACTTTTTTTAGGTTCAATTTCTGCTGCCAAAATGTTGAATTCTTATTTTGCCATAGGAGGAAAAGCTACATATATAAATAGTGGTGGCGGTAAGGATGCCGCATTTTTAGGACCAACATTAAGAATTTATATTACAAATGAGGGAAAGAGTATATTACCTTTTATGTTGGGAGAGTTAAATTTTAGCACGAAAGAGGGGACTTCTACAAATTATAATGCTGGATTAGGACTAAGTTGTTTCCTTAATAAACAAGTATCTTTTGATGTTATTGCCACGTATGGTAACAATTTTTCTATAAATGAAGTCCCTCAATCTCAAAATACAAATTATCAATCTTTTGGTATTTTTGCTTTACAAGTAGGTCTGCAAGTGTACTTGCCAAAGAAAAAATAAAATTATTTATCACGGTTCAGAATGCTTATAACTCCAATATATGGAACAACTATTAACACAGTATCACATGAAAACTACAAAGTATCTCTATTTATTTGGTTTATGCCTTTTTTTTACTGTACAAATTAAAGCTCAAACAGAGAAATATTTAATTACCTCCGATAGACTCTTGGATAAAACCGAAAGCATGGATTTTAAAAGAGACTTTTATATCAAAGGAATTTGGGATAATCGTCTTTTTAAAGAAAACATAGGTTTTGTTCAAAAAGGATTAGGGAATCGAAAAGTTATAGCTGATTTTGATGGAGCATTTAGTGCTGTATTATCAGACTATATGCTACAAGAATATCCTCCAAAAATTGATGAGCAAACCCCAATTGAATTAGTAGTTCAAAATTTTTGGATAAGCGAAGCAACAGGGGCAATGTCTGAAAGTGGTCGTGCAGATATGACCGTTGTATTTTGTCAAAAAAATGAAAATGGAGACTTAAACGCTTTATTTACATTTCAAGAATACATTGAAAATGGCGGTATGGATGTAACCGCAGGACATCCCAAGCGTATTCGTAAATTACTGAATAAAGCCTTATTAGAGTTCCAAAAATCAGATTGGAAATCTTTAAAACAACCAGAACTCTTTCGTTTTCAACGATTGGATTCTACCAATAATATTTTATCTGCCACTATCAAAAGAAAAGGCGGATATAGAACCTTTCAAGAGTTTTTTAATAATACACCAACAGATACCACAACGGTATTTAGTATTGAACCAATTGACGAAAATAGAGTCAATATTAATGACCCTAACAAAGCATCAAGACGCTTGAAATTATATGGTTACTGTGATGGTGAAAATATTTTTATTAACTCCAATAATTATTCTTACGACCAAAGTCATTATGCAAAAATTATGACTTTGGGACGATACTCATTAGTAAAAGATAAAACGTTTTCGACTTCAACATCTACTGCCATGACGGTTGCCTTTGGCTTAGTTGGCTATCTTGTTTCAACAGGAATGAAGAGTAAAGTGGAAGCCGTTATTGATACTAAAACGGGTTTAGCATCTCCTTTGTCTTATGATGTATTGAGGAATATTTTAACTCCATTCCCTCAATATTTACAAGCTTATAATAATGCTTACCAGAAAGGAGATAGAAGTACCAAAATGATGAAAATTTTTATTGAGGCTGTAAATAAAGAGTATGATATTTCTATTGGCAAAATCACCAAAGATTAATGAAGATAATAGTTAGATTGAGTGATGAAGTAAAGAAATTAGGTTAAACGTAATACTCATTATTAACACATATAAATATCAAGAAAAATGTAATTGTAAATATTGAGTTCGTAGAAAAAAACTTTGGTGCTTAGGTTGATGAATTGTGTAATGGGAATTTCCAGAGCCTCAGCCATTTTCACGTCCCAAGCCAAAAGCGTCGTAAAATTCGTCACTACAATAAACCGAGGAGAGTTTTTGATAGCCTTTCCATTGGCTTTGAGTTCCTCCATGATTTCATGGACATTCTCAGTAGGTTCAGCGATTTTATAGAAAAGTTTAGTTTTCCAGTCTATTTCATTAGGATTTTTAGAGAGATTACGTCCCCCTTTTTTAAGTCGTGCAATAGAAGCATTCGGGACGTTATAAGCACGGAGCAATTGGTAGATAAATTCGTCTTTATCAAAGTTATTCAGTAGGTTTTGTAAACTATCGGTTATCTGGGTAATATTCATTTTTGAGGATTAATGATTATAGATGCAATTTATTGAAAAAAGGGGAAATTGTTGTTTGGAATCAGGTTAATGATTTAAGGCTTGTAAATACCAAAGAATAATTCTTAATTTTAGGTTATTCTTAAATTGAATTTAATCATTGATAGTTTATGAAAAATCTCCTATTAATTGTAATCCTTCTATGTCTTTTTTCTACACAAACGGTTTTCTCACAACCCAAATTAGTAAAAGACATCAATACCCAAACGGCAGATGCTTTTAGCACTGAAAGAGAGTTTGTGGGCAACATTGGCAATTATTTATTCTTCAAAGCAACCTCTGGTTTGAGTGAGCCACAGTTTTATCCTAACAATGAACCAGATTTATGGGTTACAGACGGGACACCCAATGGCACGGTAAAAATTGGTAGTGGCAGTATTATCAAAGCTCCTTACGTAATGTCGCAGTTGGAGAATAAAGTTATTTTTTATGGCAACGACGAAGCTCATGGCTCTGAGCTTTGGGTGAGTGATGGTACACTGGCAGGTACGCATATACTTAAAGATATTGCTCCAGGAATAAGCAGTTCAATGACTGATGATTCTTATTCTGAATTTGTAATACTGAAC
Source organism: Cytophagales bacterium (assembly GCA_013298805.1). Taxonomy (GTDB): domain Bacteria; phylum Bacteroidota; class Bacteroidia; order Cytophagales; family Spirosomataceae; genus Arcicella. The sequence continues at coordinate 72,435 of JAAFIU010000001.1, read as the reverse complement.
GATAAAGCATATTTCATTGTAACGGATAATACGGGCAAATTAAATATTTGGCGAACCGACGGTACTGAGGCGGGAACAGAACTGTTTCAGAATATTGGCGGTAATACCTACAATAATAAAATATCTAAACTGAGTGTAATGGGTGGAAACCTTTACTTTGCTATTACTACTATTGGGAGTTCAACTGAAAACAAACTTTGGAAGACAGACGGCACAATTGCAGGAACAACTTTAATAAAAAGTATCGCTCCGTATGAAAACAGTATTGTTTTTAGTATAGTGGCAACCGAGAATAAATTATTTTTCATTACGTTAGTCGATATTTTTAAGTTACAATTATGGAGTACCGACGGAACTACGACAGGCACTATACCTTTAATCGTTTTTGAATCAGATAATATTTTTAGAGAACCAGTTTTGAATGTCTTAAACAATAAAGTTATTTTTAAAGGCTATGCAAATAATAAAGATGGCTTATGGAGCAGTGATGGAACTGTGGCAGGAACAATTTTGATAAAGAATAAAATCCCCAATTCTTCATACAGTGATGGCATTGTTTACAATGGTAAAGTTTACTTTTGGGGCCCAGACAGTGATTCAAAATATAAACTTTGGAGTTCTGATGGCACAGCAATTAATACAAAAGTTGCCATAAATTCGCTAAAACTTCCTGCTTATAATTCCTTTCAACCATCATTAAACTTTGTAGCCAATAATCTATTGTTTCTCGTTTTTTCGGATGGGCAGAGTTTTAAACTTTGGAAAACGGATGGAACAGATAGTCTATTGGAAGTTGTGAAAGATAAAGACAATAATAAAATAATCATTGATTTCTCTCAAAATATGAGATTTTGGGCAACAAATGGCAATCTGTTTTTCACCTATATAGATTCAGCACATGGAAAAGAATTGTGGGCTACTGATGGTAATTCTGTAAATACTCATTTGTTAAAAGATATAAACCAATCCACTAATAATTCCATTCCGTATGGTTCATATCGTTCAGCGGTTCTTAATCATCAACTCTATTTTACTGCCCAAGAAAGTGTATCAAGAAGAACTGAATTATGGACATCTGATGGAGCTGCATCGAATACACTTAAAGTAAAAGATAAATTGCCTAATCTTAGTCGAGAGTTTCCTCAATTTTCTGGCAATGCTAAAACCATGATTGACACACTTAACAATAACATTGTTTTTAGTGGAACTGATAGTTTAGCGGGTGAAGAACTTTGGATTTCTGATGGTACAAATACAGGAACAAGGCTTGTGAAAGATATAAATATAGGTCTTAGCAGTTCAAGACCAGCGGAATCTATCAGACTTGGAAACAAGCTTTTTTTTAATGCGAATGATGGGGTACACGGAAGAGAAATGTGGGTTTCTGATGGAAATAATAATGGGACGTATATGCTAAAAGATTTTTACCTAAATAATAATGACCCATATCTTTCGAGTTATAATACTATTCAATCGAAGACAGTTTTAAATGGGAAGCTCTATTTTATTGCCAAAGATGATACTGTCGATTGTAACCTTTGGGTAACTGATGGAACTATTGCAAATACCGTAAAAATAACTGAAAGAAGTAGCTACTCTCAGTTAGGAAAGCCTTTGTTTGGATTAACAACACATAAAAATAAAATGTATTTTATTGGTACATCAAGCACAAGTGCTTTGTCTTTATGGTCAAGTAACGGAACGATTGGTGGAGAACAATTAGTTAAGGATATATTCATTAGAAACCCTTTGGTTGATAAACCAATAGTTTCTTTTAAAGATTGGGTATTTGTCTTTGCAAGTGATAATTTAGGGTATCAATCAGGATTATGGAAATCAGATGGAACTGCTGATGGAACTACGCTCCTGTTGAGTAATGCAAGTATTAATAACGAGACTTTTACAGTTGGTGATAATAACTTATTTTTTTCCGCTCAGAATGTTTTATGGAAAACCGATGGCACTATTGATGGAACTTCAATAGTTAAAACATTTGGAAATACTATTTATGATAATAAGATTCAAGAACTACATTATATCAATGGACATTTGTATTTCCAAGTAGTAAACCCAATAACAGGAATTGAATTATGGCAGAGTGATGGTACACCAGAAGGAACAACTTTTATAGTGAATATAACAGCAAATCACTTTCAAAATGATTTCAATGAAACTATCAAAATTGTAGCCGATGGAAATAGATTTTTCTTTACTGGTAATGACGTTCTTCATGGCAGAGAATTATGGACTTATAACACTTGTGATAATTTAACAAATGTGCAATCCATCAAATCTGGAACTTGGGACGATACAGGAACATGGTCTTGTGGACACGTTCCAAAAGTAACTGACATTGCAACCATTTTGAATGGAGACACAGTTGAAGTTTTAAGAGATACTTATTTAAAGCGATTGAAGTTACTGAATGGAAATTTGTTTTTGAATGGGGGGAATTTGATATTTAGGTAGTAAATATTTAGCGATGTCACTAATTGATTTATGGTTTAATAAAAGCATTTTATTACAATTGTATTTCTCACCACCCTCCGAAATCATAGACGAGTTGCAAAAGATTATGAAATAATACAAGGTTCAATGCTTTACGGAGAGAGTTTATCATTCTCAGAATTAATAGAACGTATTGAGGAATTAAAAAAGAGATTTAAAAGCATTTGATAAGGTCATATTAAAGGCTCAAAACAATTACAAAAGGGTTTTGTTGTTGCTTCGTAACTATCTGATTATCATGTGGTTAATTCCCAAAAAAAGAGTTAAAAAAAGCCTTAAATTATACGATTTAAGGCTTTTTTAATGCCCAAACTTCTACTTCGTACTTTTCAATTATCTTTCTTTAGACCTTACCATTAACATCAATAAATGAAATGTTAATGGATATATTCTAAATTATCAGGCAATAGAGTAAGACCCAGTAGTTCTCATTTTTCCAGAAAAAGTAATCAATTTATTATTATTAACAACATTTTTAGCTAATTCTGACACAATAACACTTGCACCAAAAAGGCCTACAAAAGGCGTGGAAATCCCAACATTAGTTAAAATTCCGCATCCGCCTTTTTCTTCAACCATTTTGTAAAGATTTTCATGAAGAATCTCTTTCTCCGTACCTTTTTCTTTTTTCCATATTTCTTCGGGAGACTTATCAAGTAAGTTAAGATTTCTAAAAGTAAAAGAATCGAAATTTATTAACTTACCATTTGTTGCACCGTCTATACATACTTGAAATCTATCTGGATTTATACCCCTTCTTGCATCAATATTGTCAAGGCCTGTAAGCAAAATGTTGAATTGCTTTAGTGCTGAATCTTGTTGGTCAAACTCATTAAATGGCTTTTCTATAATTTTGGAAGTAATCCCAAATCTGTTTAAAAAATCAGCACATATCCTTGTCTTTTTGAGCCCAATTTGGGAATCATAACTCAGAAGTTGTGAACCTAAATTCTCTTTACCTAACGTATCAAAATCTTGTAATAAAATTTCAATTCCCTGATTACGTTTTTGATTAGCTAAAATCCATAAATAGGCCTGTCCTAAATGCCCCAAACCAACAGTCCAAATATTTGAAGGTAATGAAATATTTGAAGGCCCTTCATTTATGTTTTCAATCCAATCATATTCTGAAGAATTAGTCCATAAAGAATATCCAAATGATTCTTTATCTGAATTTTCAATCATTGAAAAAGTTTTGTTAAATACCCAAAACAATGCGTATGAACTTGCTAAACAAGCTCCAAAACAAACATCTGTATGATTATTTTTTAAACTGTTTATGTCAGAATTAAAAATATTAATCCCACCTTGCCAACCTGAACATATTAACTCAATTTCATTCACAGAAGAAGGATGTTTCCCAAAAAGTATTTTTTGTGTCGAATCATTTAATTTATGTTCTTCGCTAAAAGGAAATAAGTTAGATAAAACTTCATTAAATGTTTCTCCGTTTAAATTTGTAAGATTAGGTATATCGTTTGGAATATTACAAATGACTCCGCCTTTGAAAATTCTGTTGCCAGCATTAAAGCAAGATAAAAAAGCAACTTGAAGTGAATAAGAAGTTTTTATTTCATCACTTGCTTCTAAACCAATCTGACTTCCGAAAAGCAATTTTTCAGCTTCTTCTATGTCTATTTTATTTTTTTCTGCAAGAGCAATCGCTGCTCTTTCTGTATTACTCAAATCAAATTTCATATTAATGTAAGTTTTAGTGGAAAAGACTTTTCTTTTAAAGTTTGCCATTGAAATGACCCTTGATATAAATACGAACTACAATCCCAAGGCATTAGAAATCGCTTTAATGCATAGTCTGGGGCAATAAAAGCAATGTGTCCTTTTAAGCGTGACATCGGATGTTTTTGGTCAGAATCACTTTGACGGGTACTACAACCGACAGGGTGTGTATGTATATCTGCAATAACTTCGCTTTTAGTTTCATTTAAAATTTCACCAAGTTTCGCATGGCCTAATCCATTTAATACGATAATACCTGATTTGAAAGCCTCTGAATCAAGTTCATCATAAAATACAATTGTAGATATTTTTGATGAACCCGCTTTAGCAATTAAAAAAGCACCACTTTCACGCAAACCTTGTCCACGTTTTCTTAGTCCAATTGTTAGACAGAACCATTTATAAATTGAAATAGTCATGTCCGTAATTAGTTGATTATTTGATAAACTTCATTTAGGTATTTAAAAAAAGTATCTTCTCCCATTCTCCAAACTAACGATTGATGCTCTTGTACCCAGCTTGGATGTCCTTCAAATGCCATTCTATCACATGGAAGGTAAAGGCATGGTTTCCCCCACAATCTAAATACTTGTTGACATCTTAAAGACCAATTTGGCCAACTAATCTGCTCCAGCGGCTGATTTGTTTCTATATTCCATAATTGAGCCGTTGGAGCTAATTGATTATAATTTGTTAAATCAAATCGTAAATAGTACTTCTGACTATTTTTCGCTTTAACCCATAAAATAACAATGGGCCATATAGGCCCATTGTTATTTTCTACTAATCCCCAATCACCATCAATCTCGCCAGAGAGGTATTCAGGAGTTTCTAAACCTTGCTTGAAAATTTGGTAATCAGATTCAATAAATCCATTTACATCTTTCTTCGGAGCAAAAATTAATGATACAGAGCAGCCTGAATAATTTACTAAAGAACCAACCATGATAGTTTTTAAATTATCTAATGCTTCGTTATTTAATAAAAATTGAAAATCTGATACTTCTTGGTCTGTCATTCCAAAATGTTCAGAAACTTTTTTCTTCAAGTTTTTCAGTAAAAGTGCAGGGCTTGTTTTTAAATGGAAGGTTTTTCCAACATACGAAATACTTAGATTAACTCGCTTACACTTACCAATAAACAAGATGTCTCCATGCTTAACACCACATTGTTCGAGTGTTTTTCCTTTATCAAAATCTTCATCCTGGTTTTGTAGATAAACTTCATTATCCTCTTCAAAATCTGAACTTTGCTTTATGTTAGGGAAAGCTAATTGCATCAATTTTCCAATAGTTGATGATGCTTCAACTTCTACTTTGTGAGATTTCAAATCTCCATTTGTGTTCAAAAAAACTGTCATTGTATTAGTTTTTAAATTATTAAAAAAACAAAATAAGCCTTAGAATAGCCATACAAGCCTTGTATGCTACATAAATAGAAGTTAGAGGCACATAAATAATTACTTATGTTTTAAAACAGCACTATAATTTAAATGACAGTTAGATAGAGCAAAAAATGGTTATGTGAAATAATGGCCGAAGTGCCTCGATTTGGAAAATTGAAGAAGTTTGAATAATTTTGAGTTCTCACGTTCAAAAGTATTTGGCGGTTCTATCAGACCGTCATCCTCTTTCCAAAGTCAGTAGGCAACTATTGGCTTTTTTTTGTAAACTTAGGAAATATAAAATAATGATGCAAGCAATTTTGTAAAAAAAAATTATTTATTTATTACCAAAAAGGTTAATATACAAATACAGGTTATTGATTATTCGGTAAATGGTATTATATTTGTATTACACAATAGTAAATATTCTAATTATTCCACCCACATTTTCCTACTAAAATCATGGATTTTTCAAATTTCATCAGCCCTGGTGAGGCAATCAAGTATATGCTTGATAAAAGAAGTTGGACTCAGGAAGATTTTGCTCAGATAATCTCCATTTCACCCAAGCACGCAAATGAGCTAATAAAAAATAAAAAGCCATTATCATTAGAATTGATTATTGATATTTCAGATGCTTTTTCATTTGATGAAGAAGCAAGACAGGGTTTTATTAAATTGTATACTAATTACAGAGTAAAAACTATTGATGCCAGTAATGATAATTTAGTAAAAAGTAAAGCTGAATTATTTGGTAAATATCCAATTAGTGAAATGATTAAAAAGGGTTGGATGGAAAAAACAAATGACTATAATTCTCTTATTGAACAATGTAAAAAAGTATTGAATATTGACTCTATTCAAGCAATTGATTCCTTAAACTATAATTTGTATTTTCGTAAAAGCGATAATGGTAATTTTGAAGATACTAATGCAAAGATTTGGAGAAAAGTGGCAGAAACAAAAGCTCAAAAAGTAACTGTACCAGAATACAATAAGCAAGCTCTTGAATTATTATTGAGTAAAGTAAATGAATATACAGTAAGAAATAAGGGCGTTTCAGAATTTCTAAATGATTTACAATTAACAGGTGTAAAATTTATTCATCTATCCCATCTTTCTAAAACATACATGGATGGAGCGGCTTTTAAATCTGGAAATACTCCAATAATCGCTCTAACTGGAAGATATGATAGGTTAGACAATTTTTGGTTTACAATCAGTCACGAAATTTCCCATGTGTTAAGACATTTAATTAATGAAAATGATTTCTTTGCTGATGATTCATTTAATAGTGATGAAAAGGATGAAAAAGAAAAAGAAGCAAATGAAATGGCTTCAAGTGCTTTGAAAAGTAAAGAAATCTTACAGTGGTTCAGGAATTTTTATGGCTATTTACCGAAAGAAGAAGTTTTAAATTGCTCTCGAACATTAAAAATCCATCCTTCTTCAATTGTGGGAATCCTTGCTTTTAATAAAAAAACATCATTTGCAACTATCCACAGATTCAAGGCAAGTGTAGAGGATAAAATTCCTGATAAATATAAGATGGGGTAGAATTTATCATGTTTTGAATTTTAGTTTATTGCTCATTTTTTGTAAAAAAACTTTGTCAATGGGTCATTGGAGGGTGAAAAAACAAATAAAGACTTCGCTCTAAGCGAAGTCTTTATTTGTTTTACAACAATTCATTTTTATCTTTGTTCACAAATATTTAACGTTCACGTTTTCGTAAACACTTTTAAATAATGAACAGTCAAGAAATATTAATTATCCATAAAGCCGTTGATAGCCTTCAAGCAACGGCTCAAATTAAAGGGAATTGGGAACTAAAAGGTTTTCCAAGTTTGGATGGAATGTTATCTTTAATGTTTGCTAATGAGGTTTTAACTTATAATGTTGAGATAAAAGGAGAATTGAGAAATCAGGCTTTGCCCAGAATCTATCAATATAATGAAGAATTTAAACCTTTTATGTTGGTGGCAAGTCGTATTTCGCCAGCCATTAAAAAGCAATTACAAGCTCATAATGTGGCCTATTTGGAAGCAAACGGTAATTTTTACTTGAAAGAAAGTAACAAAATGTTCTGGATAGATGCTCACGAGCCTTTGAAAATTGAAAAGGATAATCGTAATCGGGCATTCACTAAAACAGGCTTAAAAGTATTGTTTGAGTTTCTCCAAAATCCAACCTTAATTAATCAATCTTATCGTCAAATAGCCGAGCAAACAGGTATTTCAATCGGCAATATTACCAATATCATTCAAGGCTTGAAGCGGGAAAATTTTATAGTGTCTATTAATAAAAATACCCTAAAACTCACTAACATTGAATTATTAATTAAAAAATGGGCGGATGAATTTACCAAAAATCTAAAACCAACTTTACGAATTGGAACATTTCGTTTTTTGAAAGAAAATGATTTATTGGCGTGGAAAGATTTGAAATTAGATACCACAAAAACCGTATGGGGTGGTGAACCTGCGGGAGATTTATTGACTAATTACCTTCACCCTGCCGAATTTACTATATACACAGACGAAAGCCGTAACGACCTTATTAAAAACTATAAACTAATTCCCGATGAAAAAGGAAATGTGAAAGTTTATCAGAAGTTTTGGAAATGGGATAACTCGACACAAAAGACCGCTCCACTGCTTGTAGTGTATGCCGATTTGATGGCAATTAGTGATAGAAGATGTATTGAAACCGCACAAAAAATTTACGATGAATACCTACAAACTCAATTATAATCAACTTCGACAACAACCCGAAATATCCGAGATGTTGTCCGCTCTGGAAAGAGGATTAACAAAAAATAAAGTTGATTTCTATTTAGTAGGTGCGGTGGCTCGTGATGTTTGGATGAGTGGTATCAACAAAATTGAACCTCGCAGAACCACAGGAGACATTGACTTTGCTGTATTCATCAATAATATTGCCACTTATGAAGAACTGAGAGAGCATTTAATCAACGAAGAAGGCTTTTTTCCGTACAAAGGAAACAACTTTGTGCTGATTTGGAAAGGACGAACTCAGGTAGATTTACTGCCTTTTGGAGCGATTGAAGATGAAAGTGGTAGAGTTTCAACTAACGGAATAGGCTTGACGAATATTTCATTGCAAGGTTTTACAGAAATCTACGAAGAAGGTTTACCCGAATTGAATTTGGAAGGTGAACATCAATTCAAATTCTGTACATTGCCAGGAATCGTATTGCTGAAAATGATAGCTTTTGATGATAGACCAGAATATCGAAGAGATGATATTAAAGACATTAGCGATATTCTAAATCATTTCTTTGATATGTACGATGAAGAAATATATAACAATCATTTGGATTTATTTGGAGAGGAAGAGTTTGAACTAAAAGAATTGGCAGCCAGAGTAATGGGAAGGGAAATTAAGAAAATTGCCAAACGTAATCCCAAATTACAAGATAGAGTAATCAGTATTTTGGAACGCAATACCAATGATGCACCCAACAGTAATATGGCAATTGTCATGGTCGAATATTTTAAGAATACGGTTGAGGATAATGTGAGATTGCTTCATCAAATCAAAAGAGGTTTTGAAGAGTCGTAGATAAGCAATTTTTTCAATCTCACTTGTTTTACCATTTGTTTTACCACTATCTCATAACTGATTGATTATCAGAGAGGTGTTTTCCCCAGGAGAGGGAGCAAAAAGCCTTAAATCACACGATTTAAGGCTTTTTTGTTTTGTCACCTAAAACTTAAACTTCACATTAACCCCGCCAAAATAATAAGCCTTGCTTGGACCTGGGTTTACGTCGGTTGCTACGCCTGCTGGATAATTATTTCCAGGGTCTGAGTCGTTGATGTTATTTCCTAAGAATAAGAAGGTATAATTAATTTGATTGGTTAAATTATTTCCTGCAAAATAAACGTCAAAATCTACTTTCTTTCCTGTGTATTTATAGCCAATCTTACTGTTCAACAAAGCATATCCTTTTACGTTGTTGGTATTCGCAAAATCAGTATAAACATCTCCCATAAAATTATAGGTATTATTTAGGTACAAACCTGCTTTGGTCACAATGTCTAAGCCAAGTGTATATTTTGTTTTAGGAACACCCACCACTTGTTTGTTAGAGTAATCAACAATGTCACTACCAAATTTTGTTTTAAAATCGCTGTATTTGAAGTTGTAGTTTGAGTAATTGAAAAACGGCTCAATCTTCTTGAAGAATGATTTAGTTTTTGGAACAATTAAATAACCTAAACTTAATTCCAAACCTGAGTTGCTTTGATTGCCTGTATTAGCGAAATACGTATATGTTCCACCAGCAGGGTTTACGCCCGACAATTGCGTTAATTTATTAGTAATGTCAATGTTGAACAAAGAAACTTGGTAATCTAAACGATTTCTGAATAATAAACCTTGAATTCCCAAATCAAACATTTTTGCTTTTTCAGGTAGCAAATTATCATTGACTTTGTTGATTGTTCCGATAAACGAAGTTGATGCCGTCGGGGCATTATATCCTTCGCTATAACTTACATTAATGATTTGGTCTTTGAAATTCTTCTGTAAAGCAATGTGTGGATTGTATGAAGTTTCAAAGCTTTTTTCAAATGATAAATCTTTGTTATAGCCCGTAATTAAGCCTTGATTAGCCAATAAATCTAAGCGAGTATAATTAATCTGATTAGCACTTAAACCAATAATTAAAGACAAGTCTAATTCATTGAAGGTCATTCTGTTATGAAAGAAATAAGCGTATTGGTTTGTCAAAGTCTTAAAGTACGAACCTTTAGAAATGTCTTGAACTTTCAGTGGATTGGCATCGTCTGTTCCTAAGAAACGGTAACTTGAAGCCAATGAGCGTGATTGTTGAATTTCTGTTCCGAAACTAAAGTCGTTGCTTACTTTGTCCGATAAATTTGTCTTCCAAGAGAAAGTTGAGCGTAAGCCCAAACTTGGACTTTGACTGTTTCCATCTGCTCCTGCCGATACGTTTTTGAGGTCTTGCGTAAAATAAAATACTGCAGTACGGTTGCTAAATGTATTGCTGAATTTATAATCATGCGTGAGACTAAAACGAGTCGTTAAAAACTCATTTCTTGCATTTTTCTTGGCGTAAGCCGCATTTCCGTTGTCAATTCCTGCGTAATAATCAGCGTAAGAAACTTGCCCTGTAACGCCTTCAAGCGAGAAATTATGACTCATATAAGCGGTTACTGATTGTTTTTTATTTAGTTTGAACTCGCCGAAAAAGGTCAAGAAGTTTTTAAGGCTACCCCCACGTGGACGATACCCGTCCGACTGCAAATGTCCAAAACTTAAAGCTATAGCTGAATTGTCATCAACCACATCTAAACGAGTATTTGACTGAAATAATCCAAATGAACCAAATGAGGATTTTTCGGTTAATGAAACGCCTTTATCTTCCGATGATTTCATGTAAAAACGAGCAACTCCACCAACGCCACCACCGTACATGGTTGCCGCAGGGCCTTTTACTACTTCTATATTATTGACTAACGAAAAGTCAATATCGTCTAAAACAGTTACGCCTTCTGCCGTTGTGATAGGCACACCGTTGTAATAAGCTTTAACCCCCCAGTTATTGAATTTTTGGTCGTTTCCGTAGCCTCTAATGACTAAACGTTGTCCGCCCAATTGTGTACGTTTATCTACCTGTACACCTGCCATTGTTCCTAAACTTTGTTCAATAAAAGCAGGGTTATTTCTATTGAGTTCTTCTTCGGTAAGAGCTTCAACGGTTTGAGCGTGACGCTTAAATTCGCCTCTTTCTTTGGCTGTTCTGCGTTTTTCTCTGACGATAACTTCATCAAGGGCTTTAATAGTTGAATCTTGGGCAAAAGCAAATCCAGCACTCAGGATTAAATATGAGAGTATAAATATTTTTTTCATGGAATTTTTTTTGAGCGAAAAGCGATTTGCGAAGAGCGAATAACCCAACAGTTATTATGCTCTTGCGTAATTGTAGCGATACATCGCTACAAACTTTTCAGGTTATTAAGGTTCGTGTTTTTATGAGAAACGCACATTAGTCCAACGACTATGAATCATAGACGAACCATAATTTTGACGATAAGAAAATCAGCAACCTAAAATAATTAGGATGCTTTTAGGAAGGATAAGAGTTAAGCGATTGTGTGTAGTTATTAGTCAATTTGTTAAAGAAACTCACTTCTAATGAACCTATTTAATTCAACTAATAACTAAATTCCAATAACCAATACCCCATTCAAAACTGCGGAGGTTGTTCTCTTTCAAACAAAATGCTTGAGCTAAGAGCGATTAAAATTTGAGGAAAGTTTGATTTGTATTCGGCGGCGAAATTATTGAAAAAATAATACGGAATTTGATGAATTGTAATAGGTTCTAAAAGCAAAGTCAAGAAGTGCTTAGAATGGTCGCTAAACGGTAAATGGTCTGCTTGGTGTTCAAGTAAATTATCAATTTTTGTTTCTAAAAGTGTTTCAGCTTTGTCATTAATGCAAAAATAATAGGCTATTCCATTGTGCATTTCTACCAAAACAATATCGTATAACTCACCTTCAAATTTAAACTCTTTTTGGGAGCGTCGCCATTCAATTTTAGCAGTATTTTCTGGATTGGCAATAATACATTTAAGGGCAGATTTTGGAATAGATTGGACAATTTTATGTTCAATTTCCTCTCTGATATTTTCTCTCTCCACCATCAAAAAGGCGTAATATCCACCCATTTTGACAAAGAAAGTAAAAAATATGAATAGAGATAAAAGTGACTTCATACCATGTTGCGTATTATTTCTCAAAAGAAAAATACTCCTTTTTGTGTTAATGAATTAATGATGTAGTAAATATACAAAATCGTCATTTATTATCAGGTTTTGATGTAAATTCTTTAGTGTTTTGTAAGAAACCTCTTTTATCTCTGACGGAATAATTTCTGCATTTGAAATTGTACTTTTAAAATTTGTATGTTATTTGTAAAATTATTGTACCTTTGCAAGCCATTTAAAGAAATGGAATTGTTAAATCATTGAAATTTAGGTTTTTAACTAATAAATACAACCTGTTTTTTTGATTTACAATCGTGATTATTTACAGCAGTGATGTTGCAATATTTTAACAAACAAAAAAATGAGAAAGCGAATCGAAAAAGAAGATTTGAACTTTGAGAGAAGAGAACAAACTCGTCAAAGAAAAGATGAATTAAACCGTGAATTAGGACGTGAAGTGCCTACAAGAAAGACTTACGGCGGAGAAGGGGAGAATAGAGGAGGTTCAGAGAACAGAGGAGAGAGAAGAGATTTTAACTCAGGTGAGCGTAAAGCTTATGGCGAACGTCCAGACTCGGGCGAAAGAAAACCTTACGGCGAAAAGAGAGATTTCAACTCAGGCGAAAGAAAGCCTTACGGTGAGAAGAGAGATTTCAATTCAGGTGAGCGTAAACCTTATGGCGATCGTTCAGAATCAGGTGAAAGAAAACCTTACGGCGAGAAAAGAGATTTCAACTCAGGTGAGCGTAAACCTTACGGTGAGAAAAGAGATTTTAACTCGGGTGAAAGAAAACCTTACGGAGAAAAGAGAGATTTTAACTCAGGCGAAAGAAAGCCTTACGGTGAGAAGAGAGATTTCAACTCAGGCGAGCGTAAACCTTACGGCGAAAAGAGAGATTTTAACTCAGGCGAAAGAAAGCCTTACGGGGAACGTTCAGAGAGAAGAGAATTTAATAGCGAACGTCCAGAAAGAAAGCCATTTAATTCTGACGAGCGTAAACCTTACGGCGAACGTTCAGAGAATAGAGGCGAGAGAAGAGATTTTAACTCAGGCGAAAGAAAGCCTTACGGGGAACGTTCAGAGAGAAGAGAATTTAATAGCGAACGTCCAGAAAGAAAGCCATTTAATTCTGACGAGCGTAAACCTTACAGCGAACGTTCAGAGAATAGAGGCGAGAGAAAAGATTTTAACTCAGGCGAAAGAAAGCCTTACGGGGAACGTCCAGAGAGAAGAGAATTTAATAGCGAACGCCCAGAAAGAAAACCATTTAATTCTGACGAGCGTAAACCTTATGGCGAACGTTCAGAGAATAGAGGTGAGAGAAAAGATTTTAACTCAGGCGAGCGTAAGCCTTACGGGGAAAAAAGAGACTTTAACTCAGGCGAGCGTAAACCTTACGGAGAGAAAAGAGATTTTAACTCAGGTGAGCGTAAACCTTATGGGGAAAAGAGAGATTTCAACTCAGGTGAGCGTAAACCTTACGGGGAGAAGAGAGACTTTAATTCAGGCGAAAGAAAGCCTTACGGGGAAAAGAGAGAATTCAACTCAGGCGAACGTAAACCTTATGGCGAACGTCCAGAGAGAAGAGAATTTAATAGCGAACGTCCAGAAAGAAGGGAGTTTAATAGTGATGAAAAAAGACCTTTTGAGGGAAGAAGAGACTCGGGAGCTGATAAAAGAAAGCCTGTGGCAAAACGTTTCGACAAAGGAGATTTTAATAAACCTCGTCCGAATGCCACTGGAGAAAGACCTTCTTTTGACGAAAAAAAAAAAATAGAGGGCAACGATAAGCCGGAAAAGACTTTTGGTTCGGCAAAAGCAAATTTTGGAGGAAAAAACCTTTTCAAAGCTCACCGACCAGTAGAAGAATCTGACAAATGGACTCCAACTTATAAAATTGGACATTATAAAGATACTGCTCCGAAGAAAGTTCAGAAGAAAATTTCAGAATCTGAAAAGAAAAATAGTGCTGAAATTCGTTTGAATCGCTTTATTGCCAATGCTGGTGTTTGCTCACGTCGTGAAGCTGATGATATAATCAAATCGGGCGAGATAAAAGTAAACGGAGAAATCATTACTGAAATGGGCTATCAAGTTCAGCCTGGTGATGTGGTAAAAATGGGAAACAAAAAGTTGAGTCGTGAGAAAATGGTGTACGTTTTAATTAACAAACCCAAAGATTTTATCACCACAACTGAAGACCCAGATGACCGCAAAACGGTAATGGATTTGGTGAAAAATGCTTGTGAAGAACGTATTTATCCAGTAGGTCGTTTGGACAGAAATACAACAGGTTTGTTACTTTTGACGAATGATGGAGAATTGGCGGATAAGTTGACGCATCCTTCAAACGAAATTGAAAAATTATATCAAGTTGAAATTGATAAGCCTTTGACAACTGAACATTACGAAGAGATTTTGAAAGGGGTTAAACTCGAAGATGGTGAATTTAAAGCGGATGAATTAGGTATGGTTACGCCCGATGGAATGGTAGTTGGTATCAAAATTCACTCAGGAAGAAACCGTATCGTTAGACGTTTATTTGAATCTTTAGGTTACGAAGTGCTAAAACTTGACCGTACCACTTTTGCAGGATTGAACAAAAAAGACCTCCCACGTGGTTCTTGGAGATTCTTGACGGAGAAAGAAGTGGTGAAATTGAAGTTTTTTAAATAGATTATAAAAAATAAGCTCCTGATTTTCAGGGGCTTATTTTTTTCGTGAGCGTTAAGAGTCCGCACTCAATCACTCAATTCACCGAATCACTCATTGTATCACTCCCACTTCACCTTCACAAAAATATCGGTATTTCTACCCTTATCGTCACTACACGAAATCTTGATTTTTCCTGTTTCTGGAATAAAAAATATGGGCGTATTAGGCGTTGCTTTTTGTAGTAATTTATCGTTAATATACCAATAAATTTCCTTCACGTCATTTCTAACTTGGGCATTTAGCATCAATTTTTGCGTATCGTTTTTATCCAAAATATATTCTGAACCATCCACTGGATAAACAATTTGCGGAGCATTTTCGGCAAAAACTCTTTCACATTTTGGGTTATGCGGGGGAATATTAGTGTAAAGAATATGCTTGGTTTCAAACCAACTTACCAACTCGGGAGCATGGTTTGGATAAATCTTTCTGACCGCCCCGCTATCAGGCATACAATGCGAGCAATAACTCATTCGCTCATCCGCACTTACATACACATATTTAGCGTGCGTACATAAGGTCATTTTAGAAACACTAGGAATATAATAATCCGTTATTTGATTGATACAGAACTCATTAGGAACGTCTCCACTTTCAGCACAAACCTTTCTCATCGCCATATTTTCGGGTGATTTAAACCATTTTGAGGAGGAGTTATAGTCAATCGTATTGAAAATGTCGAATAAAAGTGGCGTGGCGATATTGGCTCCCGAAAGTTCTGGAACGCCTTCACCCGAGAAATTTCCCACCCAAATCCCAACCGTATATTTGGCATTATAGCCAATACTCCAAGCGTCTTTTTTACCGAAAGATGTTCCCGTTTTCCAGGCAATTTTAGGCATTCGGTACGTGTAGGCGTAGTTGTTGGGTAGATCTGGACGAGTAATTTGGGTTAAGATTTGGTTGATTAGGTAGGTGGATTCAGGACTTATTAGTTCTGAATTGTGAGTTGTGAGTTGTGAATGATTGCCGTCAATTAAATATTTCGCCTTCTGAAATTGTCCCTCATTCGCAAAACTTGAAAATAGATTTGTCAATTCTTCTAAAGTTACGCCACAACCACCCAAAACTAAGGATAATCCTAATTTTGAAGAATTCTTTTTTACCGCTTGAAAATCCGCTTTTTTGAGTTTGTCCACCAAAACGGGCGTTGAAATTTCCTTCAATAATTTCACGGCAGGAATATTTAGCGAATTTGCCAAAGCGTATTCAATCGTAATTTTTCCGTGGAATAATTTATCGAAATTTTCAGGTTCAAAACCACCAAAATTAGTTGGAACGTCATTAATCGTGGTTTTGGGCGTGATAATTCCTTTGTCGAAAGCGGTGGCGTATAAAAGTGGTTTAAGCGTACTTCCTGGTGAACGAATCGCTCGCACACCATCCACTTGTCCGCCGTCCACGGGATTATTAAAATCTGCTGAACCCACATAAGCCTCCACTTGGTGGGTTTGGTTATTTATCACCATCACCGCAGCATTATGAATATTCATGGCATAAAGCCGACTCACGTAGTTTTGTACAATTTTCTCAATGGTCAATTGCTTATTCCGAATCAACGAAGAATGGATATTTGCCTCGGTCGGATACTCGTTTTTTAGTCGTAGAGAAAGATGCGGGGCAAGTTTGGGCGCTTCGTGTCTTTGAACGTTTAAAGGTTCGCTCAAAGCATCGTCAATGTCCTGATTATGAAATACTTCTGATTCTTTAAATTCATTCAGCCAACGATTTCTTTCCTTCAAAATAAAGTCATTATTAATTCCCAAACGCAAACTTGAAGGACGATTTGGAATAATTGCCAAAGCCATCACCTCCGCCAAACTCAATACATCGGGCGATTTCTGAAAGTACAAAATAGAAGCTGATTTTATGCCTTCGATATTCGACCCGAAAGGCACAAGATTTAGGTAAAATTGTAGGATTTCATCTTTGGAATAATGCACTTCCAATTGAAAAGCACGCAGAATTTCGATGATTTTATTGAAATACGTTCTACTTTGGGGATTCAATAATCGCACCACTTGCATCGTGATTGTACTGGCCCCAGAAGTTCGCCTGCCCGTGAATACATTACGTATGCCCGCCCGCATAACAGCAAATGGATTTATCCCAAAATGCCAACGAAACCAACGGTCTTCCTTATAAACAATGGCTTTTTCGAGCGTTGGCGTAATCTCCGAAAGCTCCGTTTTCATTCGCCATTTATCTTGATTATTCAAAAAAGCATGAAGCACTTTCCCTTCCGAATCAGTAATTAGGGTAGAATAATTGGGTTGAACTTTGAAGGGAAAAATGAAATCTAAGGCAATGAAAAGCAACAAGCCGTAAGAAATAACTCTTACGGCTTTATATTGAAAAATTCTTTTTAGGAATGGGGGGTAATTCTGTTGGAAGTATTTGAAAATCATTTGGTTGATATTTTAAAAACTACTCCGTCTTCGTCTCCCGCAAATACAACTGAACCGTATTCTCCAAACCTAAATACAACGCATCACAAATCAAGGCGTGACCAATGGAAACTTCTAAGAGATTGGGAATATTTTGTTGGAAATAACGCAAATTATCCAAACTCAAATCGTGTCCTGCATTGATGCCTAAGCCTAATTCATTGGCTTTTTGAGCGGCTACTATAAAATCCTTTATGGCCAATTCACGATTTTTGAAATAGTTTTCGGCATACGGTTCGGTGTATAATTCTATTCTGTCCGTTCCCGTTTCTTTCGCTCCTTCTACCATACGTGGGTCGGCATCCACGAAGATTGACGTTCTGATTCCTGCTTCTTGAAATTGGGCAATCAGGTCTTGTAAAAGGCTTTTATATTTTATGGTATCCCAACCTGCATTGGAAGTAACCGCACCTAAAGCATCGGGTACAAGCGTTACTTGGGTTGGACGATTGGCAAGCACTAATTCCACAAATTTAGCTTCGGTAGGGTTTCCTTCGATGTTAAATTCAGTTGTAATGACTTCTTTCAAATCATACACGTCTTGGTAACGAATATGGCGTTCGTCAGGGCGTGGGTGTACGGTAATTCCTTCCGCACCGAAACGCTCGCAGTCCAAGGCTACTTTTACAACATTTGGATTGTCGCCACCTCGTGAGTTACGAAGGGTCGCTATTTTGTTGATATTTACGCTTAATTTAGTCATAATATTTAAGGTGTTAGTGGTTAGGGTTTAGGAGTTAGTGAAAATACTAATAACCAATGTCCAATAACCAATAACGGTTTTATTATCTTTGTGAACACAGAATAACAATTTGATGTTCTCTGAATGTCCCAAAGTTAAGGGCAAATACAAAACACAGAACGTAAAACTTAGAACTTTTTATAAAATGTCTTTAAAAACTAATATCGACAATAGCATTAAAGATGCTATGCGTGCCAAAGACCAAGACCGTCTTCGTACACTTCGTGCTATCAAATCATTGATTTTATTGGAAGAAACTTCCGCAACAAATATATCAGGAGGGGAATTGTCAGCAGATGTTGAATTGAAACTTTTAACAAAAGCTGCCAAACAACGTAGAGATTCTTTAGAAATTTTTGTTGCTCAAGGACGTACTGATTTAGCTGAAAAAGAGCAAATCGAATTGACAATCATCGAAGAATTATTACCAAAGCAATTAACGGAAGATGAATTGAAAGCAAAATTAGAAGAAATCAAAGCTCGTGTGGGTGCTTCTGCTCCGTCGGATATGGGCAAAATGATGGGAGTTGCTACCAAAGAATTAGCTGGTTTAGCCGACGGAAAAGTCGTTTCTGCGATGGTTAAAGCACTTTTGGCGTAGTTTTAATGATGAGAGATGAGTTATAAGTGATGAGTTATTGAGTCCACTTTTTACTCATCACTCATCATTCATAATTCATCACCACATGAAATTAATCGACATTCTAATCCTTCTCCCAACACTCTGGGGAGCGTATATTGGCTACCAACGAGGCATCATCATCGAGGTAATTTCTATTGCTGCTTTCGTGGTATCAGTCATTATTGGTTTTCGAGTTTTAGGTTATGCTACCGACTGGATTTCTCCTTTTATTAGCAATCGCCTGACCGAAAGACTCATGCCGTATATTGGCTTCGGAGCGGTATTTTTCCCTATTGTTTTTCTGATTAATAAATTAGGTTGGATGCTCAGAAAATCCATTCGCTATACTGTTTTTGGCAGTTTTGACTCGCTCGCAGGGTCAATTGTAGGGGCATTTACGTGGGCGTTCGGGATTAGTATTTTTCTTTGGCTTACGTCTTCCATTGGCATAAAACTCCCTCCGAAAGAAACAGAAAATACTTATCTTTACCCAATCGTAAAACCACTCGCTCCAAAAGTTATTGAAAAAGCAATTGACGTGGTGCCACAGCAAATTGATAAATGGCGAGCGTAGGTTTTGGAACACGGATTAAACGGATGCTTCGCAACACAGATTATGATTTTTTATAATAATAGTTTCTAAAAAACCTTTTAAATCCGTGTTGCGAAGCATCTGTTAAATCCGTGTTCTAACCTTCAAGTAAAAATCCCAATGAAAAAAATCCTCACAACCATATTTTTATCCTTCACGATTCTCTCGACTCAAGCCCAAGAAATCAATTTTGAAAAAGGTTCTTGGCAAGAAACCGTTGCCAAAGCAAAAGCCCAAAATAAACCCATTTTTATTGATTTTTTCACAACTTGGTGCGGCCCTTGTAAGCAATTGGAACAAAAGGTTTATTCCAAACCCGAAGTCATTCAAAAAATGAATGCCAATTTTATCAATTTCAAAATTGACGCAGAAAAAGGCGAAGGGCCAAACTTGGCTCGTAAATTTGAAGTGAGTGCTTATCCGTTTTTGGTTTGGGCAGATAAAAATCAAAATGTTTTATTGACAGATGCAGGTTATATGCCCGTGTCTGAATTTTTAAAATCGGTGGATAATGCTTTGAATCAGTACCGAGAAGGACGTTTGGAAGACTACGAAACTCAATATCGAGCAGGAAAAAGAGATGCTAATTTCTTGGCGGATTTTATCAATAAACGTCATGCAATGGTCATGGATAATCGGGAATTGGTGGAGCAGTATTTATTGGCAATTCCGACGGCTGAGCAAACCTCCGAAAAGACCTTGAAACTCCTTTCTGAAAATACATTTACACTGAACGGCAAGGCGATTGAATTGCTCCAAAATCAGGCGGTTTTTAAAAAATATGGCATCTCAACGCTCGAATCTGTTGCTACTACCATGATGGAATATTTTCGTAATGCTTTAAGAACTAAGAATATAGATTTATTGGAAAAGTTGGCAGGTTTAAACCTAAAACTTAATTCAATTGAAGCAGGTCGACAAAATGAGCGTTACCGCATGGAGTTTTATAAATCCACGAATAATACGCCCAAATATATAGAAACAGCTCAGAATTTAGCCGATAAATATTTGATGAATGTTTCAAAAGAAGAATTGAATAAACAGAATTTAGCTCATTTTCAAGAGTTTATGTTGCCGTATCGTACAGGGAAACAAGATTCATTGAAAATTGGGAAAGTAAGATTTGATGCCATGAAAAAACTGCATAGTCGCTACGCAAGTATTAACTTTGCGTCGGATTTAGATGGTTTGGCAGATGAATTTTATAAAAATGTAAGCGAAAAAGCCGTTCTGCAAAAAGCGATCATGTGGTCAAAAAGAGCCAACGAGATCGACGAAACACCCGATTATTGGAATACCTACGCACATTTATTGTACAAAATGGGCATCAGGTCAGAAGCGATTGCCGCCGAAGAAAAAGCCTTAAATTTAGCCAAAACCTTGAAAGGTTTGACTTTTAAATACGAAGAAGCATTGGCGAAGATGAAGGATGGGAAGTTATGATAAATATTTTTTCAAAAAGGTATTGAGAATATATGATGAATTTCTCAAATTCAAATACTTTTCATACTATAATCATGCAAAAATCAATTTTACATATACTAAAGCATTTTGCCATTAACACGCTTGTATTTATGTTATTACTGATATTTGCTCATAATAAGTCAGGAGGTGATATTTTTATGATTTTATTTTATAGTATTGCAACATTTCTACAAATAATTATTTCATTGTTTTTTAAAATGAATACTGAGACTATCATTGGAATTTGTTTAGCTGTTTTGACCTCTATCACAGTTTTTAAGATTGTAGATAAAAATAAAGCTAAACAAAAAACAGAAATGATTGAAGGAAAATTAAATATGTGAAATACCAAAAACTGATTGTAAGTAAACATTGTACTAAAGAAGAATTGAATAAATACGATTTTCAGACAGACCTTGCAGGAAAATTATCTCAAAGGATATGTGCTTGAACTTCAAAGAACTTTGAGAAATGAATTAGTTGTGAATAATAAATACACTATCAACAATATAAAAGAGCCTATGTAATAAAGCTAATATTTTAACTGATGGTTTGTCTGACTTAGCTATGATTGTATTCTTTGCAGTAGTAGTAATTGTAATTGAACTTTTAAAATCAGAGATTATGGGAAGATTAAAAATGGCTATTCGTGAAGCAACCCTCGTGTGAAGAAAGGCTGCCTTTGCTTTAGAATAGAGAACTGTTAGAAAAAATATTTAACTTTTTAGGATTGAGGGTTATGGGGGTTCGAGTCCCCCGCTTCACGTCTTGATAAAAAAGAAATTAAAAATAAGAACTTTTGTAACAAATAATAAATGAAAATACTAATAACAGGCGGGGCGGGTTTTGTCGGTTCGGCACTTGCCATCAACATTAAAAGTAATTATCCAACTTACGAAGTTATCTGTTTGGATAACCTCAAACGTAAAGGTTCTGAACTCAATTTGCCTCGTTTGGCGAAAGCTGGGGCAGTTTTTGTTCACGGAGATATTCGTAATAAAGAAGATTTTGACGCTCTTCCAAAAGTAGATTTTGTCATTGAGGCATCGGCTGAACCTTCGGTTTTAGCAGGATTAGACGGAACGCCTGATTATTTGATAAATACTAATTTGGTCGGAACAATCAATTGCTTGAATTATACCAAAAAGTGCGGTGCGAGTTTTATTTTCCTTTCAACGAGCCGTATTTATCCCATCAAAGCCATTGAAAAACTGAATTACGAAGAGCAAGAAACTCGTTTTGCTTTGACGGATAATCAACCCGTTAGAGGTGTTTCTGCCAAAGGAATTGCCGAGGATTTTCCATTGGACGGTGCGAGGTCTTTGTACGGAGCAACTAAATTGGCTTCGGAGTTAATGATTCACGAATACAACGAATTCTATGGTATGAAAACCGTTATCAATCGTTGTGGCGTATTGACTGGACCTTGGCAAATGGGTAAAATCGACCAAGGCGTTATGGTGCTGTGGGTGGCAAAACATTACTGGGAGCAGAAATTAGCGTATATCGGGTACGGTGGTTCGGGCAGACAAACTCGTGATATGCTACACGTGAAAGATTTGTACAAACTCGTTGATTTTCAGTTACATAATATTGATGTTGTGAACGGTGAAATCTTGAATGTAGGCGGTGGCGTAGAAGTAAGTGCTTCATTGCAAGAATTGACAAAAATTTGTCAGGAAGTAACAGGAAAGACTATTCCAATTACGCCAGTTACTGAAAACCGTGCGGCGGATATTCCTTTGTACGTGACCGATAATTCAAAAGTTACGGCTTTGACAGGCTGGAAACCAGAAATTTCAATGAAACAAATCGTGCAAGAAATCACCGATTGGATTACGGAAAATGAAGAATCTTTGGCTTATGTTTTAAAGTAAATACTGTAGCTCGAAGTGGTACTTCGAGAATCTATGTCCAATCGGACTCCATTCTCGAAGTACCACTTCGAGCTACAGTATTTTTTAATGTCTTAATTAATTGACAATCAAACCAGTACCGTAAACATTTTTTTCTTATATTCGTTTTGTATATGTGCTAAGCCCATAGAAGATATGAAAAAACTGATACTCATCTGTTTACTCTTTCCCTTTGTCACAACTGCCCAAATTCAGGTCAGTACCAGTTTTAGTTATGCCGTTGAAAAAGACTTTGGACATGAAGCTAATTTTGCGGGTTCGGGCTTTGAACTGAGTTTAAGAAAACACCTTTCCGATAAATTCAGAACGACGGCAACCATGGGAGCTTACGATATGCGTTTGGCTTTGGTGGCAGTTTCTAATTACGATTATTCCTCAAAAGTTTTTGGGTATTCTTACAAAACCGTTGTACCATTGACGGTAGGAGGGGAGTATTACCTTTTAAGCAAGACTTTGATAAAACCCTTTTTAGGACTTGAAACAGGAGCTTTTTATACAAAATACGATTCTCAAATCAATGAAGTTTATCGGAGTTATGTACCACCTTTAGAAACTGGAACAAGATTGAATTGGGGTTTTTCGCCAAGTTTGGGCATTCATTTTCAAGAATATGTTGACCGTTTGGGGATTTTCGTAAAAGTAAAATACACAGGAATTGCGTACTCAGAAGGCTATAATAATTTAGTGAGTTTAAATGCAGGGATAACGTTCAAATTTGGTAAAAAAATCCTCTGGAAACCACCCGTTATCGAAGTCCCAGAAATGACTCCTTATTATGAGAAAAAGTAGCTTGTAGCATCGGACAGCCTTGTCCGATGAGTAAGTAATTTCAAATTAAATAATACCAATCCATCACTTCATCAGGTTGTATTTTTATTACGTTGCTCAGAACCAATAAAACCAATGTTCTTGAAGCTAACCAAAGCGGAATTTTGGCAATTTCTGAAAATTTATCAATCGTAATTTTTTGATTTTCAGCTAAATATTCCATCAAAACCTTTTCTTTATCTCCGTAGGTAAACTTGATTCCTTCCTCATTTTCACGACGGAGAATTTGTCTAACCTCACGACTTGCTTGCACTGAACGGTCTTTTACTCGTACATAAGCTTTGCCTTTTTCTTCGTTTTCGAGCTGAACAAAATGTGGTTTATCGGTACTTTTGGGAATATTAAATACTAATACGTCACGTTCATCAGTAATGGCTACTCTTTCTATTTCATAATGCAAAGCAGGGAAACAATTTCGTTCAATGGCACGAACAAGGATGTATTCTTCCTCATCCACAAACTTTAAACCTGGAATTGTTTTGTCATCACCAACACCCACTAAAAGCTTTCCACCTTTCGTATTGGCAAATGCAACAATTTCACGGATGATTTTTTCGGGATGATTCACTTTTAGTTTAAATTCGAGCGTCGAGCCTTCCCCCTGACGTACCAGATTTTTTAAATCCTTTAAATTCATGTCCGAAACACGGCTATGGCTTTCTGTTTTCTCGAAGTAGGCTGCAAGTCCTTGATTCATAATATTTTATGATTTAGGTATGCTGATAAATAATGTAAGGATTTATTTAAAGATAATAAATAATTATTTACTGAAACCTATATTGTCAGCAAATAATTTTTCTTTAAAACTACTAATTCAATAGACTTTATCTATCTTTGCAGAAAAAATTAGCTTAGAACGTGAAAAGTTCTGTTTCAAAAAGCAAAAAATAAACTTTGTATAGCATTCATTTTCAATAAATATGCAAGCGTTAATCGAAAAATTGGATAATCTTTCATTAGAAGATGGTCTAAAATACATCACTGAAAATTACAAAAATGTTGTTTTCTCAACGTCTTTTGGACAAGAAGACCAAGTTATTGCAGATGCCATTTTTCGCAATGATTTGAATATCAGAGTTTTTACTTTAGATACTGGTCGTCTTTTTCAAGAAACTTACGAGTTGATGGATTCTACCAAAACGAAATATAAAAAAGAGTTTGAAACATATTTCCCCAATACTGCAAGAGTAGAAGCGTTGGTAAAGGAAAAAGGTTTCAACAGTTTTTATTTTTCTGTTGAAAATCGCAAAGAATGTTGCTTTATTCGTAAAATTGAACCTCTGAAAAGAGCCTTGACAGGTGCTGAAATCTGGATTACAGGTTTGCGTTCGGAACAGTCTGACAACCGTGCCGACATGAAGATTGTTGAGTGGGACGAAGGCAATAAAGTAATAAAATACAATCCATTAATTCACTGGACTTACGAGCAAGTGCTTGATTATTTGAAAGTTAATCGAGTACCAGATAACCCACTTCACCGCAAAGGATTTATTTCAATTGGCTGTTTACCTTGCACACGTGCCATCCAAGAAGGTGAAAATCCAAGAGCAGGACGTTGGTCGTGGGAAGCTTCACAAAAAGAATGTGGGTTACATAGTTAGTTTTTCGTTTTTGTCGTGCCACGGTTTGAGTGGGCAAAAGCTAAGACCGTGGCACGACAAAGAAGGGAATAGTTATCTACATTTTAATATAAACTTGATACGTTAATACTACAAATTTTCAAATCATGAAAATAGTCCCCTATCAATTATATCATATTTATAACAGAGGTAACAATAAGCAGAAGATATTCTTTGAAAAAGAAAATGCCCTTGACTTTTTGATAAGAATACGAAAATACTTAGCCCCTAATTGTGAAATTTTAGCTTACTGTTTGATGCCAAATCATTTCCATTTAATGATTTATGCAGATGAGAGAACTGCCGAAATAAAAGAACAAGGAGGATTGAAAATATCAATATTTGCCGATGGAATCAAGAATTTATTAAGTACATATAGTCAAGCTATTAATCGAAGATATAGGAGAACTGGGTCGCTTTTTACTCAAAATACAAAAGCAAAAGAATTGATAAAATCTTCAGGAAAAGATTACCCCTTTATTTGCTTTAATTACATTCACCAAAATCCTTATTCTGCAAAATTGGTAGAAAAAATGGAAGATTGGGAAATGTCCTCTTTTAAAGATTATATAGGTCAGAGAAATGGGACACTTTGTAATAAAGATTTAGCTCAAAAGCTTTTAGATTTGAATTGGGACGTTTTTTATGAAGAATCTTACAGAATTATTTCTCCAGATAAGTTAAATGAGATTTGGTAATTAGATATTTTTTGAGGTATGACGGTTTAATTGAAAAATTAGCAAAGAGCATAACCCCTCAATATAAAAGGCGTAAAATTATTTATTGGCAAAGCGTGCCACGGGTCTCTCGCACTACCCATCGCAAACCGTGACACACCTAACAACATCTTTGAAATTTTAAGAATTTTTAGTTTAATGAATATGAATACATTAGAAATAAACCAAGAAGTTAATACAGAGATTTCACAACTTCCAAAGCACGGATTTTTTCCTCGTGAACTTGAAGATGAAGCCATTTACATCATGCGTGAGGTGGCGGCACAGTTTGAAAAACCCGCTCTACTTTTTTCGGGTGGAAAAGACTCAATTACCCTTGTTCGTTTGGCTCAAAAGGCATTTTATCCAGGTAAAATTCCTTTTCCATTGGTTCACGTGGATACAGGACATAACTTTCCAGAAACCGTAGCATTCCGTGATTGGCTTGCCAAAGAAACAGGTGCTGAACTGATTGTGAGATATGTGCAAGATTCTATCAATCAAGGAAAGGCAAAAGAAGAAACAGGTAAATATGCGTCAAGAAATGCCCTACAAACGGTCACACTTTTGGATGCTATCGAAGAATTCAAATTTGATGCGTGTATCGGTGGTGCAAGACGTGATGAAGAAAAAGCTCGTGCCAAAGAACGTATTTTCTCGGTTCGTGATGACTTCGGTCAGTGGGATTCAAAACGTCAACGTCCAGAATTATTTGATATGTTGAACGGACGTATTGCGATTGGTGAAAATGTAAGAGTTTTCCCGATTTCAAACTGGACAGAATTAGACGTTTGGAATTATATCAAAGAGGAAAAAATGGCGATTCCGTCAATTTATTATTCTCACCAACGTCAAGTAATTGAGCGTGATGGTATGTTATGGGCTGATTCTGAACATCTTAACAAAGACGCTGACGAAATTCCTTTCGAAGCAACCGTTCGTTTTCGTACCGTTGGCGATATGACTTGTACCGCTGCCGTAGCTTCAGAAGCGGTTGAATTAGATGACATTATTGGCGAAATCCTTTCTGCCGAAATCTCAGAACGTGGTGCCAGAATCGACGACAAACGCTCGGAAGCTGCCATGGAAAAACGTAAACAACAAGGATACTTTTGATTTCGGATTTTCGATTTCGGATTTTCGATTTACTGAAATCCGAAATCGAAAATCGAAAATCCACAATCAATAAAATGGATATACTAAGAATTGCAACCGCTGGTTCGGTAGATGATGGCAAAAGCACATTAATCGGACGACTTTTATACGAAACAAAGTCAATCACTAAAGATAAAATTGAAGCATTAGAAATGGCTTCAAAACGTAAAGGCTTAGATTTTCTTGACCTTTCTTTATTAACTGACGGACTTATCGCCGAACGTGAGCAAGGCATCACGATTGACGTAGCCAATATTTATTTTTCAACGCCACAACGCAAATACATCATTGCGGATACCCCAGGTCACTTTGAATACACTCGTAACATGGTTACGGGAGCATCAAACACAAAGGTTTCCATGATTTTGATTGACGCTCGTAATGGGGTTTTGGAACAAACTTATCGTCACTTTTTCATCGCATCTATGTTACGCATTCCGAAAGTGATCGTGTGTGTAAACAAGATGGATTTAGTGGGATATTCGGAAGAAAAATTCAACGCAATCAAAGCTGATATTCAAGCCATTGCTGATAAAGTTTCTTTTGATGGACAGGAAGTTACGTTTATTCCAATGTCGTCTTTGTACGGACAAAATATTTCGATTCAAGCAACTGAAATGCCTTGGTACGCTGGTCAGCCTTTATTAGCAGAATTAGAATCGACTTCTTTTGACGAAATCAAAAAGCCAGCTCGTTTCCCTGTGCAGTTTGTGGTAAGACCCAAAACGGAAGAATTCCACGATTATAGAGGTTACGCAGGAAAAATTGCCTCGGGTTCATTCTCAGTTGGCGAAGAAGTAACGGTTTTACCAACGGGACAAACTTCAAAAATTGCCACCATCGAGAAATTCGGTACGCAATTACAAACCGCAGGAGCTAAGGAATCGGTAGTGATTACCTTAGAAACTGACGTGGATGTATCTCGTGGAAATATGTTGGTAAAAGCACACAATCAGCCAAGCCAGTTGAAAGAAATTACGGCAAGAATTTGCTGGATGGATTCACAACCATTAGTTTCTGGCAAAACATATATGCTACAACACGGCATCAATGACTCAAAAGCCAAAGTTGTTTCATTGAGTTCAAAAATTGACGTAGTAAATCAAGAAACGATTGAAGCAGGAGTTACAGAATTGAAACTGAACGAAATTGGCGATATTATTATCAAAACAGCTAAGCCAATTTTTGCCGATAAATACGCAGATAACCCTGCCAACGGAGCATTTATTTTAATAGATGACCAAACTAATTCAACGGTTGGTGTTGGATTTGTTTTGTAGGAGGGAATTCTAAAATTATTATATTTGTTATAAAATCACTCTTTCATGGATTTGGGAGAGTGATTTTGTTTTAACTAAAACTTTGTAAAAGATGACACGTACAAGTATAACTCCTCTCCAAACTGACATTTTATTGTCAATTCCTCAGAAATACATTGGGAAGAAAATAGAGGTTCTTCTTTATGCTGTTGATGAAATAGTGGAAGAATTACCTAAGAAAGTTACTATGGCTGATTTTTGGGGTAAGCTTTCGGATGAATCTGCGAAAAAGCTTCATGAGACTACACAAATAATGAGAGAAGAATGGGAAAGAGATATTTAATTGACACCAATGCTGTGATTGATTTCTGTAATGGAAAAATGCCTGAAAATGGGAGAAATCTATTGTTAGTAATTAATCCTGAAATATCAATCGTTACCAATATTGAGTTGTTCGCCACTAAAAATATTTCTTCTCAAGAATACGAGTTATTAGAAAGATTTGTGGCATTTTCAATTGTACACGATGCTAATAAAAGTCTAATTGATAAGACGATAAATATTCGTCAAAATTATAAAATTAAACTTCCTGATGCACTTATAGCTGCTACGGCATTAGTCAATAGTTTGACCCTGATTTCCAGAAACACGAAAGATTTTGAAGGAATTGAGGGTTTGGCGTTTGTCAATCCCTATGATTTGTAAACTAATCAAAAATATCATCTAAATCTATCACTAAATCTTCCAAAACATTCACTTTGACTTACTCTCCTTCCTCAAAGTGTTTCAATAACTTGTATGCTGCTTTTTCTTGATTCGGTAAATAAACGCTGATTATCTTTTCGTTAGGGAAAATGACCTGAAGACTCCCAAACAACGATGTCTCTCTATTGCGGAGTCTCTAAGCAAGGAGGTCTATTTTAATTCTGAAAATTTTAACATTGTTTCGGAGATGTTTGTGCAACCTTTCTTTGATAGACGGCATCTTGTTATTAAAATTAGGTCTTTGGAAATAATGGTTAATTGCAAACTTCCAGAAAAAACTTAACCTAATTTCAAGAGGAGCTTCCTAAGCCCTAAACTTCCAAACAAAAACCGTGCAAAGCACATAAAATTATGAAAGCATTATTCAAGTCAATCGGTGTTTTATTTTTATTAAGTATTTGTTTTTCAAATATTTACGCTCAGAATTCTGAGGAAATTCGTAAGATTTCAAACTTTAAGGGTATTCATATTTCTGGCGGAATAGATTTGTATTTAAAACAAGGCTCAACTGAATCGGTGAAAGTGGTAGCAGATAAAGATAGAATGGATAAAATTATTACCGACAATGAAGGGGGGATTTTGAAAATCTACGTAGAGTCTTCAAAAAATTGGTTTGATTTTGAATGGAAAAAGTCAAAAGCGATGCGAGTGTATGTAACCATAAAAGACCTCAATGTTCTTTCCGCTACGGGTGGCTCGGATGTTTATACCGAAGGGAAATTAGATTTAATTAACTTGGAATTGAAAGCAACTGGAGGCTCAGATATAAGATTGACATTAGATGCCGATGAATTGACTTGTTCTACAACGGGTGGTTCTGACGTAATTTTATCAGGAACTGCTACGGTTTTCAAAGCATTATCAACGGGTGGTAGCGACTTGAAAGCGAGTAACTTACGTACCAATTTTTGTACTGTTTCGTCAACGGGTGGCTCAGATGCTTACGTTTGGGCTGAAAAAGAAATCAGTATTTCTGCCACTGGTGGTAGTGATGTTTATCACAAAGGCGGTGCAAGGGTCGTGAAATCAAGCTCTACGGGTGGTTCTGATATTCATAAACAGTAATTTTAGAGAATAGAGGTTAGAGAATAGATATTAGATGACAGTGATTAGAGAATAGATGTTAGATTAACGAGTTGTAACTTCTAAAATCTAAACTCTATTCTCTAAAAAAATTACTGCTCATAATAATACCCAAAAATAATGTCCATTTCATCATCAGAAGTTAATCCGAATGATATTTTTTGGCTTGAAGTATTATTGTAAGTTACCACCGAAGTTAGTCCTTCGCCTTTGTTTAAAGATATTGGTGTAATGAAGTTTATCGTTGCGGGATGTTCCCAGTCAGCGTTTTCATAAATTACTTCTCCATTTCTTGCACCTCCGAAAATTTTAATCACATACTTTTCTCCATATTTGTGCGTGTGCGAGGTTAGCATCACGATTTTTACATTCTTGCTAAAAGTGAAATCTTTGGTAATGGTTGTTTTTGTATTGGCGGGTAAACTAAAATTCGTATTGTTGAAATCAATGGTTTTTACCACATTTTTCACCTTCGTTTTGTCGATTGTGTATAAATTGACGTAATTTTCACCGTAAAGACTATTACTGGTTTTGTTGAAATAATGTGGGTTTAAATCAACCGAATAATTAGCAGGTAATAAGAGTGCTGTTCCTTCTGGAAATGTATATTCTTGATTTGCTTGTGTACCGCCACCCAAGAAAATATGGTTTGACATTTGTAGAGCTGTAAAAATATTTAGGCTGTTATCTGTATTTCGTAAATCTCTTACTTGGTCGATTGTTGGTAAGGTCGTTCTGTCTCTAAAATCATACAAAACCATGTGGTGACTATTGGGGCGAGATTGTAATTTGATTCGATTGACATAAATATCTGCCGTATTGCCAATATTTCTTCTTACGAATAGTTCACGTTCAAAATTGGGCTGAACTGTAAATTTGTCAACTTTCAACTGATAACCGTCAACTCCTTCTGACTGTGGTGTTCCGAT
The DNA here is from genome assembly GCA_013298805.1 of Cytophagales bacterium. Taxonomy (GTDB): domain Bacteria; phylum Bacteroidota; class Bacteroidia; order Cytophagales; family Spirosomataceae; genus Arcicella. Next base: position 41,193 of record JAAFIU010000001.1, on the reverse strand, counting down.
TGCCTTGAAATCATCATTAGTCGAAACACTTGGCGTTTTATCATCCAAAAGTGTTGCATCAACCACTTCGCCAGTTTTAGGAGCTCCTGCCTCAATCCAACGACGGACAAACTCAATTTGCCCAACGGTCAAAGCCGTACTTCCCAAGGGCATTGGTGAACCGTATTGTTTGCCCCCGTGATGCGATGCGTCCCAATTGAGTTTATGATACAAAAGGCTTTCTAATGATTTATAGGCTTTCACCCGTAAATGTCCATCCGCTTTTGAAAGGGCATTAAAAGGTACAACGCCCACCAAGTTTTCATAAGCTACCGATTTTTCCAAAACCAAACCGTGTTGTTTGAAAGTAGCATCAGACATGGACGCATGGCAGCCTGAAGTGGCACAGGTTGGCGTAAGAATTCTATCTTGCATCAAACCAAAACTTGACACAGCCACAGGCGTTGTATCATCAATGGATTTTTTGGTACAAGCCGAAATAGTGAGCAATGCTCCCACAAGTATGGTAATTCCTTGGTAAAGTCTTCTTTGCATGGTTTTATTGGAATTGGAAATACAGTTTTTACTTTGATAAATTAACGAAGTTCATCCCACGAAATATATAACGTAATAATACCACCGATGAGTGTAGGAACGGCAAAAACGATGAAATTAATTGACATTGATAGCCCCAAGCCAATTAAGACACCTCCTAAAAGTGGCCCTACAATTGCCCCAATTCTGCCTGCTCCAACTGCCCAACCTACGCCTGTGTTACGGATTTCGGTTGGATAAATACGAGCCGCTACCGAATATAATCCCACAAAACCGCCTTGAATACCGAAGCCAATCAGTCCAAAAAGGATTAAAGTCATTACCGAACCCGAAAAGAATCCAAAAATTAACATCAAAAATGCGGTTACCACCAAAAAGCCAAATATAGTCCTCTTTAAGCCAAATTTACTGGATAAATACCCCTGAGAAACAATGCCTAAAAATGCTCCTAAATTAAAAATTGTTCCTGCATAAATGGCTAATTCGACCGATAAACCTGTGGCTGATGCCAACTTCGGAATCCACGTTGTGAGAAAATATAAACTGGCAAAAGCCATAAAAATGGCAATCCAAAGGCGAATGGTTGCTGTTTTAGTTTCAGGTATTAGTAGAGAAGTTACCGAAACTTTAATTTTTGACTCACTGCTAATATTCGGCAAACTTACTAATATTGGTAATGACATTTTCTTCAAAATTGAATTGGCTTTGTTTAAAGCATTTTGAGGTTGAGTTTTGAGTAAAAAATCAAGTGATTCCGCCAAGAAAAAGTACGTGATTGGCAGGGTACACAAGGTAGAAATTCCTGCTATTTGAAACATCGTTTGCCAGCCATACACTGGAATTACTTTTGCCGCTACCATACCCGATAATACTGCCCCAATTGGGTAGCCTGCCATCACAAAACTTACCCAAAAATCCTTCTTTTGCTTTGGTGCATACTCAGCGGTGAGTGTAGCGGTACTTGCCAACATTCCGCCAATACCCAAACCACTGATAACTCTAAAAAATATTAATGCTTCTACCGAATTGGCAAGAATCGTCGAAAAAACGCTAATTCCCATCAATAAACCACAAATCAAAATCATGGTTTTGCGTCCAATTTTATCAGCAAAAGGGGCTAAAAACATGGCTCCAATTGACATTCCTAATAATCCAGCACTAAAAACAATGCCTAAGGACTGTGGGCTAATTGACCAAGCTGACGAAATGTGTGGGGCAACGTATGAGATAACCATCACGTCCATGCCGTCGAGCATATTCATTAAAAAACAGATTAAAATAGTGGATAATTGTAAGTTTGATAACTTCTGGGAGTCCAGAATAGTGGTTGGCTGCTGCATGAGATTGTTTTAGGGGATATTTAACAAATTCACTCTTTTGAATGAAACAGAAAATAAAGATACCTTATTTTACCTAAAAAAATCTATAATTTTATTGATGTAAAGTTAGATTATATGAATAATGGGGGAAGGAGTCCACAATAAAATATCAAATACTGCAAGACAAACTTGATGTTGTAGTGAGGTAATTTTATTAAGAACTTTATGGCGGTAAAGCTCGGACTTCATCTACTTAGGCAATTGTCGTTAATTTGTGCTGTTTTTTTGAAAGTTCTTGATAAGAAAGTGTTCTTAACATCCCTATTTTGATTTTCTTTCTCAATGCTGCTGTTTCAGATTTATACGTGTTATGACCTTTTAATAATTCTTCAGCTATACTGGTTACTAACGCTTCGACAGATTCTGGCGTTAAGATAATTGGAGTGTTTTTCATCGGTGGTATTTTGGTGAGTTAAATAAAACAAAGATTAGCAATAATCGTACAAAGTTAATACTTCTTGTAAGAACTTTATAGTCAATATGATACCATAACTAAAAAGTTGTTGAATAAATTCCCTCGGTACTATTTAGTGGTGTGATTTAAGTAGGACGGGCTTCTAACCTGTCCTACTTAAAACCTTTAACGCAACTTTACTAATGATTTTCCCCAAGCTCCACCTTTCAAGATTAAGTCTAATTTTGCAGGAACTTCTTCTAAGCTAATTTCTGTGGCTAACGATTCTAAATCCGCTGGTTTCCAATCGGAAGCTAATTTTTGCCAAATTTCTTTACGTAATGTCATCGGACATTCGGCGGAATCAATACCCAAAAGGGCATTTCCACGAAGAATGAAGGGAAAAACAGAGGTGTGTAAATCGGGTGAAGCTACTAAACCGCAAGCCGCTGCCGCTCCGCCATAAACTAAAGATTTTAAGGCTGTGGCTAAAATATTTCCGCCAACGGTATCAACCACACCTGCATAAACCGACTTCAACATCGGGCGACCCGACTGGTCGTCAAGAGCCTCTCTCGTAACAATTTCACTCGCTCCAACTTTCGTTAAAAACTCAGCGGCTTCGGGTTTTCCTGTTACGGCAGTCACTTCAAAACCCATTTTTTTTAAGATAGCTACCGATAAAGTGCCTACACCTCCCGTTGAACCAGTGACTAATATTTTGCCTTTTTCGGGAGATAAACCGTTATTTATCAAGGCATTAATACACAATCCTGCGGTGAAACCTGCCGTTCCGTAAATCATGGCTTCACGCATTGTTAGACCTGTGGGCATGGGAACAACCCAACGAGCAGGCACACGAATGTACTCGGCTAATCCGCCTGAGGTATTCATGCCCAAATCATAACTGGTGACAATTACTTCATCACCAACCTTAAAATCTGGCGAATCACTCTCTTCAACAACGCCAGCGGCATCAATGCCTGGGGTATGCGGATAATTTCGAGTAACGCCTTTATTTCCAATCGACGATAGTGCGTCTTTGTAATTGAGCGTTGAATAATGAACTTTTACCAAAACTTCTCCTACTGGTAAATCTGAAACTTGGCGTTCAATAATATTTCTAAGGTATTGTTTTTCAGTATTTTCTGAAATTTGAAGAGCCTTAAAGGGTGCGTTTTGCATAGTGGTTTTTTGAAGTTTATTCTTGTGCTACAAATATGAAAAAAAACGTATAAAATGCAATCAGAAGCTATCTACTTTTACCAAGTATTTACTCATCATCAGGTAAACCTTTGTATTTGGAAGCCTCAAAGATTTTTTGAGCATCGGTTTGCTTCATCAAATCTTGAATTTTAAGATTTTCATTTTCATCAAAATATTTACCTACAATTCGCCAACCTAACCACCTTCCAATACTTCCAGGACAGTCTTTCCCAATCTCAGGAGTTAGGGGGCGTTCGCCAACGTATTTAGCTTTTATGGGGTCTTGGGTGTTGTAAAGTAGTTGATTGTCAATAAAATGAGCCCAAATGTTTTTCTGAAACTCGTAGCTTCCCGCCAACTGTTCGCCAGAATAACCGATGAATAAAGTATCTGCTTTTTCGGGTAGCATGGTATGAGCAAAGACGTAACTTTTTCCGTACCAAACCATGTCAGACAATAAGGTTTTATCTTTTGGATTGGTAAGATTATATTTTTGAGATAGCAACAAAATACTGAGCGGTGCAATGGCATCGGGAGTGGCTTTTCGTAATTGATAATCATAAATATCAGGTAAAAATCTTCCTTTTTTTCCCAGGAAATAATCTAAGCCAATATAAATAGCGGTATCCGAAACCATCAATTCTCGGTTGGGTAATGTGCCTTGTCCGAAGAACCCTGAAAAAATGGTATAGATTTTGGGTTCTTTAAAATCAGGATAGTAATATTTGAGATGTTGGAAGGCGGAACGAAAGTCATTTTCCAGATTTTGATTACCAAAGAAGCCCCCTTCTTGCGATTGATTATAGAATTCACGCAAGCCTTGATTCTGAATTAATGGTAAAAGTTGGTCGGCTAATTTTTCAAAACCCTCAAGAGGAATTTGGAAATAATTACTAAAAAAGGCTGGTTGCTTTTTGAATAAAGCTAATATTTCGTCTTTGCTTTTACAGGCAAATAATTCTTTATCAAGCCTCTGAATATTTACCGTAACTTTTACGTTATTAACATCGGGGTCGGAACTGGTTTGGTTGTCTTGTGTACAGGCACATACAAGGCACGTCAAAAGTAAAAAAAACGAATATTTCATTGTTGCTTTGTGCCTTATACAGTACGCAAAAGGCGGTAGTTTAAAGAGTTACTGTATTTTTATTTGAATAGATTTTTAACCATTAGCTTTGGGTGTAAAGCTCAACGCTAATCTTACTAACACAAAAATATGAAGAATAACGTATTTCTAAGCCTTTTTATTCTGTTGATAGGATTTGATGGTTTTTCACAAGGGTATAATTATGGAGGTAATTATAGAGGTAATTATGGGAGCAATTTTTTTAGTAAATTCTATAAACTAAAAATGGGCTTTAGGTTTTCGCCAGGGATTGTTGTCAATTATGTGGATGCTTCTAAAACCTTCAGAGGGTTTGACTCGAATGGAGGGAATATTCGTTTAAGTTTAGGCCCAATTGCCGATTTTTATATTACCGATAAATACGCTTTTAGTACAGGACTTTGGTACACTGTCAAGAGCGTAAATTATTCAATGCACAGTAATTTTTATGACAATGAGCTTTTTAAAACAACGCCTTTGACCGCTGATGAACAGAAGGGAACAGAAGCCAATTTTAATTTGCAGTATTTGCAGTTGCCACTTACCATGAAAATTTTCAGTGATAATATTTTAGACAATACACCTGTTTTTCTCCAATTTGGAGGAACGGTAGATATAAAAATTGCAGAAAAAGCCTTAGACAAATCTCGAAATGCCCTTTTTCAATATCAGGAGCGTTTGGCAAGTTCACAAAGTATTTTTGGTTTTGGCGACGTTGGATTATTGTTAGGAATTGGCGGAGAAAAATCAATCAGTAGGGGAGGGGACGCTTTTTTCTTTGGACTTCAATATCAAAGAGGTTTCGTTGAAATCAATAGAAATAAAACTTTTGGCGATTTAATTACAAAAAACGGAGCGTTTTATTTAGATTTTGGGGTGAAGTTTTAATGAAAAAATAGGCCACAGATTTTACGAATTTTACGGATTCACACGGATGAGGTTTAAAATCGGTATAATTTAGTTTTGGAACTATGGAGAATTTGTGGCAAACGAAAATAGACCACAGATTAGAGATATTTTACAGATTTACACGGATAAAATTAAAAAAATCTGTGTAAATCTGTATCATCCATCCGTGGTCTATTCTATTTTAAGGAATCCTACTTAAACTCAATCACTTCTGGCATTAACATCATTACGCCTTCACGTGCTTTTAAGTCTTTCAATTGTTTTACGTAAGGAGCTAAATCTCCGAATTGTGCTTGTAAGATTTTTGCTTCTGCTTCATCGCCTTTTTTGTCGAAAAGCTCTTCAAAGAAGTTTTTAGGTTGTGGGTAAAACCTTGTTTTGAAGTCTCCATCTTTCAATTTAGCTTTCTTAGCTGCAATTTTCACGGCATCTTCCAATCCTCCCAATTCATCAACCAAGCCGTTTTGTTTTGCTTCAATACCAGACCAAACACGTCCGCCCGCAAGCGATTTTAACTTGTCAATACTCATTTTACGACCTTTTGCCGCTTTTGAAGTAAAGGTTTCATAACCGTTTTCTATGCTTTTCTGAAACCACGCTTTTTCAAATTCATCCATTTCACGTGTAACCGTTGGGAAGTCTGAGTGAGCATTGGTATTCACACGGTCATTGGTGATACCTAATTTATTTTTCAAGAAATTTTCAAAATTAAAAAACTGAGCAAAAATCCCGATTGAACCCGTAATCGTAGTTGGTTGAGCCACAATTTCATCAGCAGCCATTGCCATATAATATCCACCAGAAGCCGCATAGTCGCCCATTGAAGCAATCACAGGTTTCACTTTTTTGGCTAATTCAACTTCTCTCCACATCACATCAGAAGCCAAAGCTGAACCTCCTGGACTATCAATTCTTAAAACGATTGCTTTTACTTTTTTGTCGTCACGAGCTTTACGAAGTTCGGCAACCCAGTCGTCAGAACCAATATTTCCTTTATCGGCTTTTGCTCCAACAATTGCACCTTCGCCCACAATTACTGCAATTTTGTTATCAGAATCATTGTAAGAAATTGCCGATTCAGCTTTCAGGAATTTGCTTAAACTCATAAATTCAATTTTATCATCTTCGTCAACTTTTACTTCTTTCTTCAACGCAGTTTCAAATTCGTCGTAATAACCAACGTTACTTACCAATTTAGAAGTTAAAGCACCTTGTGGTTTATAAGCGGTTAACTCGTCAGCAACTTTCTTTAAATCAGCCACTTGAATATTTCTTGACTTGGCGATTTGGGCAAAAATATGGTCGTTTAATGAATTTAAAAGAGAATTGTATTGTGCTTTGTTAGCATCACTCATATTTTCACGTAAATACGGCTCAACGGCTGATTTGTACTCGCCCACACGGAAAATAACGGGTTTGATTTCTAATTTATCCAACGCTCCTTTAAAGAAACTCACCTCAGCACTAATACCATTAAAATCCATTCCACCCGATGGATTCAAATAGATTTTATCCGCAACAGAGGTTACGTAATATCCTTTTTCTGAGAACATTTCTCCGTAACTATAAATGAATTTGCCTGATTTTTTGAATTCGATAAGAGCGTTACGAATTTCTTCCAAAGTAGAATATCCCGCCTGTGGATAATTTGCTTGTAAGTAAATTCCTTTGATGTGACTATCGGCTGCGGCACGTTTCAAACCATCTCTGAGTTGAACTAAGCCCATATCTTCTGCACCATCAGCAAAAGGACCACCTAAGTTTTTGAAGGGATTTTCATCGTCAGAAGCATTTTCTACGATTGGACGATTGAGGTCTAATTTTAAAACAGATTTATCTTTCAGAGAAGTTGCGTCGCTCGAAGAGCCTATGGCTGCACCAATGCCCGCAAGAATAATAAAGCCGATAATAGTAAATAGGAATAATCCTACGATGGTTGCAAAGACATATTTCAGAAACTGTAACATATTATTTTTAAGTTTTGGTTGTACAAATTAAAGAGCAATAGTAGTTGTATTTTACTTACTCTTTACTCGTATTTATAACTCAAAAATAAATTATTCAGTTTTGAAAATTGTTTTTATGTGTTCAAAGGGATATTGAATGGATAGGAGGTTTTTAAGGCTTAAACTTTTCATAAACTTCTTTGTCCGTGTTGACATCACGTCCCCAAAGTTCGATATAAACTACCGAAGGCATCATGCCACTTTCATCTACTTTTACAAATACTTTTTCTAATATTTGCATTTTTCCGTTAATTGGGAATAAAGCGATAGGTTCGCCTTTTGTATTCTGTTTTACCAAAAATCTACGTTTACGATAGGCGAAAAAATATCCGTCATAACTATTAGGTTCTCCAACAATTGGCTTTGTGTGTAAACCATACGCCAAAGAACGTTGAATACCCGTAAGTTCTTGTTTTTTACCCCCGTTTGTATAGAGAAGCCAGTAAGTATGAACAGGGTTTTTGGGGTCTAATTTTTTATCAGCTCCTAAATTTGCATCATAAACTACGACGTTTATATTCGAGCTACGTTGAATATAAAATAGTTGATTTGGTGTTTTGGCTGGATTCGGAAATTGGTCGGCTGAATTGAGAGCAGTATTTTTATTTTTTTGAGCTAAAGTATTGAAAGTCAATAAAATAGTTAAAATTATAGTGGTTTTTAAAAATCGCATTGTAATAGAGTCTATTCTCCTTGTGGGTTTTGTATTTGACAAAGTTACGGAACGGAATTAGTTATTTTAAAATTTGTTTTACAATCATTTTAGAATCAACGAAAAATTGTTAATGAATATTCGAAGTATTATAGAAACATTCCTGTGCCTTGTAGCTTTATTCAGCACAGGAATGTTCCCTGCGATACTATAATTTTGGATGTTTCAAATGAAAATCGGTAGCATCTTGATAGATTTTGGCTACTTGTAGTAATTTCCCTTCTCCGAATAATTTACCCATAAATGTAATACTCGTCGGGCGACCTTCTGGACGGAATCCGTTTGGTAAAACCACGCAAGGGTGTCCCGTTAAATTCGTCATTGTTAAGTTTTTACTCGCAAAGGCTGGCGATAAATACACATCAATTTTACCTAATTTTTTATGGAAATCTTGAATCAATAACGAACGGTGACGATTGGCTTGTATGTACTCGACCGCAGGCACAAAGCGAGCAGCTCTGAACGCATTTGGCCAAGCATTTTTAATTTGACGAATCATTAAATCATCTTTTCCTGAGCGAGTTAAATCATCAAAAGCGGCTGCTCCTTCTACCGTTAAAAGAAAACTAATGTCATTAGAAGGCAAACTTGGTAATTCCATCGGGATTAATTCTGCTCCCAATTTTTTCATTGTCACCAGTGTTAATGAGTCTTGTTTTTTGTTTGGATATTTTCCTTCAAAATCATTCTTCAAATAACCAATTTTGATGCCTTTCAAGTCTTTTTTATTGCCGTCAAATTGAAAAGGAGCGTCCATTACGGTTAAATCTTTTCCGTCTTTTCCGTAAATATTGTTGAAAACGATGGCACAATCTTCAACGGTTCTACAAATGGGCCCTAATTTGTCCATCGACCAACTCAATGCCATTGCCCCAGTGCGAGGAACACGCCCGAAAGTTGGACGCAAGCCTGTATCGCCACATTCTGACGAAGGAGAAACGATAGAACCTAAAGTTTCAGAACCAATGGCAAAAGGTAAAAGCCCCGCCGAAACTGCCGATGCTGAACCCGCCGAAGAACCCGAAGAACCACGTTTTAAATTCCAAGGGTTTTTGGTCATACCGCCAAACCAAACATCGCCCCAAGCTAATTCTCCCAACGTAAGTTTTGCACATAAAACGGCTCCTGCTTTTTCTAATCTTTCTACCACAACGGCATCGTAATCAAGCACTTGGTCTTTGTAAGGCACTGAACCCCAAGTTGTTTTATAACCTTTTTTTGCTAATAAATCCTTTGCTCCGTAAGGAATTCCGTGTAATAATCCACGATATTTCCCTGCGGCAATTTCTGCGTCCGCTTTGGCGGCTTGGGCAAGAGCCAAATCTTCAGTAAGCGTTACAACGCATTGGAGTTGAGTATCATATTTTTTGAGTCTTTCCAAAAAGAACTTGGTCAATTCTACGGAAGAGATTTTTTTAGTACGAAGCAACTCCGCTAATTGTCTGACACTATAAAAAGCCAAGTCATTATTGTCTTTTGGGAGCGAAACGCTCGTTAAAACAGAAGCCTTAAAAGTCGAATTACCTTTTTCAAATTCAAAACCCACAGGAAGTGGATTGAAAAGCAGAGCGGGCGAAACTTCATTTTTGAGTTCTACTTTGCGAATGTCCTCAAAATTTTTGCGAGTATCCGTTAATTCTATAAGCATTGAATCTGCCTCGGCGGGCGTGAATTCTAAGCCCATAATTTTTTCGGCATTTTTAACAATTTCTACGGTAAGGGTTTGGTTTTCAATGCTTTTTGTGATGAATGCACCCATTGCCATACTAACCAGACAAAGGGCAGGAAGAAGTAAACGTTTTTTCATGTGTTTGTTGAGTTTTGATGTTTTTGTAATATTACATCATAATCGAAGGCATTGTTTAGTATCTTTGAAAAAAAATAATAAATCAAAATCCCCAATATTATGTACGAAATTTTTCAACTTATTCACAAGGCACTTTTCTTCGTTGTGATGATATTAGGTTTGGCTGTTTTGGTAAGAGCCGCAATGGGTCTTAGTTCAAAATCAGCATTCACAGAAACTGACCGAAAATTGGGTCTTTTCTTCTTGATTTCGAACCACACACAATTATTAATTGGCTTGGTTTTATATTTATTTTTAAGTCCTTTCGGATTAAAAGCTTTTACAGAATTTGGTTCAGAAGTAATGAAAATTGCGGAATATCGTAAAATTGCAGTTGAACATATTTTAACGAATATCATTGCAATTGCTTTAATCACAGTTGGTTACTCTAAAAATAAAAGAGCCATTGATTCAGCGGTAAGACACAAAAATGCCTTAATCTTCTTCGGTTTAGGACTTGTACTTTTATTGAGTCGTATTCCTTGGGATAAATTATTTTAGTATTTTAGAGGGGAATAAGAGTAATTCATAACGAGTTACTCTTATAAACTTCTTAATCAGATAATAATCAAAATTAAACTATTGATATAATGAGCAGGGCAAACGCATGAGAGATAATTTATCTCTTTTTGGTAAAGATTTCCAAATATTATTTGGAGGAAAGTTTTTAATGACGATACAAAGTAGTCAAATTTCCATTTTATAAAGGTTTCCAATCAAGCTATTTTTTCTTGAACCAAATAAAAGTAATCTCATGCGTTTGCCCTGTATAATGAGTGCTTCATTCGGTTTTTCGTTTTACAGTCAGAATTCAAAATTTGTTACAGGTCAAGTTATACCATTAGGATTATTTGAAGTTGATAATCAAGGTATTGAACAAGATTCAATTAGAGATCTGAAGTTTATTGGTTTTAGAGGGGGGATTGTTTGTTTAAATATTATAAGAAATGATAATATGAGTTTGTACGAGTGGGGAATAGACCCGAAGGGACTATCTTTTTACGATTCTGCAACCAGTTTATTCGATGAAGAGGGGTTTTTCGAAATAGATGGTAAAACTTATATTGTTATGTTCGCACCTAAACAGATATTAGAAGTTATTTCAGCTCTCAATAATTCTATTGATAGAATTAAAAATTCTTACTCTGAATATGATATAGACACTTATAATGTTGAAAAAATTAAATTACAAGAACTTGAAGTTTCATTGAAATATGCCGTCGATAATGAGATAATTGTGAGTTGTATGTGGGAGTAAATTTTGCTACTGGTTCCAGCTTTCAGACTTGAATCACACAGAGTATCCAGACTCAAAAAATATAATCTAACCCAAAATGAGCGAAGTAAAAACCATACTCAAAGACTATAAACTCCGTCAAACAGATTGTCGGGAGGAAATCTTGCAGGTATTCATGAGCAAGCCTCATGCACTCGCTCATGCAGATGTGGAAGGACAATTAACCGAACAGTTTGACCGAGTAACCGTTTACCGAACGTTAAAAACATTCTTAGACAAAGGGATTATTCATAAAGTTTTAGATGATGAAGGCGGCGTAAAATATGCCATTTGTAAAGACAATTGTCATTCAGAAGACCATCAGCATCATCACGACCACGTACATTTTAAATGTACAGCTTGTGGGCTAACGACCTGTTTAGACCACGTGACCATTCCAAGTATTATTCTTCCCGAAGGCTATCAACGAATTGAGACAAATTTATTAGTGCAGGGTATTTGTAAGAATTGCAATTAGGAAATAATTTTCAAAAACAGATACAAGGGATATGGAATATAAAGCAAATCAGACTGTTACGAAGTCAAATGATTTCTTAAAACAATGGCAAGAACGTAAGAAAGCAAATGAAGTTGAGAGTATAGCCTTTGCTAAAACGCTTGAATTTCAAGAAATTAAAACCAGACTTCGTAAGAAAAATGAAGCGAGAGGAATTATCATACCAAAAAAAAATGAGTACGATTTAAGCCCCAGCGGGGCAATATGTTGGTAGCAGGAGTGTGAATGAGTTTTGTTATAAAAGCCCCATCGGGGCGAAATGTGAAACTTGTTATAATAACTTTGCTAATATTTCGCTCCGATGGGGGCTTTATTGCGGTGAAATAATCCATTTTTACCAATATTTCGTCCCTCTGGAACTTTGCAAAATTATGCTAATTGCTACTAATTTTCGGTTTCAACCCGAACATCAAACCTCGAACATCGAAATCCAAAAATGATACAAATTATCCCAGCCATTGACCTTATAGACGGCAAATGTGTCCGTCTAACTCAAGGCGATTATTCCCAAAAAACAATTTATAACGAAGACCCTTTGGAGGTTGCAAAATCTTTTGAAGATGCAGGAATTTCTCGCCTACATTTAGTGGATTTGGACGGAGCAAAGCAAAAGAAAATTGTAAATCATAAAGTGCTTGAAAGAATTGCAACTTATACCAATCTCCACATAGATTTTGGAGGTGGCGTACAATCAGACGAAATGATTGAAATTGCGTTTAATTCTGGTGCAAAACAAGTGACAGGCGGAAGTGTAGCCGTAAAAAATCCAGCATTATTTGAAGGTTGGTTGAAAAGTTACGGAGGAGAAAAAATTATTTTAGGAGCAGATGCTCGTAATGAAAAAATTGCTATTTCGGGTTGGGAAGAAGCTACTACGACATCAATTTACGATTTCGTGGGTGAATATATAGAAAAAGGAGCAAAGTATGCCATCTCAACGGATGTTGCCAAAGATGGTTTATTGCAAGGCCCAAGTTTTGATTTATACCAAAATTTACAAGACCAGTTCCCTGATTTACAAATTATTGCCAGTGGTGGCGTTGCCGTTTTTGACGATATTGTGAAGTTGAACGACATGAATATCTTCGGAGTAATCGTCGGGAAAGCCATTTATGAAGGAAGAATTACCTTGAAACAATTGGCAGAGTTTAACAAGTAATGCAGTGTGCAGTATGCTTTATTCGATACGCTAAAAATAAAATTTTTGCTTATTGCCCATTGCCTACCGCCTATTGCCTATTATAATGCTTACAAAAAGAATAATCCCCTGCCTCGACATCAAAGATGGCAGAACCGTAAAAGGTACTAATTTCGTCAATCTTCGTGATGCAGGTGACCCCGTAGAATTGGGGGCAATTTATGCGGAACAAGGAGCTGATGAATTGGTGTTTTTGGATATAACCGCTACCGTTGATAATCGTAAAACGTTAATTGATTTAGTCAGAAATGTAGCCAGACACGTAAATATACCCTTTACCGTTGGCGGTGGTATTTCATCAGTTGACGACGTTTCGGCTTTATTAAATGCAGGGGCAGATAAAGTTTCTATCAACTCATCGGCAGTTAGAAGACCAGAATTAATTGATGAATTGGCACTAAATTTTGGCTCGCAGTGTATCATTGTAGCCATTGATACACGTTTTGTTGAAAATGAACACGTCGTACACACACACGGCGGACGTAAGCCAACAGCATTACGTACCATTGCGTGGGCAAAAGAAGTAGAAGATAGAGGAGCAGGAGAAATCCTTTTGACATCAATGGATACCGATGGTACAAAAGCCGGTTTTGCCAATGAGCTAACGTCTATTATTTCAGCTAATTCATCCATTCCAATTATTGCTTCGGGTGGGGCAGGAACAATGGAACACTTTTACGATGTTTTTACAGAAGGAAAAGCCGACGCAGGACTTGCTGCCAGTATTTTTCACTTCAAAGAAATAGATATTATTGATTTGAAGACTTATTTGAAAGAGAAAGGTGTTGCGATAAGATTATGATTAAAGGAAGTAATAACAAAACCTTTAAGGGTTTTAATTAATATGAATATAGATTTCAATAAACAAGCGGGACTAATTCCTGCCATCATTCAAGATGCCAAAACAGACAAAGTGCTGATGCTTGGGTACATGAACCAAGAGGCTTTTGAAAAAACTCAGAAAGACGGAATCGTTACGTTTTTTAGTCGTTCAAAACAACGTCTCTGGACGAAAGGCGAAACGTCAAATAATTTTCTTCGTGTGGTAAGTATTGCTAACGATTGCGACGAAGATACGCTTTTAATTAAAGTTAATCCTGATGGACCAACGTGCCATACAGGTGCGGATACTTGTTGGAATGAAGCCAACGAACCTGGACAAGCAGGTTGGTTGAATCACTTGAAAGCCGTTATTCGTGATAGAAAGAATAAGCCTTCTGAAAAATCATATACTGCCAGTCTTTTCGAGAAAGGAACGAATAAAATTGCTCAAAAAGTAGGAGAAGAAGCCGTTGAATTAGTGATTGAAGCAATGGATTCAAACGATGATTTATTCAAAGGAGAAGCCGCCGATTTGTTGTTTCACTACTTAGTTTTGCTCGAACAAAGAGGTATTGATTTTGACGAAATTATTGACGTACTTCGTGAAAGACATAAATAAACCCTTCAAAAATTATGGTAAATTTTATCATCAAATACTTAATTATCGCCGTAGTAATAATGTTTGGAACAAAGTATATTGTTGGGATAAAAATTGATAGTTTCGAGACTTCAATTTTTGTGGCTTTAGCAATGGGTTTTGCCAATACTTTTGTGAAGCCAATTCTAAAACTTATCAGTTTCCCCATTACAATTCTTACACTTGGGCTATTCTTATTAGTAATCAATGTCATTGTGGTTTACGTTGTGGCTCACTTTATACAAGGATTTACTGTTGAGGGGTTTGTTCCTCCATTAATTTTCAGTTTCGGACTTTCTGTTCTTTCAACAATGTTAGGATGGTTTTTGGATGGAGATTAATTTCTTAGAAAAATCTAAGTGAAAACATTGATTTTTTATCAAAAAAGCGTGTTTACGACAGGTTTTAGCTGTTTTAAATACGCTTTTTCTTTGTATAAACTCAGGATATGAATATTTTGTATTTTAAACAACCTTATTTGTTTTGTTTTTAATTCAATTTTGTTTTTTAATTCAATAATGAATTTAGATAAAAATACTTAACTGTCTGTTTTTTAGGGTGATAAGTGTTTAAATATTTTTTTTGTTAAATGTTTGCATTTATGAATTCTAATTTTATATCTTTGTAAACCAAACAAAAATTGGGCATACTTTTTAAAAAAGTATACGTTGTAAATTATTTTAATATGCGATGATTTGATGTAAGAAAAAATTTCACTTTAAGATTGCTTGACCGTAACCGCCATGAAAGTCGAGAATCAAGGTTTGTTTTAATTTAATCTTGTTTCCTGTTTCCAAGTAGTTACGTTTCTCAATGCTTAATTGTTGAAACTTTTAAACTTATAAGAGTCATGAGAATTGTTATACTGACAATGTTACTTTTGGTAGCATTTTATGGTAAATCACAAAAAAGTATATTAGAGCCAACGACTTTTTCCGAAAAAGGAAAAGCTTTAGTGGCAAGTGTGTTAGATAATGATAGCGAAATGAATATGCTGGTAAGTAAAGAAAAAACCAGAGAAAGTCGTTTCAAAAATATTGTTGTTGACAGAGATTCGACTTATTATGATGTAGAGTTTCCAGCCTCTTTTCCTGATGGGCAAGATGGGTTGAAAAAATTTATTAGTCAAAATATTATTCATCCCAAAGGCTCGAAAGGTGAAACTATTTTAGTGAGATTTCTGGTTGAGCGTTATGGTGAAATCAGCAAAGTTCATATTTTAGTTGGTAACTCTGACCCACAATTAAGTGCTGAAGCCATAAAAGTAGTGAAGAAAATGGGGTCTTGGAATCCTGCAAAAATCCAAGGAATTGAAGTAGCCTCTTATTATGTGCTACCAATTAAATTCTAAAAAACTGAAAATCCTTACTTTGAACAAATATTTGCAGTCCTCATGTTAAGATACATGAGGACTTTTTATTTGAAACAAGGTTATTTCGGAACGCCTCTTTGAAAAGTAACTTCGGTAGCCATTCCCATTGCTGAGAAACGTAAAACCATTGACTGAGCGTCTGATTTTTCTTGTAACGTTTCACAATGTTTTCCTTTTTCCAAAAAATAAATATAATATTCTTGGTTACGGTCGGCTAATTGTTGAACGTCAGGTCTGCCCAAATAATCATCAATATCATTTGAACTAACACCTTTTATTTCTTCTTTCAAAGATTTTAACTTATCAATATTTTTAGTGCGTTCTCCTGAACAACCGCCTTTGTCAGCTTTCCATTTTTCAAGGTCTAAACCCTCCAATTTAGGTTGTTTAGTGCAGGCTGTTGCCAAGACTATTATTGGTAATATATATTTGATTTTCATTTGCTTGATTTTGCATTTTATTCTATTTGCAAAGGTAAGTAAATGAAATAGAGGATTGCTGTTTACAAAGCCAATTTTATAATCTGTAATGCTTATAATGTGTTTATTTTTTGAGAGTAATTGAAATAACACCATTTGCACCACGAGAACCATACAGACTACAACTGGCCGCATCTTTCAGAACTGCTACTGATTTTATGTTATTAGCATTGCATAAATAGTAAACAGTAGAAAAGTTATTCATTGCTTGGCCATTAATTAAGAAAAGCGGTTCAATATTTGAAACAAACGAGTTAACTCCTCTAATAGTAACCGTTGCACTTGCTCCAGTTCCTGTAATATTTACACCAGCAACCTGTTGAAGGTAATAATCCATCGTAGCATTTTGCATTGTATTGTTTTCTTCTATTACTACGGTTGAGCCTGTATTATTTCTGGAGTTTTGTACTTCTCCATACATTGTTGAATTATTATTATTTGAATTTGAAGTAACGTTTTGTTTGCTACAACTCATACTCAACATTATAGTTGATAAGAAAATACCAATTTTATATAAGAGTTTCATGATGCTATTTGGTTAAACGTATAAAAATAATCTAAGTAAAGATAAAATTATTTATGTATTTTTCAAATATTATTATAGAGCTAATTTTAGCTTTCACTATTGTTTTTATAGCTATAATAATACCAAAATAATTGAAGATGAAAGTATTATTTGATAAGATGAACAAGAAATTACCTTTCCAATTATCTTTACTATGTCATCAATCTAAAATCATAAAAATGAAAAAACCATACTTACTATTTTTAACTTTGGCACTGATTTTTTCGGCAAATGCTCAAAAAAAGAAAAAAGAAATCTCCGCTCCTCTTGTTACTCAATCACTCACAGGAACGCCTGCTTCTGAACGTTTAAAAGCTCTCGAAATCCGTAAAGCATTAGAAGCCAAATCATTAGTAAATAACGTTAAATTTCGCTCTGTTGGTCCAACAGTGATGTCGGGACGAGTTGTTGATGTGGACGTAAATAACCAAAACCCAACGCAATTCTATGTGGCGTATGCTTCGGGTGGACTTTGGAAAACTGAAAATAATGGAATCAGTTTTTCTCCTTTGTTTGATAATGAGGCAGTTATGACCATTGGTGATATTGCGGTGGACTGGAAAACCAACGGCAAAACGATTTGGGTTGGTACTGGCGAATCAAACTCTTCTCGTTCGTCCTATTCTGGTATAGGTATGTACAAAAGCGAAGACAGTGGTAAAACGTGGCAACATAAAGGCTTGAATGAAACGCACCATATCGGGAAAGTAATTTTGCACCCAACCGACCCCAATACCGTTTGGGTTGCAGCCGTAGGAAGTCTTTATTCTTCCAACAAAGAACGTGGACTTTTCAAAACAACTGACGGCGGAAAAACTTGGAAACAAACGCTTTTCATTGATGAAAATACAGGCGGAATCGACCTCACAATCGACCCCATTAACCCGAATACTTTATATGCAGGGATGTGGCATAAAAAACGTTCTGCTTGGAATTTCGTAGAATCAGGAAAAACAACGGGCGTTTATAAATCGACCAACGGTGGCGATACTTGGACGTTAATCACAGGTGAAGGTTCGGGCTTCCCGCAAGGCGATGGCAACGGTCGTGTGGGCGTGGGTATTTCTCCACAAAATCCAAATATTGTTTATGCCGTTTTAGACAATCAAAAGAATCGTCCTGACGATGGGAAAAAGAAAGAAGAAGACAATCTTTTGACCGCTAAAAAATTGCGTAGCATGAACGCAGAGCAATTTTTGGTTTTATCAGACAATCAAATTTCAGAATATTTAGACGAGAAGCGTTTTCCAGAAAAATACACGGCTAAAAGTTTGAAAGCAGACATCAAAGCTGGAAAAATCCAAGTAATGGACGTTGTGAAATTCACTGAAAATGCCAATGATGATTTATTCGATACACCAATTACTGGTGCTGAAGTTTATCGTTCGGAAGATGGTGGAAAATCTTGGAAACGCACCCACAAAGATTATCTCGACTGGGTTTTTAATACGTATGGCTATTATTTCGGGACAGTTTTCGTTGCTCCTGACAATGCCGATAAAATTGTGATTCCAGGTTTTCAAATTATTAAATCTGACGATGGTGGAAAGACTTTCAAGTCGATGAATGCCGACAATGTACACGCCGACCACCATATTGTTTGGATAAATCCAACGAACTCAAAGCACCAAATTTTGGGGAATGACGGTGGTATCAATATCACTTACGACGAGGGAAAAACGTGGTTTAAAGCCAATACGCCAGCAGTTGGGCAATTATATGCCGTACAAGTAGATATGGCAAAACCTTATAATGTTTACGGTGGATTGCAAGACAATGGCGTTTGGTTTGGCCCTTCAACCAACAAACCAGATTATGATTGGTACGACAGCGGTCAGTACCCTTTCAAACGGATTATGGGTGGCGACGGTATGCAAATTGCCGTAGATACTCGTGATAATCAGACGGTTTACACAGGTTTTCAGTTTGGGAATTATTTTAAAGTCAATACCTTAACTGGTTCGCAGAAATATTTACAAATGCCACAAGAAATTGGCGAAGGAAAAAACCGTTTCAACTGGCAAAGTCCGATTCTATTATCAAAACATAATCAAGACATTATTTATTTTGGCGGAAATCGCTTTTTCAGAAGTTTGGACAAAGGCGAGACTTGGAAAGCACTTTCGGGCGACTTGACAAAAGGTGGAAAAGAAGGCGATGTACCTTTCGGAACACTTACGACAATTGACGAATCTCCGCTAAAATTTGGGCTTTTATACGTAGGAACGGACGACGGTTTAATCCACATTTCAAAAGACGGTGGCTATACTTGGACGAAAATTTCGGATGGTTTACCACAAAATTTATGGGTGAGCAGAGTAAACACTTCAAATCATGCAGAAGGAACAGTTTATGTATCACTAAACGGCTACCGTGACGACCATTTTAACAGTTATGTTTATCGCTCAACTGACTATGGAACAACTTGGCAAAAATTAGGCGAAGACCTCCCTGCCGAACCTGTAAATGTGGTAAAAGAAGACCCTAAAAACGCTAATTTATTGTACGTTGGCACAGACCACAGTTTGTATATTTCCGTGAATCAAGGAAAATCATTTATGCGTATGTCGGGCGATATGCCAGCGGTAGCGGTTCATGATTTAATCGTTCATCCACGTGATAATGAATTAGTTGTAGGAACACACGGTCGTTCAATTTATATTGCCGATGTAAGTTTGGTTCAACAATTAACGGATTCGTTAATGAATAAAGATTTGCACTTATTCACGATTAAAACCATCAATTTGAACCCACGTTGGGGCAGAATTGATGCTTCAAGAAAATACGATGAACCCGAAAAAAGAGAGTTTCCAATTTCCTTTTTCACCAAAAATGCAGGAAAAACGAAAGTAACAATTGCGACAGACAAAGGCTTGGTTTTGAAAGAATTAAGTGATGATAGCGAAACAGGAATAAATACCGTTATTTGGGACTATACCATCAATCCTGCGGTGGCGAAAGATTACGAAAAACACTTAAACGATACCAAGAAAAAAGACGATAAGGCTATCAAGGTTGAAGAAGGTGAAGACAAAGCATTTTACATCAAAGCTGGCAAGTACAAAATCACTTTTGAAACGGCAAACGGTGTAAAATCAGAGAAAGACTTCGAGATAAAAGCTCCTGAAAGACGTTCAAGAAGAGTAATGATTCCTTCGGCAATGAATTCGCCTGGGGAGTTTGAAGAATGGATGGAAGAGAGTGGGTTTGAGGGGAAGAAATAGATTCATTGGAGACTTAATGTCAAAACCGACAACATGACTACCTGTAAATAACTAAAAATTAGTCATTTACAGGTAGTCATACCATAATAGCTATTATATTTATAATTACGTTCCAATATTTTACAGTCAATTTATCTATGTAAAATACACTCTTTTACATTTTCTCATAATCTATCTATTCAAAATACACTTTTATGAAAAAACTCATTTTGTGCTCCCTATCTATTTTAGTTTTTCTGTCTTGTGAAAAAAAGAAAGACCCTAACCCTGCCCCAATTATTACTGTTTTAAAAGGGTTTACAACCGAGGGGATTACTCCAAATAGGACTGTAAAGAGTATATATTCGCTTGTTTACAACAATGAAAAGCTCAGTAATTTACAAAAAATTGATACTATTAAAGAGGATGGTTTACCACCAAGAACTGGCCCCATAAGCAATAACATACTTACCGAAGAAGCTTTAGAAGGTTATAAATTAGTTAGTGATTTTGCTATTGGGGGGCCAAATGGATATACACTTAGTAAAGTTGAAAATATTGCGAAAAAGGCAAACAATGGTTATGAAATCGAAACAAGGTATAGCAGTACCCAAACTGTTTATTCTCAACTTGAATTGAATGCAAACAATCAATTAATTAAGTATACAGTCGTCAACATTGTGAATACTGACAAGAATGGAGTTAAGAAAGAGACACCTCAAAATGCCTATAATCGTTATGAATATGATTCTAAGGGTAATGTAATTAAAGTTTTTCTAAAAGATGTAGGAGCTTCTCCTGAAGTATTGACTCACGAATATACTTATGATGATAAACCAAATCCATATAAAGATTTAAAATGGGTGTTCCGATTATCGGGCTTGGGAGGTGCAGTAGGTTCTGAAAGTAAAAATAATATTTTAATTTCTAAAAATTATCAACAGGGAATCTTAACAACAGAAACCAATAATGTATATACGTATGATGCTCAAACAGGTTACCCACTTACTTTAATAACTTCAGGTAAATCATACAGTCCAAATACAATAGTTGGTATTTCGAAAACAACTTACCAATACTAAATAAAAACGCTGATGAATATACTCTCATCAGCGTTTTTATATTTCAAACAAAATTATATTCTGCTCAAAATCTCTGCACCAATCGCATCAGTACCCAAAATCATATCTTTTGGCGTATCTTTTGTAGCGATGTCTCCTGTACGGAAACCTGCTTTCAATACTGCATCTACTGCTGCAATTACGGCATTTGCTTCTTCTTTCAAACCAAAAGAAATATCTAATAATAATGCTGCTGAAAGAACAGAAGCCATTGGATTAGCTACGCCTTTACCCGCAATATCGTGTCCAGAACCGTGAATTGGCTCATAAACACCAGTGCTATCACCGATTGAAGCCGAAGCCAACATTCCCATTGAACCTGCAATTTGTGAGGCTTCATCCGTCAAAATATCTCCGAATAAATTACCTGTAACTACTACGTCAAATTGTTTTGGATCTTTAATTAACATCATCGCACAAGAATCCACAAATTGGTGAGTAACCTCTACTTCTGGATATTCTGGAGCAATTGCTTGTACAGTTTCTCTCCACAAACGACTTGATTCTAATACGTTTGCTTTGTCAACTGACATTAATTTTTTGCCACGAGTCATCGCTGCATCAAAAGCTTTACGTGCAATACGCTCAACTTCATATTTGCTATAAATCATGGTATCGTAAGCGGTATTTCCTTCGTCGATTCTTTCTCTTTTTCCGAAGTAAACGTCACCCGTTAATTCACGGAAGAAAAGAATATCGGCTCCTTTCAAAATTTCTGGTTTGATAGAAGATGCTTCTAACAATTCATCAAATAATTTGATTGGACGAAGGTTTGCGTACAAGCCTAATTCTTTACGCATTTTCAACAATCCTTGCTCTGGACGAACTTTTGCGTGTGGGTCGTTATCGTATTTGATGTGTCCAACCGCTCCGAAAAGGATGGCATCAGAAGCACGCATTTTTACTAATGTTTCTTCTGGAAGTGGGTCGCCAGTTGCCTCGATAGCTACGTGACCGATAAGAGCTTCGTCATACGTAAATTCATGTCCGAATTTCGCTGCGATTTTCTCTAAAACTTGTTTACCAACGGTTGTTACTTCTTGCCCAATTCCGTCACCTGGGACTACTAAGATATGTTTTTTCATTTTTTTTATTTTAATTATTTTTCTGCCACGAAGGCACGAAGACTCTAAGTTTATTTGCCACGAAGACACAAAGATTCTAAGTTTATTTATTCGTGTGCCACGAAGGTATAATATTATATTTTCTTTGCGTCTTTGTGCCTTTGTGGCAAAAAACTTTGGGTTATCACATTACAATTCTTTTAATTCCTTCTTTAATTAAAGGCACATTAAAATTTATCAAATATCCTAATTTTCTATTTGTCAGTTTTAAATGACTCATCACTTGCGCTTGCCAAACAGGATTTACTAAATCAACAGCTTTTAACTCAACAATTACTAAGTCTTCTACTAAAATATCAAGTCTTAATCCTTCGTCGAACACAAGACCGTCATAAGCAATCGGAATATCTATTTGCCTTTTTACTTGCCAACCTGATTTTTTCAATTCGTGAGCCATACATACTTCATAAACTTTCTCCAAAAGTCCAGGTCCAAGAGCCTTATGAACTTTGAATGCCGCATTTACGATGGCTTTTCCTATTAATTCTTCTTGTTCTGTGGTTTGTGTAAACTCTTTCATAATCTTGATTTTAATGTAGATTTTTATTTCACTATTGATTTAAATACTAAATAATATTCAGCATTTTTTGGGTTGCAATGATAGCCGAAACAGTCTGGTCGGAGTCAAGTCCACGAGTTTTTAAACTTCTACCATTATATGCCCAAGTAATAATTGTCTCGCAAAGGGCATCGGTTTTTCCTCCTGGTGGAATCCTTACGGCATAGTCCGTCAGTTGTGGAAGTTCGATATTTTTTTGACAATATATCTTTTTCAAGGCATTCATAAAAGCATCGTATTGTCCATCTCCTTGTGCAGATTCTTCAAAAATTTCTTCGCCAATTTGTACTTGTAAAGTGGCAGAAGGTTTTAGATTTTTAGAATGTGTCAAAACGTAATTCAAGACAACAACTTTTTCTTCAATGGCACTGCTATCCAAAATATCCGAAATAATATACGGCAAATCTTCACGAGTTACGGCTTCTTTACGGTCGCCCAATTCAATGATTCTTTGCGTTACTTTTTTCAAATCGGCATCGGCTAAAGTGATTCCTAATTCTTGCAAATTTTTCTCAATATTTGCCTTTCCTGAGGTTTTTCCTAAAGCATATTGACGCAATCGTCCGAAACGTTCGGGCATTAAATTGTTGAAATAAAGATTCTTTTTATTGTCGCCATCCGCATGAATACCAGCCGTTTGCGTGAAAACATTTTCACCCACAACTGGCTTGTTTACAGGAATTCTGAAACCCGAAAAAGTCTCTACCAATTTACTTACCGAATACAAAGATTTTTCAACTACCGTCGTTTTCACTTCGGGCATAAAATCATTGATTACTGCAATGGTACTTGCCAAAGGTGCATTTCCTGCACGTTCGCCCATGCCGTTCACGGTTAAGTGCAAGCCTTGAACACCCGCACGAATAGCTTCCATGACATTGGCAATGCTTAAATCATAATCGTTATGAGCATGAAAATCGAAGTGCGTATTTGGGTAACGTTTTACGATAGCATCCAAAAAATCAAAGGTTTCTCTTGGTGTCAAAACCCCCAAAGTATCAGGCAAAAGCACTCTTTCAATGGGTTCTTTCGTCAAAAAATCAAGATATTGAAAAACATATTCGGGAGAATTACGCATTCCATTACTCCAATCTTCTAAATAAACATTACACAAAATATCCTTAGAACGAGCCAAAGCAATCACCTGAGCAATTTCAGAAAAATGTTGTTCTGGTGTTTTTTTGAGTTGGTGCGTTAGGTGATTTAATGAGCCTTTTGTGAGAAGATTCATCACTTTTGCACCTGCTTCCAACATCCAATTCACCGAAGTTTCACCGTCAACGAAGGTCAAAACTTCAATTTTATCCAAACAACCATTTTCAGCCGCCCACTCGGTAATTTTCTTAACTGCATCAAATTCGCCCGCCGATACTCTTGCTGAAGCGACTTCTAATCTATCCACCATTACTTCTTTCAAAAGTAACTGAGCAATCGTTAGCTTTTCAGAAGCCGAGAAAGACACTCCGCTGGTTTGTTCACCATCACGAAGCGTCGTGTCCATTATTTCTATGTGTCGCATATTTAGTTATGAATGATGAATGATGAATGATGAATGATGGCAAAACTCATCACTTATCACTCATCATTCATCACTTCTTAATAAAGACTCTTCTCTGCAAATGCTGCAATTTCTCCTTTCATGCTTTGTAGATAGTCAATATCATCAAAACCGTTGAGCATGTTGTTCTTTTTGTAGCCATTGATGGTAAAGTCTTCACTTTCGCCTGATGCTACAATGGTCACTTTTTGCTCTGGAAGATTTACTTCGATTTCTGCTTTTGGGTCAGCTTCAATTGCCAAGAAGATTTTATCTAAAAATTCTGGGCTAACAGTTACTGGTAAAATACCGATATTCAATGAATTACCTTTGAAAATATCCGCAAAGAAACTTGAAATCACGCAACGGAAACCGTAGTCATAAATGGCCCAAGCGGCGTGTTCACGACTTGAACCCGAACCGAAGTTACGACCACCTACAAGGATTGAACCTGAGTAAGTTGGGTTGTTCAAAACGAAATCTTGCTTTGGAGATTCGTCGTTGTTATAACGCCAATCTCTGAATAAATTATCGCCAAAACCTTCACGCTTCGTAGCTTTCAAGAAACGAGCAGGGATTATTTGGTCGGTGTCCACGTTCTCGATAGGCATCGGAACGGCAGTGGACGAAAGGATGGTGAATTTATCGTATGCCATTTTTTTGTTTTTTAACCGCAAGGACGCTATGCCGCAAGGTTTTTTCACCGCAAAGATGTTATGACGCAAGAATTTAAATAAATTAGCGTACTTCCGTCTTTACGGTTATTTTAATTTCTTAGCGTTTTTCCGTCTCTGCGATTGAAATTTATTAGTAATTATTTACAAATCTTCTAAAACCACTTTTGATAATTAGGACATTAAAATTTATTAGAAATCCTAAACGTTTATCAGCCAATTTTAAATATGAAATTATTTGTGCTTCATGAATTGGAAGTAATGTATCCACGGCTTTTAACTCCAAAATAATCTCTTTTTCTACCAAAATATCTATTCTAAAATCTTTCGATAATGAAAAACCTTTGTAATCTAAAGGAATTGATACTTGACTTTCAGAGAATATATTTCTGAGTTGTAATTCTTTCATTAAACATAATTCATAAACAGATTCCAATAAGCCTGGCCCCATTATCTTATGAACTTCCAAAGAAGCAAAAAATACTTCTTTTGCTATTCTTTCATATTCTTCTTTTGACATGGTTAGTTTTTTACCGCAAGGACGCTATGACGCAAGATTTTTAATGTC
Organism: Cytophagales bacterium; assembly: GCA_013298805.1. Taxonomy (GTDB): domain Bacteria; phylum Bacteroidota; class Bacteroidia; order Cytophagales; family Spirosomataceae; genus Arcicella. The sequence continues at coordinate 15,450 of JAAFIU010000001.1, read as the reverse complement.
CTGTCTTTGCAGTTCATTTTATTTTTTTTAGCGTCCTCCCGTCTTAGCGGTGATTCTATTTTTTTAGCGCCCTCCCGTCTTAGCGGTGATTCTAATTTTTTTAGCGTCTTTGCGTCCTTGCGGTTAAAACCTACAAGAATTGTCGAGGGTCTGTAACCACGCCCGTAACCGCTGCTGCTGCTGCAACCAATGGAGAAGCTAAAAGCGTTCTTGAACCTGGGCCTTGACGACCTTCAAAGTTTCTGTTTGACGTTGAAACGGCATATTTCCCAGCAGGAATTTTATCGTCGTTCATCGCTAAACAAGCTGAGCATCCTGGTTGACGAAGTAAGAAACCTGCTTCTGTCAAAATATCCAAAATACCTTCTTCTTTAATCTGAGCTTCAACCACGTGCGAACCTGGCACTAACCAAGCCGTTACGTTATCCGCTTTTTTACGACCTTTCACGATTGAAGCGAAAGCACGGAAATCTTCGATACGCCCGTTTGTACATGAACCCAAGAAAACATAATCAATTGGTTTTCCGATGATTGACTCGTTTTCGGCAAATCCCATGTAACCCAATGATTTTTTATAACTTGCTTCACCGTCAATTACGTCAGTTGCTAAAGGAATATTTTTAGAAATACCTGTTCCTAAACCTGGGTTTGTACCGTAAGTAATTTGTGGTTCAATATCCTCCGCATTGTAGGTATATTCAAGGTCAAAAGTAGCACCTTCATCCGTTTTAAGGGTTTTCCAGTAAGCCATTGCTCTATCCCACGCTTCTCCTTTTGGAGCTTGTTCACGACCATTCAAATAGGCGAAAGTCGTTTCGTCTGGAGCAATCATTCCACCTCTCGCACCCATTTCGATTGACATATTACAAACTGTCATACGTCCTTCCATTGACATATTCTCGAATACTTCACCAGCATACTCACAGAAATATCCCGTAGCACCTGCCGCCGAAAGTTGAGCGATAATATACAACGTAACATCTTTTGGCGTAACACCTTTACCCAATTTACCATTGATAGTTACACGCATTTTCTTTGGTTTGGGTTGCATAATACACTGCGAAGAAAGTACCATCTCAACCTCCGAAGTACCAATACCAAACGCAATTGCCCCAAAAGCACCGTGCGTAGAAGTATGTGAGTCACCACAAACAATGGTCATTCCTGGAAGTGTAATACCATTTTCTGGTCCAACTACGTGAACGATACCGTTTTTCTGATGTCCCAATCCCCAGTGAGAAATACCGTATTTTGCCGAGTTCGTTTCCAACTGTTGCAATTGATTAGCAGAAAGAGGGTCTTGAACAGGTAAATGTTGGTTAATGGTTGGCGTGTTGTGGTCAGCAGTAGCGAAAGTACGCTCTGAATAAAGGACACCAATGCCACGACTTTCCAGACCTAAAAATGCAACTGGGCTGGTTACTTCGTGGATAAAGTGGCGGTCAATCAGAAATACATCTGGACCATCTTCGATTTTACGAACAACGTGTGCGTCCCACACTTTGTCGAATAAGGTTGTTGGATTATTCATATTTAAAAATTTGTTCTCTATATTCTTGGTTGATTATTCTTGTTTTTTTATTTCTTTAATTAACTCTTCAAGTTCTTTGTCTGTAACATTTGCTTGTTCAGATTTATCGTAAATATCAGCCAAATAAACTTTCTCATTTTGAATAATTACGTAGGTGATTACCCTAATTCCTCCACTTTTGCCTTTTCCTTTACTCGCCACTGCGAGCCTAATTTTGAAAGTATTACCTCCTAATGGTGTCCCTAAAAAAGGATTTTCTTCAAGTGTTATCTGTAAAGTACTTAATTCTGTTTTGAGAGAAGGATATTTTTTTAATAATCTTTTGGCTCGCTTCATAAAATCACGAGTAGCAATAATTTCAAAGCTCATTTAAAAAGTCTTTCAAGGTTGTTGCTTTCATTCGTCCAGCTTCAATTTCCTTTATTTCTTTAAAAGAAGAAGTCAATCTTTTTTGAAATGCCTCCTTTTCTTTTAATTTTTTATACTCTTTCATCAGTTTTTCCCATTCTGATACTGGTAATCCAATCAAAATACCTTGCTCTGTTTGGATTTGTTGTGTGTGGAATGTCATGGCTTCGAGTTGGTTTTAAACTTTATTCTTATTTGCTTTTTCTACCGCAATTTTAAAATCTTCTAATGATTTTTGGTATTTAAAGTATCGAGGTGTTGAAGGATGATACCAATAACAAAATATAGTGTTTTCAAACTGGTCTGCATATTCCTCTATATACTCTCCTAAATGACTTCCCAAAACAACAACTATGTTAGGCTTTAACTTATTAACAACCTGAATAAATGGCAGTTTTGCTTCTTCCCACATTAATTCCGTAGGTCGCATTCTTGCTTCCTCTCCTACAAAATCTTGTACATAATTATAAAATGCTACCTTATGCCAAAATTCTTTTGCATTATCATCGCTTAAATAAACTTCCGTTTTATCTGATAAAATTTTAGCAATGGTCGTAAAAAACTTAATACTTCCTTCTTCTCTCAAAGCCCAAGATTTTATAACATCCTGCGTGAAAGTCTCTTTGTTTTCCTCTGCATTACCGTAATGCGATTCCCCTAAAACCAATATTTTGAGATTCTCATTTTCGTAATTATTTCCGACCCAAGGTTGAAATTTTACACTCGAAGTGGATTTGCCATTTTTTCTTTCTTCTATAATTCGCTGAATATCAATCAATCCCTTTTCTATTCCTCTCAGATTCACTGCCAAATCATAATCTTTCTGATTATAAATCTCTTCTTTAAGGCTTATAAATAATGATAATTGCTCCCTAATAATCGTTTCAAAATCTTGTTTTTGCATGATAATTTCATTTAAAATTTAATGACCAAGTAATGAAGCAATAGGTACATGAAAATTAGCCCTAATCAAATAAGTATTTCACCCTACAAATTTCCAAATAAATACCCAAACATTCATACCGCCAAACGCCCAAACAATAGCGTTTTTAGTCCATCAATAAAAAAAATCTTAAAACCTTATTTCTAAAAATGAGTTTTAAGTAAAAAGCAGGATAACGTAAAGATTTTATTGCGTACTTTTGCGGATTGACAAAACCACGATAGCTTAAATGAGTAAAAATATATTGTACTTTGAATTAACCACACCCGTTGAAGATGAACGCCCTGTGTATATCTCTGGCAATTTCAACGCTTGGTTGCCTGATAAAGAAGAACTTAAATTGGATAAGGTTGAAGATGGGAAGTATGCTTTAAAATTCCCTGAGCATATAAAGTTGCCTGATACAATTGAATATAAATATACAAAAGGTGGTTGGAATCAAGTAGAATTAGATGAATTTGGTAATTCAACGGGAAACCGTGTAGCCAAAAACAAAACGGGTGTTTTCCATGATTTTGTCCCTCACTGGAGAATGAACGGAGCAAATCTTTCGGAAAACCTCATGCCCGAAGTTCGTTTGATTTCTGATGAGTTTGAAATACCACAGTTAGGTAAAAAACGTGCTGTTTATATCCTTTTGCCCCATAATTACGAAAAATCAACTAAGCGTTATCCTGTTATTTATTTGCAAGATGCCCAAAATCTATTTGGTAATGGCTCTGAATTTGGGAATTGGGGAATTGATAAACAATTAGCTGTTTTAGCTGCTCGTGAACACGGCGATGTTATTGTAGTTGCCATTGCTCACGGTGGTGACGAACGTTTTGTGGAATATTCGCCTTATAGTAATCCAAAATTAGGGAAAGGACAAGGACGAAAATACGCTCAGTTTTTGGCTAAGACCTTAAAACCGTACATAGACAAAAACTATCGTACCATTCCCGACCGTGAATCAACAGGGATTGGAGGAAGTTCTTTGGGTGGTTTAATTAGTATTTATGCGGGATTGATGTTTCCTGAGGCGTTCGGGCGACTAATGATTTTCTCGCCATCACTTTGGATTTCGCCAAATATTTATTTTGATGCTATTGATTTTCTTTCACACTTACCCACTCGTATTTATGTATATGCGGGAGGGCAAGAAAGTACGGCGATGATTCCAAATGTTGAGAAGTTAAAGCAAACATTTGAACGCCAAGGAGTTAAAAAGACAGAAATTCATATTTCTCTGGACCCAGAAGGAGGACACAGTGAAGACCAATGGGGCAAAGAGTTTCCAAAAGCGATGGAGTGGCTGTTTTTTTAGTAATTGTAAAAATAGATTTTAGAATGCAGAACAAGGAATTGAGAATGTAGAAGTTTAGTTAAACCCACTTCTACATTCTTAATTCCTTGTTCTGCATTCTGCATTTTATAACAATTGAAAATTTAACAAAAAAAATGATTTTGTGTTATCTCTACATAAAGTCAAAATGAAAAATGAAAAAAGTCGCTATCATCGGGGCAGGTATTGCGGGAATTGCCTCCGCTATTCGTTTGGCTCATAAAGGTTTTGAGGTTTCGGTTTATGAAGCCAATTCCTACGCAGGCGGAAAGTTGAGTAGCTTTGACCTAAATGGTTATCGTTTTGATGCTGGCCCTTCACTTTTTACGCTTCCCAATTTAGTCAATGAATTATTTGAGTTAGTAGGCAAAAATCCCGCTGATTTCTTTGTATATGAACAACTTACCGAAGTTTGTCGGTATTTTTGGGAAGACCAAACTCGACTAACAGCATGGGCTGAACCCCAAAAATTTGCTGAGGAAGTTGAGCAAATTACAGGCGAACCTGCCAAAAAAATTACGCAATTTTTGAAAGATAGTGCCTTTAAATATGAGGTTTTAGACGGGCTATTTTTACAAGATTCTCTGCATAAATTATCTACTTGGACATCTCGAAAAGCCTTGAAAGGGTATTTGAATCTCCCTAAGTTAGGCATTTTCGGAACGATGAATGATGCTAATGAAAAGCTATTCAAAAACCCGAAAATTGTCCAACTCTTCAATCGTTATGCCACTTACAATGGCTCTGACCCTTACCAAACGCCTGCCACATTGAATATTATTCCACATTTGGAGTACAATATCGGAGCATTTTTCCCCAAAAAAGGCATGGTTTCTATCACCGATTCATTGGTAAAATTGGCGGAAAGTTTAGGTGTCAAATTTTATTATGAAACGAAGGTGGAGGAAATTGTAGTGGAAAATGGAAAAGTGAAGGGGGTAAAGTTAAGGAGAAATGGAGATAGTAATAATGGAGAAAATACTCTTGACCAAATATCTCATACCTATAACCTCATACCTACCGATGCAGTTGTTTCCAACATGGACGTAACGCATACGTATCGTAAACTTTTACCGAACGAAAAGCATCCAAATTTCCTGTTAAATCAGCCAAAATCAAGTTCTGGGGTTATTTTTTATTGGGGAATTAAAAAGCAATTTTCCGAATTGGGTTTACATAATATCTTTTTTAGCGATAATTATCAGGAAGAATTTAGGACGATGTTCGATAAGAAGTCTATTTATCACGACCCAACGGTTTACATCAATATTACCTCAAAACACAAAGCCGATGATGCTCCAGAAGGCTGCGAAAATTGGTTTGTGTTGATAAATGCCCCTGCCAATGAAGGGCAAGATTGGAATGAAATTATTCGTCAGACGAAAGAAAATGTGCTACAAAAAATCAGTAGAATTTTAGGTCAGAATATAGCAGAATTAATTGAATGTGAGGAGATTCTCGACCCAAGAACAATTGAATCAAAAACCTCCTCAGTACAGGGGGCCTTATACGGAAACTCATCAAATAACCGTTTTGCGGCATTTTTGAGACACGCCAATTTCTCTTCAAAAATCAAAAACCTTTATTTTGTGGGGGGAAGCGTTCACCCTGGGGGCGGGATTCCTTTGGCTCTTTCTTCGGCAAAAATTATGAGTGATAATTATGAGGAAATTTAAGGCTATTTATAATCAAAGAGGGTTAGCAATATGCTAACCCTCTTTGATTTGTTTAAAAAGTTATTTTACATGAAAGTTTTCCAAAGGGTTCTGCTACTCAAATAAATAATCAATAAACCAACTACAATCGTCATTGGTCTTCTTTTGATTTTATTGACAAAAAATGCTCCGAATGGTGCTGCAACCACCCCACCGACGATTAAACCTGCAATTACTTGCCAGCCATTAATTCCTTCAAAAAGTAAAAACGTGATACCACTCGCAAATGAAACGGCAAACTCAGCCGCATTTACCGAGCCAATAGTATAGCGTGGGTCACGACCACGCCCAATAAGCGTAGAAGTTACGATTGGTCCCCAACCGCCACCACCAACAGCATCCATGAACCCACCAAAAATGGCTAAAACACCTAAGTTTTTGGTTTTCTTTTTAACATTATTGTTTCTCAAACCTTTAATAATAATCATAACTGCCAACACAATCATATAAACGGCAATGAATGGCTTGATTACTTTCCCATCAATCACATCCGAAAGTAAATAAGCACCCACAACCGAGCCAATTACCCCTGGAACTAATAAATAAGTCACTAAACGCTTATTGATATTTTTGAATTTATAATGCGAAAGTGCCGAAGCTCCCGTTGTGAACATTTCGGCCACGTGTACACCCGTACTACTGATAGCAGGAGGAACGCCAACTGACAATAAAAACGAAGTTGAAGTTGCTCCATAACCCATTCCTAAAGTTCCGTCAACTAACTGAGCGAAAACACCAATTAACAAATAAATATAGAAGTCTTGGTTTAAACCAGCAACTAATTTATCGACCGAAAACAATGCGTGATAATTGTATATCAAAATACTTGCAAGACCAATCAATAAAAAAGCGGGAATACCAATCCAGAGTAATTTGGAAGAATAAATGTTATTTTTTGTAATGTCATTAACACTTGATTGCGAAGGGGATTCTACGGTCATTGTATAAAATTGTTATATTGATTTTTTTTGAGGTTTAAATCTCTACTTTGGAGTACAACTCAATTTTTTTACAAATATAGTAATTCTATTTACTCTATCAAATCAATAGAGTAAAATATTTATTATACTTTACCTAAATAACATTTGTTGAAATATACCGTTTATCAAAATATATAATCTATTTTCCAGATTTATCTTTTTATTGCATTCAAAACTTAATCTAAAATCTACTTTCACCATGATTAAATCACGTTTACAATTCTTAGTATTGGCTCTTTTACTATGTGTTTCATCAACATTTGCTCAAAAAACTTACGAATGGAAAACTGCCACTTCGGGCGGATATACCTACAAGTACGTGAGTAATGACCCCATGAAAGCCCGTTTTTATACGCTTACGAATGGTTTAACGGTTATTCTGAGCGAAAATCACAAAGAACCACGTATTGCGGCTCTGATTCCAACTCGTGCGGGTTCAAATACTGACCCACGCACCAATACGGGTTTGGCTCACTATTTAGAACACATGCTTTTTAAAGGAACGGATAAATTTGGTTCGTTGGACTGGGCAAAAGAAAAACCATTGCTCGACCAAATTGATGCTCTTTACGAAAGGTATAACAAAACTACGGACTCTACTCAGCGTAAAGCCATTTACAAGGAAATCGACCAGAAATCTGGTGAAGCAGCCAAATTTGCCATTGCCAACGAATACGATAAAATGATGGCATCAATGGGCGGACAAGGTACAAATGCCTTCACGTGGTACGAACAAACGGTTTACACCGAAGATATTCCTGCCAATGCTCTCGACCGTTTCTTGAAATTACAAGCTGAACGTTTTCGTAATCCAATTCTCAGAATTTTCCATACTGAATTAGAAGCAGTTTACGAAGAAAAAAACCGTAGTCTTGATAATGACAATTGGAAGGTTTCAGAAGCTCGTAACGCTGCTCTTTATCCAACTCACAATTACGGACAACAAACAACTATCGGAACGATTGAACATTTAAAAAACCCTTCGTTGGTTGAAATTCGTAACTATTTTAAGAAATATTACGTACCAAACAACATGGCAATTATCATGGCGGGAGATTTCAACTCTGATGAACTCATCAAGAAAATTGAGGCTTCGTTTAAGTACATGGTAACTAAACCCGTTCCTGAATATAAACCCGCTCCTGAACTTCCAATAACTGCTCCAGTCATACGTGAAGTTTTTGGCCCAACACCTGACAATCTTACGATTTCTTGGCGTTGGATGGGAAGCCCTAACAAACGTGAAAAAATCGTTGGGACAATTGTGGATGAATTGATGTCAAACTCAAAAGCGGGCTTAATTGACCTTAATTTAGTAAAAGCCCAAAAAGTTTTAAAAGCAAGTTCAAATCCAGAGTGGAACAAAGATTATTCAACTTGGTCGATGACGGCAACGCCTAAAAAAGACCAAAGTTTGGACGATGTAAAAGCCTTATTATTAGGAGAATTAGACAAATTGAAAACAGGAAATTTTGACGAATCTATCATCAAAGCAATTGCTGCCAACTATAAATTGACTGCTATTCAAGGTTTAGAAAACAATACTTCAAGGGCGTATGGATTGTTAGGAAGTTTCATTTCATCAAAAGCAACCAATTGGAATGACGAGGCAGCCATAAATGATGCTTTGAGTAGCGTAACGAAACAAGATGTAATAGATTTTGCCAAAAAATACTGTGGTGATGGCTACGTAATTGTTTACAAACGCAAGGGAACAGACCCAAATATTACTAAAGTTGATAAGCCAACCATTACGCCAGTTGAAGTAAATCGTGAGGCACAATCTGCATTTTTGAAGGATGTCAATGAAACGCCAATGGCAAATATTGAACCTAAATGGTTAGATTTCTCGAAAGACATGAAAATGGGTAAAATCGGAAATTTGGACGCATTTTACGTGCAGAATACTGATAACGATTTATTCAGAATGTCGTACCGTTTTGACATGGGTACTTGGAACAGCAAAATTTTGCCAATTGCCTTACAATATTTGCAGTTCGTGGGAACGGACAAAATGAACGCTGAGCAAATCAGCACGGAGTTTTATCGTTTGGCAAGTAGCTTTACGCAAAATTATACCGACCACCATATTACCTTGGGAATATCTGGTTTGAACGAAAACTTTGCTAAAACCGTAAGCCTTTTTGAAGACTTGATGACAAAATGTAAAAAAGACGATGCCGCTTTAGAATTATTGAAAGGCCGACTTTTGAAACAAAGAAATGATGCAAAATTGAACAAAGGAGCAATTCTTCAAGGTTTGACGGCTTACGCAACTTTTGGAGCGAAAAACCCAAGAAATACCTTACAATTCACCGATGCAGAACTAAAAGCATTAACGGCTGAGGAGTTGATTTCTTTCCTTCAAAACTTGTTTTCGTACAAACATTCAATTGTGTATTACGGTCCACAAACAATGGAAAGTTTAGCTTCTACGGTGGGGGGCATTCATAAAACGGCAGCTACTTTCAAAACTAATTTACCACTTGTTGCGAATTTTGAAGCAACTTCGCCCGAAAAACCAGTTGTATTATTTACGGATTATGACATGGTTCAAGCGGAAATCAACTGGGTTCGTCCAACCATTAAATACAACGTAACCGAAACGCCAGTCGTGGAATTATACAATAATTATTTTGGCGGAGGAATGTCATCAATTGTTTTCCAAACTATCCGTGAGTCAAAAGCTTTGGCGTATTCAACGTATGCGTACTATTTCACACCAAGTACTAAAGATGAAAAATATAGAATGGTAGCGTATGTAGGAACGCAAGCCGATAAAATTCATGAATCTATTGCAGGAATGAACGAATTATTGAACGTTTTCCCTGAATCTCCTAAAAACGTAGAAACTGCGAAAGCCAGTATGAAGAAGAATTATCAAACCGAAAGAATCACGCAGGATAACATTATCAATACGTATTTGAATAATCAAGACAAAGGTGTTTCGGGCGATGAGCGTCAAGCGATTTATCATGCTTTGGACAAATTAACGATTGAAGATTTGAAGAAATTCCAAGACACAGAGTTTGCCAAAAAACCATACAATATGTGTATTGTGGCTTCGGAGAAAAAAGTAAACTTGGAAGACCTAAAAAAATACGGAGAAGTTAAAAAATTGACCTTGGAAGAGGTTTTTGGATATTAATCTTAGAATAAATTTAGACCATAAATAAAGGTCTGTTTTACCATAAAAGGAAGTCTTTGCTCCGTGCTAAGACTTCCTTTTTGTTTTAAGGTCTGTAACTTTTTGGTACGGGCTTTGGTTATCATTAAGAACCTGTTTAAACTTTCTGTTTTGAGATATAAAGTAGTGTATTTTTGAAGTTTTTAAATTGAAATTTTAGAAGCATAGCAGAGCTACGATGATAAAATTTTAATTTAAAGGTTTCTAAAAGACATAGTTTTAGCCGGGGGCGCCCAACCGAAAGAGAAAGTTTAAACAGGTTGTAAGTATTCTTAAATAAAAACTAATATTTAAACATGAACATTGCCGTAATTGCCACATCCCCAAGACACAACAGCAACTCTTTACGCTTTTCAAAATACATTCAAAAAATATTACAAGCGTCTGGATATGAAGATGTTAGCGTTGTTGACTTTCATCATTATGACATTCCATCGGTTGGGCGTGGTACAGTAAAAAAAGATGATTTAACCGATTTTCAGAGCGAATTGATTTCAGCTTGGGAAAAAGCCGATTTAGTATTTTTCGTAACGCCAGAATATAATTTTACCGTAAATGGTGATTTACTAAATGCTCTTCACCAATTAGGTTCAAAAGATTTTGCACACCTTTTCAACAATAAAACCTTTGCTTTAGCGGGTGTGTCGAGCGGAAGAGGCGGTAAAGTTCCTTGTTTAGAATTAACAACGGTGATTAACAAAATCATTAATTTCAGCAATCAATATTCAGTCGTTTCGCCACGCATATATGAGTCGCACGAAACGCATAAAAACCTTGATGAAAATGCAGATTCACTTGGAAATGCTATTTATGAAAATACCGTAAAAGCGTTTATTGACTATTCTTTGGAAGTAGCAAAACGTTGGAAGGCGTAAAAGCTCCTTTCGAAATTGACTTGTTTCTCTTCTCCAGTACACATTTCTTTTTGAATTCATATAGCTACAAAATCCTGACAGCGAATTTCGCTGTCAGGATTACAGTATTCTTTACTCATTTTCAGAAACATTCTTGTTTTACAAATAGGCATTTTCAAAACGTCAATTCCTTGATATTTTGGAATTTGGCTAATAAATAGCGACCTTGCGAGATAGTAGCAACTGATGCTGTTGCACAAAACAACAAAAGATTTCACTAACACCTAAATAACCAAAACAAAAAAATGACAGATTTAAAACCATCAAAAGAACAAAATTTTAGAAGTAGAATCAAGGCAGAAATTCTTGAATTCTTTCAGCTAAATGAAGATACCGCTTGGTCATTGAACCAAGTGCATAAAGCGTTTGCCATTCGTGACCGCAAAACAAAAGATATTTTTGGAGATTTATTAACGGAGCTTCAAAAAGATAAAAAATTAATCCGTCAACCAGACGGGCATTATTTAGCAGATACCACCACAGAATTTGTGGAAGGACGCATTGACCATGTAAATGTTCGTTTCGGATTCGTGATTGTGGAAGGTCGTGAAGGCGATATTCTCATCAACGCTCGTGATTTAAACGGAGCTATCGACGGCGACATTGTGAAAGTATTAGTTTGGGCAAAAAAGAAAAAAGGCTCAGACCGTACCGAAGGCGAAGTAATAGAAATCCTACAAAGAGGACGAGCCGAATTGGTTGGGACAATCGAAATTATGCCCAATTATGCCTTCGTTGTGGCAAGTTCAAAGAAGATTTTTGGCGATATTTTCGTTTCTAAAAATGACCTTAAAGAAGCTCAACACGGTGATAAAGTTATCGTAAAAATTACTAAATGGGCAGAAGGTGAGCGTAAAATGGAAGGCTTTGTCAAAGAAGTTTTAGGTAAATCAGGCGAGAATAATACTGAAATGCACGCCATTTTAGCAGAGTTTGGATTGCCAATTCATTTCCCAGAAAACATTGAAAAAGAAGCAGATGCCATTCCCGTAAAAATTCTTGCGAGTGAAATCAAAAAGCGTCGTGATTTTAGAAAAATTACCACGTTTACCATTGACCCCGTTGATGCAAAAGACTTTGATGATGCCTTGAGTTTTGAATTCTTAGAAAATGGTAATTATGAAGTTGGCATTCACATTGCTGACGTTACGCATTACGTTAAGCCAGAATCTAATTTGGAACAAGAGGCTTATCAACGTGCTACTTCGGTTTATTTGGTGGATAGAGTTGTGCCGATGTTACCCGAAAAACTCTCGAATGGATTATGTTCGCTGCGTCCAAATGAGGATAAATTGACATTCTCGGCGGTATTTGAAATTACACCCGATGCTCAAGTCGTGAAAGAATGGTTCGGAAGAACTATTATTCACTCGGACAAAAGATTTAGTTACGAAGAAGCACAGGAACAATTGAACAGTGAACAGTTAGCAGTAAACAGTGAGCAGAATAATGATGTCCATATTCTTACTAATAATGTGGCATTGCTTGATAGTATTGAGGATAAAGTGACCAATAATGCGGATAATTCAATAGAGGAAGAGCCGAAGAAAAAAGGTAGAAAGAAGAAGGTTGAAGAGGTTGAACCGAACATCGAAAATCAAATATCGAACAACGACCTTAATTTCAAAAAAGAACTCAACATCTTAAACCACCTTGCTCATAAATTGCGAGATGAGCGTTTTGCGAAAGGTGCGGTAAATTTTGAAACTGTTGAAGTAAAATTCCAATTAGATGAAAACGGAAAACCTTTAGGAATTTATCAAAAAGTACGTGTTGATTCGCATAAATTGATTGAAGAGTTTATGTTACTTGCCAATAAAAAAGTAGCAGAATATGTCTTTAATTTGAAGAAATCTGAGCCAAGAAATACGATGGTTTATCGTACTCACGACGCTCCAGACCCAGAAAAACTCAAAAATTTCTCAACTTTTGCTAAGCGTTTCGGCTACACCGTTGATACCGATACCAGTAAAATCAGTGCTTCTTTCAATGAATTAATGCACGACGTAGAAGGCAAACCAGAACAGAATATTTTGGAGAATTTGGCGGTTAGAACCATGTCAAAAGCAAAATATAGCACCGACCCAATTGGTCACTTTGGTTTGGCATTTCCGTTTTATTCGCACTTTACAAGTCCAATCAGACGTTATCCCGACATGATGGCTCACCGAATGTTACAGCATTATCTCGACGGCGGCGAACCTTTAGAACGTGCCTCTTGGGAACAACGTTGCAAGCACAGTTCAGAGCAAGAAAAAATGGCTGCCGAAGCTGAACGTTCTTCTATCAAATACAAACAAGTAGAATACATGAGTTTGATGGACGAAGGAAAAGTTTGGGACGGTATTATTTCGGGCGTTACGGAGTTCGGGATTTTTGTAGAAATTACGGAAACTGCTTCGGAAGGATTAGTCAGAATGGTAGATTTGAAAGACGATTTTTACGATTACGACCGTGAAAATTATAGAATTGTCGGACAAAGAAACGGACGAGTTTTCACTTTTGGCGATAAATTACAGGTAAAAGTAAAAGAATGTAATTTGGCTCGCAGAAGTATGGATTTGATTTTGGTAGGTGGCGAAGAAAAAATGAGAAAAAGCAAATCGAAAGACTCAAGAGGCAGAGATTCAAGATATAAATCAGGTGATTCGAGGTCATCAAAAGGCGGAAAACGCCCAAGTTCAAGAGATTCAGATAGAAGAAAAAGACGATAATTAATGGTGACTGAGTGAAGGGTGACTGAGTGATTAATTGAGATTTTAATGAGTGACTATCCACTCAGCCACAAATCACTTACTCACTATCCACTCAGTCATCATTATTTAAAAGAAATTACCTCATTAAAAATTCCTCTTTTTGCTTGCCATTCTTGGACGGCTTTGCCTGTTCCTGCTGGCCAAGGGCGAATTTCGTGGTCTTTTTGTCGTTTATAATCAACCAATTCTTCGCTCAATTGTATCTCGCCCGTTGCCCGCACATGATAGGCAATAATGAGCTGATTCATGCGGTGAAATTCGTATAAACCTACCAATTCCACGATTTCGGCATCAAGATTTAATTCCTCCTTTACTTCTCGCAAAATACCTTCTTCGGGCGTTTCGCCAGCTTCTAAAAACCCTGTAATAAGAGCGTACCAAGTCTCAGGCCAAGCGGCATTGCGAGCCAAAATAATGTCTCCTTCGTGTTCAACGATGGCAGCCACTACGGGCGTAGGATTATTCCAGAAAACATAGCCACAGTCAGCACTTTGGTCTAAACATTGAATACGGTCTTTGCCGTCTCTAAATTTCGTTTCCAAAGGTTTTCCACATTGTGGACAAAATTTCATTTTGGACATGATTCTTATGAGTGGTGATTTAGTGATTTTTTGTCCGAACATCAAACATCGACTATCGAAACACTAAACTGTTGCTGTTTGAAAATATCGTTTCATCCAAGAATTAGCGGCTGAAATTTGCCAAGCGTTTTTGAACTCGCCAATATTTGGGACTAAATTATTGAAAATTAGCGCATCTGGCGTTAAAATCCCTTCCGAAACTAAGGCTTTAATTTTCAACATTTCGACTGTTTTTATCTCATCATTATCAACAAAAGCAATTGAACGGTCGAAGAAATCAATGTTCATTTCTGCTCCCAAATCTTTGAGCCAACGAGTGGAGGCATCAATTGAACATCCCGAAGCCTGATTGTGCATTTCGTCAACTGCTACAGTGACAAAACGGTTGTGTAAAACCTGTACCGAACCCACCAAAGCCGCCCCATGAGCCGCCCACTGATTTACTTGATTTTCGAGGTTTTGCTGAATATAATTTACCTCAGCTTCACTCAAATTTTTATTGGCTTGATATACCCATACACGGGCGTAATCGGGCATTTTATCGAAAGGAATTAACATATTTCTTTATTTTGATTGGTTTAGATTTAACGCAAAAAACACGGCGATAGTTCGATCTTCATTTGGTGATTGAGTGAATTGTGATTTTTCCATTTAGTGGTTTAGTGAATTGTGATTGAGTGATTACCGGACGCTAAACAATCACTAAATCACAACTCATAATTAATAAATAATCACTCAATCACCAATACGCTACTCTTCCCAGTCAAAACTACGAGCGACGGCTTTTTTCCAGTAATGATATAATTTATGGCGTTTATCAGCTTCCATGTTGGGTTTCCACGTGTGAGCGATGCCCCAATTTTGTTTTAAATCTTCCAAATCTTTCCAATAACCAACTGCCAAACCTGCGGCGTAAGCAGCACCCAAAGCGGTGGTTTCAATCATGGCGGGACAAACAACTGGCACTTCCACCATGTCCGATTGGAACTGCATTAATGTCTCATTTACCACCATTCCGCCATCAACTCGTAAAGATGAAATTTCAATATCTGAATCCTTTTCCATCGCTTCCAAAACTTCTAAAGTCTGAAAAGCAGTTGCTTCTAAAGCG
>JAAFIU010000048.1 GCA_013298805.1 Cytophagales bacterium | reverse complement strand
TTTTTAGGATTTAATTTTGACGAATAATCCTGTTAATCCATAAATCAGACGAATCCAAGTTCAAACCTTCACGCCACAACAGGCACAACCAATTTAAACTCGCTGCCCTCGCCTATTTTACTTTTGAGTTCAATTTTTCCTTTGTGCCCTTCCACCATTTCTTTTACGTAATATAAACCCAAGCCAAAGCCTTTCACATCGTGTACGTCGCCTGTATGTACACGAAAAAACTTGTTGAAAACTTGTTTTTGGTCACGGTCAGCAATACCAATTCCGTTGTCTTTTATACTGACAATCAAATCATTACCAATATTTTCAGTAGTGATTTGAATTATTGGAGTTCGTTCACAATATTTCATTCCGTTATCAATCAAATTATGAATGATATTGGTAAAATGTAATCTATCGGCTTTTATGTGAGCATTTGTCGCACCTAAATTCACGATTAATTCCCCATTTTTCTCTTTAAATAATGGTTCACAACTTATCGCTAAATCCTCCAAAAGTTCATGAACATCTACCTCTTCAAAATTGAGTTTATCAATCTTTTGGGCAATATTGGCAGTTTGCAAAACGGTATCCACATTCTTTTTGAGTCGAGCAGCTTCTTTTCTAATAATGGCAGCGTAACTCAATAACCTTTCGGGCGTATTTACAATTTCGGGTTTCATCAAAACTTCACTCGAAATAGAAATCGTTGAAATTGGCGTTTTGAATTCATGCGTCATATTATTGATAAAGTCGTTCTGAATTTCGGAAAGGCGTTTTTGCTTGAAAATCAGCATTAATGAATACACAAAAAATGCCATCACGACCAAAAGAATTGCCGATGAAACAAACCAGTTATTCAAATCGCCCAATAGAAAGCGTTTTTTATCTGGAAAATGAACCCCAAAATAATAATTGTGAATATCCAAAACAGGAAAATGATAATTGGCGGTTGAATCGGAACGGTCGCAATTTTCAGAAAAACAGACAAAAGAAGAGTATCTAATTCGGTCTTTGGTACAGTCGTAAATCCCGTATTCAAAGTTTAAACGAATATCAGCCTGAGCAAATTCTTGCTTAATAAATTCCTCCAAAACCAAATTATTGATGGTATCGTTTACTTGTACCGTATAATAATTGGACGTAACTCGCTCGACTGGCTTCAACAATTGACTATTCGGATTCTTATTAAATTCCAATAATCGTTTACTCACCATCCTCAAAGCGGTCGTAACTCGCTGGTCAAAATCTCGGTCTTCGAGGTTATAAGCCTGTTTAAACCAAAAGTATTGAACCACCACAACGCTCCCCAATAGTAAGACTGATAAGGCTACGAATATTCTAAGTGTTTTTGCATTCATTGAATTCTATTTCTACTAATAACGTATTTCTAAAAATTTAATTGATGCCCAAATAATTATTTCTAAAAAACGAACCATGATACTGCTATTATTAAAACCCCAATCTAAAAACCGTCCCTTCTCCTTCTTCCGAATGAACCGAAATAGTACCTTTATGAAGCGTCATTATTTGCTTCGACAAACTCAAGCCAATTCCTGAGCCATTTGCCTTTGAGGTAAAGAAGGGTACAAAAATTTTATCCATCAAATCGGGAGACATACCCATGCCATTATCTCGTACTTCAATAACGGCTCTTTCGTCTTGTCCTCGATAAGTGGCAAGGGTTATTTTTGGGTTTTCTTGGTTTTTAACTGCATCTATTGCATTGATTATCAAATTAATAAGCACTTGTTCTATCAAAACCATATCACCTTCAATCGTCAATTCAAAATCTTTAATTAGGACATCAAACTCAATATTTTTTTGCTCAATTTGATTTTCTAAAAGAATTTCAACACCTTCAAAAAGGTCATGAACGAAAAATTCGGAAAAGGAAGTTATCGAAACTTTGGCTAATTGTCGATAGGTATCCGCAAATTTCAAGAGGTTTTCACTACGTTTACGGATAGTGGAAATTCCCAACGAAATATCATCAAACTCATCCTCACCTTTTACAGCTTTCTCATGTCCCCTTTTCTCCATTTCTCCTCTCCTACGTGCTACGGACTTTTCCATCGTTTCTGCCAAAGAAGCAATTGGAGCTACGGAATTCATAATTTCGTGCGTCATCACTCGCAAAAGCTTTTGGTAGGCTTGTGCTTCGGTATCTTCAATGGCTTCATTGACGTTTTGAAATGCAATCAAATTTGTCTCAATATTTTCATTCAAAAAGGTTGTTTTAGCTAATAATACTTGTTTCTGATTAATTTTAACCAATTGGCTATTTCCGTTTTCAAGACTCATAATTGCCTGATAAACAACTGCATCACGTTTTTCTAAAGAAGAAATAGTCCTCAAATAAGGTACATTCATCATTCGCTTGAACGACTCATTTATCCAGCCAACTTCCCCTGCTTGATTATACGAAAGAATCCCTGTATCCACTAATTCTAAGATTTTTTGAAGATACTGATATTGTTCCTCTCTTTCCGAAGATAGTTGTTTGAAAGTAGAGTTGATTTGGTTAAAAGCACGCCGAAGTTGTCGGACAGAAATGGGGGCATTTTTCTCGGTAAATTGTAGAGAAAAATCTCGATACCGAACCGCTTCAATAAACTGAGTGAGTTCAATATTAGTTTTATTAATGAATTGAATGAAGTTAAATATCTGAAAAACAAGTAGTAAAATGGCAAATACCAACAGCGAATATTTAGCCATAACAATACAAAAAGCCGCCGCCGTAATACTGGCAAGCAACAAAACGACCCGAATGGTCAGGCTGATTTCATAGCGATTGAATCTTAGCATAGTTTCTTAAATGTCATACTTGCCCAAACGTCTATACAATGCGGTGCGAGTCAAGCCTAATTCACGAGCAGCTTTGGTAATATTTCCATCGTGGCGTTCAATCGCTTTCAAAATAGTCGATTTTTCGAGTTCGTCAATACGTAAAGTAGAAGTTTCAGAAACAATCGCAATTGGAGCTTCAATGGAGGAATTCAAATCTAAATCTCTCGACGTAAGTCCTTGGTTATCAGACATAATTACGGCTCTTTCAATGCTGTGTTGTAATTCTCTGATATTCCCAGGAAAGGCATATTTTCTTAGTTTATCCTTCGCTTTTTCATCAATTCCGAAGAGTGTTTTTCGGTATTTTTCGGCATAGATTTTCATGAAATAATTTGCCAAAACAACTACATCGTCGCCACGCATACGCAAAGGTGGAAGCGTAATTTCAATGGTATTTAAGCGATAAATCAAATCTTTACGATACTGATTTTGAGCAGCCATTTCCTTGATTGGGGCATTGGTTGCAGAAATCAAGCGAATATCAATGGGAATCGGAGTATTTGTTCCCAAACGAGTTACTTCACGATTTTGGAGAATAGTCAATAATTTTGCCTGTTGCGGTAACGAAATATTACCAATTTCATCTAAAAATAACGTTCCCTCATTAGCTACTTCAAAACGTCCCGCACGGTCTTCTCTGGCATCGGTAAAAGCTCCTTTTTTATGCCCAAATAATTCAGATTCAAAAAGGCTCTCGGTCAAAGAACCCAAATCAGCATGAACAAAAGGGTTTTGATTTCTGAGTGATTTTTGATGAATCAATTTAGCAACTTCACTTTTCCCTGTTCCATTTTCACCCAAAATCAAGATATTAGCATCGGTTGGGGCAATTTTATCAATTTTATAAAGCACATCTTGCATCGCTTCGGATTCACCCAAAAGTTGAAGTCCATCCGTATTTTGAGCTTTATTTTTGACCGATTTCGGTTTGCCATCATTTACTTTTTCGAGAATATCCTCTAAGGTCACCAATAGTTTTTCATTACGCCAAGGTTTCAGAACAAAATCATTTGCACCTTCTTTCACCGAACGCACCGCCAAATCAATATCACCATAAGCCGTAATCATTATCACGGCAACATTTTTATTAATTTCTCGGATTTTACGAAGCCAAAAAATCCCTTCATTTCCTGTATTCAATGAACTTTTGTAGTTCATATCCAACAAAATGAGGTCAAATTGATTCTGAGCTAAAAGGGGTAATAGTTTCTCAGGATTTTTCTCCGTAACAATTTCCTTCACTTCTGGACGAAGCAGCATTTTTACTGCCAACAGTACGTCTTGGTCATCATCAACGGCTAATATTTTGGCATTTTTTAAGAGCATGAAACGTTTAATTTATGTGGTATTTAGCTTGATTGCTTAGAGAAATGTATCAATTTTATGACATATCAAAAGATGCCAAATTTAGTCCAAAAATTGCAACGTAATTTATAATTCACAAATCAGTTCTATTCCAACAACGCCAAAACATCATCTTTCGATAACGATTTCACAAAACTTTCTTCTGTCGTAATCAAATCATTGGCTAATCGCTTTTTGCTTTGTTGCAAAGCCAAAATCTTTTCTTCTACGGTATTTTTTGTAATAAATTTGTACGTAAAAACCGTATTGAGTTGTCCAATTCTGTGGGCTCTGTCAACCGCTTGGGCTTCAATCGCTGGATTCCACCAAGGGTCTAAAATAAAGACGTAATCGGCTGCGGTAAGATTCAACCCCAAACCTCCTGCTTTCAACGAAATCAAGAAGATTTTCACTTTTTCATCATTCTGAAACAATTCAACTTGTGCCTGTCGGTCTTGTGTACTTCCATCTAAATACGCATAAGGTAAAGTTTGCTTGTTCAAATGCTCTCTGAAAAGGTCAAGATGTTTTACAAATTGACTAAAAATCAAAACCTTATGTTTTCCTTCTAAAACCGTTTCTAATTTCTGTAAAACGTCCTCTAATTTCCCCGAGTCTCCGTCATAATCCACATCGGTCATACGTGGGTGATTGGCTAATTGACGAAGTTTGGTCAACCCCTGCAAAACAACCATTTGAGACTTAGCAATCCCTTCATTTTCAATGTGTTGAAGAATCAAATTTCGATAATATGATTTTGCTTCTTCGTATTCTTTTTCTTGTAATTCTGTCATCTGAGCGTAATGAATTGCCTCAATTTTAGGCGGTAATTCGGTGGCTACTTGCGACTTATGTCGTCTCAACATAAATGGCTTAATGATAGAATACAATCGTCTGAGTTTTACTTCATCCGCCTTTTTTTCAATCGGAATTTGAAACTCATTTCTGAAAAAATGTTGCGTTCCTAAAAGTCCAGGATTAATGAAAGTCATCTGCGACCATAAATCCATCGTGCTATTCTCCAAAGGCGTACCCGTAAGCACCAAACGGTGACGAGTATTGAGTTGCATCACCGCTTTTGTGATGTATGAAGATGGGTTTTTTATCGCCTGAGATTCATCTAAAATCACATAATTAAAACGATGATTTTTGAGTAAATCAATATCAATTCTGACAATTCCGTAAGAAGTCAAAACCACATCATAATTATCAAATTGTTCAATATTTTTATCTCGATACGTACCCGTATAAGTGAGTATGCGTAGATTTGGTGTGAATTTCTGTGCCTCTTTTTCCCAATTATAAATCAGTGAAGTTGGCATAATTAACAAACTTGGCAATTCGATTCCTTGCTCTTTTTGAGACTGCAATAAAGTCAGGGTTTGTACCGTTTTTCCAAGCCCCATGTCATCAGCAAGACAACCGCCAAAATGATAATCATTCAAGAAACGCATCCAGTCGTAACCCGCCTTTTGGTACGGGCGAAGTTCTCCTTTAAAATCTTGGGGCAATTGATACGTTTGAATTTCCTCAAAATCACGGAGTTTATCTAACTTTCTACTCAAAACTGCCGTTGCCAACGATTCATTTTGTAAATCTTGAACCAAAGAAATATGGTATTTTTTCAGAATAAAACGCTCACTTTCAGTGTCTTGCTCAATAAATGCGAATAACTCAGAATATTGCAAAAACCAAATTTCTGGAATAACGGCAATTTCTCCGTTAGGCAGAGCAAACTCCCTTTTCTTTTGTAAAATCAGGTTACGAAGTTTCAAAAATGGAATTTCATAATCACCAAAAAGCACCTTTGCGTGAATATCAAACCAATCATTTCCTTCAACAATATTCACCTCAATTTTTGAATATCCTAAAAAGTATTTCTTGCCATCATCTTGGACATTTTGGGAGATTTCAAAACCCGAATCAGTAAGACTTTCGTAGTTTTTTTGTAACCACATAAAGGTTTCACTTTTGGGCAAAATGATTTTTCCATTTTTCAAATCAAGACCTAACTCCTTCAGAAATAACAAGTTAGCTTTTTCCTTTTTTAAGTCTCTTCGTACTTTATGGAACACATAATCATCGCCTTGTTTTTCCATACTCACATTAGCAGAAGCCGAAAAGCTATCAAAACGAAACGAATATTTACCGTACTGAAATGAAAGTCCCAAAGTAACTTCAGAATCATCATCATCTTGACTATTTTCAACATCCGAAGTATCAAAAAGTGTTGTTTGTAAACGCTTTTGTTCCGATAAATTCAACATCGGAATACAAGAAAATGCTTCCGACCGAATTTCAAAACCCTTTGCGTAAACATCAAACATCATAATAATTGACGTGACGAATTTTCGGTAATAATCCTCCTCAATGGTTTTAGGAATAACAATGAAGTTCTTATGTAAAAACGGGCGAAGTTTTTTACCATCAACGTCTTTGGCAAAGTGATAAAGTTTATTTTCAAGAATCATCCAAGCGGGTTCATCACAAACAATGAAGGCGTTTTTATACTGAAATTCTACCTTTTCGCCGCCATATTTTATCCTCGGAAAATAATGCGTGTTATCCTCATTCCGCATAAAATGAAACAGAACGGTTGCTTTTTCTGGAAGCACTTCAATTTTTTGCCAAATTGGGTTTCCATCGCCACCCATAATGAATAATTGCTTGCCTAAAAGCAAAGGTAACATTTCGGCTTTTACCTTTTCAATGTAACCAGCAATGAGTTCTTGAATTGGTTTTTCCCCTTTTTGTGCGTCATAGACTTTAAGGTAAAAATCAGTTACTGTTCGCTTTTTAGTGCCAACAAATTTTTTGTAAATATTTTCTGGCTGAAGAGAATCTATCAATTTAACAATCTGTAAATCACTTTCATCTAAACCGTGACTGAATTCCTTTATATTTTTGATGGAGACGTTTTGATTCAATAAAGTAAGTTCTCCTTTCGAGTCTAATTGAATAACAAAAGCCTCAAAAAGATACCCAAGATACTCATGATTAAGTATGGAATATATAATTTGGAATGGTTGCGAAGTAGAAACCTTCATATTAAAAGCTAAAGAGGGAATTGTTTTTATTGAAATTAGAGACGTTAGGATTAATCAAAAGCTAAAAGATTTATACTTTTTAAATTTTCCCGAATATTAAATATAAAAATTAAAAATGGTAAATCCAAAAAGTGCAGTAGATTATTACAAGAATAATCCTATTTTGGAGGGCATAAAAAAGCCGTTTGGATTGTTCCAAACGGCTTTTTTTATGAATGTATTAAACCTATTCTACTCGTTTCAAATGTACATTTTCAACAGGACGAATAATCAATGGCACTTTCTCAACTTTTACAGCTGAGGTATCAAGTCCAAACCATTTATCTTCTGATGGCGTAAAGTCTTTGATGAAGAAATACGCTTTCATAATAGTACCTTCAATGAGCGAAAGTTGGTTTTCAAATGAAAGGAAGCGTTCTAAAACTACAAAACGGAAATCTCCGATAACATTTTGCTTGTTCAAAGACTCATAACGTGAGGTAATATCTACTTCTCCTTTTTTCACCATATCCTCCACTACTTTACGGAAATAAAGGTTGATTTTCTGTTCAACTTTAAAGCCTAATCTGAAATTCACCTTAATAATATCATCCGACTCAATGACATTTACTTTGTATTCCATTGTATAAGGGTCATCCATTGTATCTACGTGGACGAACCAATAAATATCGGCTCTTTTGGGGCGTTTTTGGAAAATAGAATAAATGATTTTAGATTCAATATCTCCCATACGAGCCGCATTCGACATAAAAACCAAGTGCGTTGCGTATTTAGGAATACTCATATCTTGGCTTAATTCTTTCAAAGGCTCAATGTAATCTGCCATTTTCACGTATTCCGTCAATCGCATTTTAATAATATTGGCTCTGTACCAAATCACCATCAAGCCAATAATTGCCGTAGCAATAAATAACGAAACATATCCACCGTGTACAAATTTGCGAAGATTGGCTACCAAGAAAGCTCCTTCCAAAGAAACATACAAGACAAGGAAAAGAACGATCCACCACATATCAAATTTCTTGATGTGTAGATAATATGCCATTAAGGTGGTGGTCATTAACATGGTAAGCGTAATTGCTAAACCATAAGCTGCTTCCATATTGGCAGATTCTTTAAACCATAATACTACGCCAATACAACCCAACCATAAAAAGATATTCATACTTGGCACGTACAATTGTCCTTTTTGGTCTGATGGATAATGCAAACGTACTTTAGGCCAAAAGTTCAAACGGATAGCTTCTGAAACCAAGGTAAATGAACCCGAAATCAAAGCTTGACTGGCAATAACCGCCGCTGCCGTAGCAATGGCAATTCCCCAAATCAAGAACCATTCTGGCATTAACTCAAAGATTGGTTTACGTCCGTTCAATAATTGACCATTTTGAGTCAAAAGCCAAGCTCCTTGTCCGAAATATTGAAGCAAAAGACAGATTTTTACAAAAATCCAGCTAATTCTAATATTTCCACGTCCACAGTGTCCTAAGTCTGAATAAAGAGCTTCAGCCCCTGTTGTACACAAGAAAACCGCTCCCAGAATCCAGAACCCACCATCTCCACCATGTGGGTTAGTCAAAAGTTGATAACCATAATAAGGAGAAATAGCTTTAAAAATCGTCCAATCTTGAGCAATCCAATAAATTCCGAAGATTGCCAACATCGAAAACCAAATCAGCATCACTGGGCCAAAAGCACGACCCACAACGCCTGTTCCAAAAATTTGGAACATGAATAAACCCGTAATAATAGCAATTACAATGGGTACTGTTTGTAAATCAGGGTAAATTTTGAGAAGTCCTTCAACCGCAGAAGCCACTGAGATTGGTGGTGTAATCACCCCATCTGCCAAAAGTGTAGCTGCTCCGATAATAGCAGGAATGGTAAGCCATTTGGCGTGGCGACGAACCAATGCAAAGAGTGCTAAAATACCACCTTCACCTCGGTTATCAGCCCTCAGAATCAAAACGACATATTTGAGCGTAGTTTGTAATGTAAGTGTCCAGAAAATGCAAGATAAACCTCCCAAGACAGTTCTTTCATCAATCGGTTCTTTGTCGATGATTGATTGCATTACATACAATGGCGAAGTACCAATATCGCCATAAATAATTCCCATCGCTACCAGCAGACCCGCTGCGGTGGCTTTGTCCATGTTTTTGTGTTCCATAAAGGACTCTAAAGGTAATTTTAAGCAGAAAAATAATTATTCCTTGAAAAATTACGATTTTTTAGGGTTTATAAAAATTTAATAAAACAATATTACGATTTGTTTACTATCAAAAGCAAATATAATAATTCTAATGGTTTATTTGGTAACAAAAAACTCCGCAAAAGTATAGAACTTAGGAGCAGTAACAGATGGAGGGAATCCTTCTACATATAATATGACTTTGCAAGAGGTTGTAAATATAGTAAATTCGTATCAGGCAAATACAAAAGGCACAACCAAATGCTCAAATTGATTAATAGATTATTATGTCATGGTAAGTGTCATTTACTTACCATGATTTTTTTTACTTTGCTATTTGCAAATGCACTGGCACAAAATAAAGTGCCATTAAAAGGCAGAGAGCCATTAAAAATTGAAGTAGAGAATATTATTGAAGAAAGACCATCTATTACGGATCTTTTATACTTTCAGATGAGTGGGCGTTTTTCAGAATTCATTTACACTAAATCAATTTTTGCCTTCTCATTTTGCGTGGACAGTTCATATACTATCAACAGTTCATATTCTGAAAATATGCCCATATCATTAAAAAATGACATCCTTAAAATCTTTAAAAGGTGGACTACAGTAGGAATGCAGAATGACATTGAAGAAAAACGAATTATTACTAATAGGATATATGTAGTTCCTATTGTATTTCACTTTAAAGACCCTACCTCAAAAACGTTCAAAAAAGATTATGAAGCCCTTCATAAATATTTAAAAAGTATGGATTGGAGCAATACAGAAATGATAGATTTTCTTCTTTTCGATTAGAAAATAAAAACACCTATAAAAACAAAATGAACAAAGCACAACAACGACATTCTATTTTTAATAAAGGCAAGTTTTTTTTTCTTGCCTTTATATTCTTGAACTTAAGTTATTCAAACATATATGCTCAAAATGAAAAATCATTGCAAATAGAAATTGATGATGCTCCAACTGAATTTGACCATTCAATATCAGATTATCTTGAACAACAGATAGAAATGTATGTATCAGCCTATGTGTATAACTCTATCAATACAAAATCAATAGTGGCTTTGTCTTTTTCAGTAGATAGCCTATATATTGTAAATAGCACATACTCCGAAAATATGCCACCATTATTAAAAAATGAAATTGTTGCTATTTTCAAGCAGTGGTCTGAATTAAAAGCAATGAAAGATGATATTGAAGAAAAAAGAATTTTAATTAATAGAAAATATGTAATCCCTATTGTATTTCATTTTAGATACACCTCTTTGGATGAAAGTGTACCAACTTTCAAACGGGATTATGTTGGCATTGATAAGTTTCTGAAAAATATGGACTGGAATAATGCAGAAATGATGGATTTTATTATTATTGATAAGAGAAACAGATAATCTATCCTCTAATCTCTACCTATCCACTTCTCCCATCACCAAATCCATTGAGCCAATGATTGCTACTAAATCCGCCAACATAGCTCCACGACTAATTTCTGGAATTATCGACAAATTATGCAACGAACACGCACGAGCTTTTAAGCGTACAGGAATGTCCGAACGCCCATCGGTGCGGAAGAAGAAACCTAATTCGCCTTTCGGGTTTTCGGCACGAGCGTAAAAATCCATGGCTTGCGGACGTATTTTCTTGGGTACTAATCCCTGTGGTTCAAAATCTTGCGTGCGTTTATGGTCGTTTTTCAGTTGGATAAGGCATTGCTCAATAATTTTGATGGATTCGTCGCATTCTTGCACCCGCACGTAATTTCTATCCCAACAATCGCCAACCGTTCCCATTTCACCTTTCCCGACAGGAATATCAAAATCCATTTCTGGATAAATCGAATATCCATCTACTTTCCGAAGGTCAAGTTTCAAACCCGAACCTCTCAAAACGGGCCCTGTACAACCATAATTTATCGCTAAATCCATCGGAAGCACGCCCACATTTGCAGTTCGTTGTACAAAGATTTTATTCTCGATAATCAACTGACGCAATTCAATCATTTTGGGTTTTAGGTAATTGACAAACTCGGTACAACGTTCTTCAAAACCAACGGGCAAATCATAAAATAAACCTCCCACCCAAATATAATTATAGAGCATTCTTGCTCCACAAATCCACTCTAAAAGTCGCTGAATATGCTCACGGTCACGCATAATCCACAAAAATGCTGTGTATGCCCCAATGTCTAAACCATACGTACCAATTGCCACAAAATGCGAAGCCAAGCGGTTCAGTTCTGCCACCAAAACACGGATATATTCAAGGCGTTTAGGAAGTTTCCCCGTCAAATCCAACATCTTTTCCACGCCCATTACGTAAGCGTGTTCCGAGTTCATCGCCGCCAAATAATCCATTCTATCCACGTAGGGAATAATTTGGTTAAATGGCAAAGACTCAGCGTGCTTCTCGAAACAACGGTGAAGATAACCCAAATGCGGGATAACGTCCACTACAAGTTCCCCGTCAGAAATCACTTCCATCCGTAAAACTCCATGCGTAGAAGGGTGTTGTGGCCCCAAAGACAAAATCATTTCCTCCGACCGCAAGTTTTCTAAACGATACTTGTTTGGGTCAGAAAGTTTGAAGTTTTCGGGTTTATATTGATATTGGATTTTGTTCATGTTGTAAAATTACGGAGGGAGCGAGTTTTTAGGTTATTAATTAACAAAATTTTAATAGTAAATATCATTTCGAAATTATGATTTCAGAAAGTTTAAATTTAGGTTAAATTTTGTTTAAATTTTATTTGGATTATAAAAAATAATTTCTAACTTTGATTCAGTAATTACTTCAAAAGGTTAAGGTATGATACCTATCAAGTTCATACTACACTCTTAAATATTTTTATTTGACAAGAAAAAACTATTGCTCCGAAAAAATGAATTAGTAAAGTGATTTAAAATCTTTAAAACATCGCTGATTCGAGGTTTATGATACCTTTTAAATCATTTCGCTGTAAATCCATTAATAACACTATAACATTAAAAAAATGTCTAAAACTAATTTTGCAATCCAATTGGAAAAGGCTAAGACGCAAATGGAATTTTTGTGTCAGTCAACTTTGTTTGTATCTTTTGCACACGAAAGATGGTGAAGTTAAATGTTCTGAAAACATAGCTTTAAGAAGCTATTTAGAAAGTTTAGTTACCACTATAAAAGCATTTGTATGTTCAAAGTCCAATTAATTTAACAATTAAATTAATTGAAAACATGAGAAAAATAACTACTAACTCCCAAAAAAGCAGTGGAGCTTCTGGTGAAGATGTGCGTAAACTCAATCAAATGATTGAGGAATTATCGAAAAAGGAAATAGAGAATGCTGAGGAGCAAAAAAAGCAAACTCAGCGTAGTGATTTAAAGAATACCTTCAATCTAATTTTTAATGCAATAAGATTAGGGCTTGAAGTTTATAAAGATATTGGCGATGGATAAACAAAACTCACGAGTTGGGCAGACAATATCAATTTTTAGAGAAACAAGAGGTTTAACGCAAAAAGAACTTGCAGACAAATGTGAGGTTAGTAACGTTTATATATCAAATATTGAACGTGGACTCAAATCACCATCTCGTAAGCTGAAAAGTAAAATAGCAAGTGCCTTATCTGTTTCAGATTTAGAATTTGACGCAACAATGATAGTTTTTAATGGACTACCAATTGATGCAAAAAAGTTTAATTCAAACCAAATTGAATTCCTGTCAACACTCCAAAAATTAGTACATGATAGATTTAAAAACTATCAAAGCGAGGAAATTAGCTAATAATTTTCTCGCTTTTTTATTGTAAGAAAACTCGATGAAATATAAATAATTCTACTACCAAACTTTATGGAAATCAAAATAGTCGTTTTATTATCATTTAAGCTAAACGAAAATAACAAATGAAAACTGTCGATACATTAAGAACCCTTTTCCAAAAGATTGATAACGCTAAAACTCCTTTTGAAATAGAAGTTTTGGGAATCGAAATAGGTAAAATTATAGATAAAAATGGGCAAAAACCTATTGAAGGCATTTCTTTATTTTTATTGGAACGAGGAAATATATTGAAACAAAAAATGATTTGAAATTTGAATTATCAGGCGATATGAGAATAAAGCCTTAATTTTGCACCATGAATTATTTATCAGCAGAGAACATCTCTAAGAATTATAACGAGCGTTGGTTGTTTAAAGGAATCAACTTTGGTATCCTCAAAGGCGACAAGGTGGCTTTGGTCGGGCAAAATGGTACGGGTAAAACTACTTTGATGAACATTTTAGCGGGTATTATTCCTGCCGATGAAGGTGCGGTTTCAATCCGCAAAGGCATTTCGGTGGGGTATCTTTTTCAAAGCCCATCTTTCGACGAAAATTTATCGGTGATGGATACACTCTTTTCGGGCGAATCTCCTGCCAATCAAGCCATTAAAGCTTACGAAAAATCATTACTTCACCCTGAAGACATGGAACAAATGTCGGAGGCTTTGGAAATGATGGATAAATACCAAGCTTGGGACTATGAAAGTAGAGTAAAACAGATTCTCGGAAAATTGGGAATTCATGATTTCGACCGTAAAATTTCGGCTCTTTCGGGTGGGCAACGCAAGCGTGTGGCAATGGCGAAAGTATTGATTGAGGAACCAGATTTCATGATTTTTGATGAGCCTACCAACCACTTGGATTTGGAGACAATCGAATGGCTCGAACAAACACTTTCTGCCCAAAATATTACGCTACTTTTGGTAACGCACGATAGATATTTCTTGGACAGAGTTTGTAATAATATCGTTGAATTGGAGAACGGAAATATCCATACTTACAAAGGAAATTACGGGTATTTCTTGGAGAAAAAAGCCGAAAGAGAAGCCTCTGAAGCTGCCAGTATCGACAAAGCAAAAAACACGCTTCGTACTGAATTAGAATGGATGCGTCGCCAACCAAAAGCACGTGGAACAAAGGCTCAGTACCGTATTGACGCTTTTCACGAGTTGAAAGACAAGGCTTCGCAAACGAAAGACGATTCAAAAGTACAGTTAAATGTAAAAATGTCTCGTCAAGGAAGTAAGATTTTGGAAATAGATGATTTAAGCAAATCTTTTGGAACACAAAAAGTTGTTGACCACTTTTCTTATGTATTTCAACGTGGCGACCGTGTGGGAATTATCGGGAAAAACGGTATCGGGAAATCAACGTTTTTGAACATGATTACCCAAAATCTAAAACCAGATTCGGGGAAAATCACGACGGGCGAAACGGTAGTTTACGGTTATTACACGCAAGGCGATTTGGACTTTAATCCAACCGACCGAGTAATTGACGTTATCAAGGAAATAGCCGAAGTAGTAACTGTTGGAACGGGTGAAACCATTTCGGCAAGTCAGTTTTTGACACACTTTAAATTTGACCCAAAAGTACAATATGGCATGGTTGAAAAGCTATCGGGTGGTGAAAAAAGACGTTTACAATTAATGAAAGTCTTGATTCAAAATCCAAACTTTTTAATTCTTGATGAACCTACCAACGACCTTGATATTCAAACACTTAACATCTTAGAAGACTTTTTAATGGCTTTTGGGGGTTGCTTGATGTTGGTTTCTCACGACCGTTATTTCATGGATAAATTGGTTGAACACCTTTTTGTTTTTGAAGGTAACGGAGTCATTCGTGACTTCCCAGGAAACTATACTGATTACCGTGATTGGGCGGATAGTCCAGAGGCAATTGAAGCAGGAGCAAAACAAGCAGAAGAGTTTAAAAAATCAAGTGCCAATAATCTTTCAACGACGGTTAGCAAAACACAAGAATCTGTTAGTCAACCAGTTAAAAAGAAATTATCGTTTAAAGAACAAAAAGAATACGACGATTTAGGAAAAGCTATTGAACTATTAGAAGCTAAAAAAGAAGCACTCACCGAGCAACTTAACGGTGGTGGTTCGTATGAAGATTTGGCTAATTGGGCAAAAGAAATCGAAAAAATCACCAATGAATTAGACGAAAAAGAATTGCGTTGGTTGGAGATTTCTGAAAATATGTAGTCAACAAAATAGACCACTGATGACACAGATTTAACGGATTCACACAGATAAAAATTAAAAATCTGTGTAAATCTGTTAAATCCGTAATATCTGCGGTCTATTTTGCCTCTAAATCACCGAAGAATCATAAACTACCACTTTCGACCAAAGATTTTTGTGGTCATCAATAAACTTCTTGTGCAGAGGGTGTACTAAATATTTCTCTTCATCAACCTTACTTCCGAAAATTAACAACACCGAAAACGAATAAGAAGCATCCGTTACAGGTTTGTCAAAATCGTTAATGGACGGCGAGCCAATATGAGCCATTTTGATTTCCTTAATTTTACCCAAACCTCTCAAGCCAGCCAATAATTTATCGTGGTCTTGCTTATTTTTAGGGTCTTTCAGCCAAAAGAAAACGTGGTGAACAAACGGCAAAACTTCACCTTTTACGGTATTTGCCTCAGCTTCTGAACTATTTAAAGTTGTCATAACAGTTCCTGCTACTAAAGCAGCGGTTGATTTTTCTAAAAATTCTCTTCTTGATGAATTTTCCATAGTTTTTGAATATAAATAAGCGAAAAAGTGATTTGCGAAAAACGAATGCCTAAAAATTTGATATTGAGTCGAAAGGATATACTTAATCTCGCATAAAATTAGTCAAAATTCTGACTTCTCTAATCCGCCTCTATCTATTAATTATTCTCTATTTTCAACGCTCCACTCTTACTCAAATCATAATATTTCAAACCCATTTCTTCTGCTTGAACAGATAATTTATCAGCGTACCAACGAGTATAAGAAGCATCAATAATCAATTTATCAAATTGTACTTTACCAATAATTTGAGTCAAGTCTTTAACCGATTTATTTGCCAAAATCAAATAATCAACTGATACATTTTTAGCTTCAAAATCTTTGTGCTTTAAGTTCTTTCCAATCCACAGAAAAGTTTTATCTTTCCAAGAAATCACAGCGATAGAATCTCTACTTTGAATGTTGACCAAGTTATTTTTAGAATGGTAATTTTCTAATAAATCCAGCTTTAAGGTATCTCGAATACCAAGACTTGACCAATAATTATTTACACGAAATCCAATATCTTTTCTACTATCCAAAAAGCTTTTATTAGCCAAAATAATGGCATTTTTGCCATTTACAAAGGTAATAGCAGAATGCTTTGGTGTTGATAAAATTGTGCATAACTCTTGATTATTTTCTTGCATTTTTTCGTTAAAATTCAAAAAAATCAAGTTACCCACAATTCCACAACTTATCCACACCCATGCAAATTTTCTGGTTTTCCATAAAGCTATAAACCCGAAAATCAAGCCGTATAACAACCACATTTCATAGGTTGAAATCCATAGAAATTTAGTAATTGAAAAAGGTAAATGCTCAAACCAAAGGACGGTTTCATTCAACCATAAAATTGTATATTTCAAACATTGACCTAAAAAATTTATAATTGACAATAAGTTAAAAAACAGTAGTAAATTGGCTAAAATCACAAAGCCCAAACCTGCCATTAACACGACCGACGACAATAAAATCACGATAGGATTGGCAAATAAAAAATAATTGGGGAACTGATGAAAATAATAAATTGTAACTGGAAGTGTAGCAATCTGAGCGGCCACGGCAACGGTGGTAACTTTCCAAGTTCTATCACCAAGCCAATAAATCCAATTTTTATTTTTATCAATTACAAAAATCGGATTTAGTAATGGTTGAAAAAATATCATTCCGAAAACGGCTAAATACGATAATTGAAAACCAACATTAAACAAAAAATTAGGATTGTACAGCAAAAGACAAAAAGCTGAAAAAGCGGTAGTATTATAAGCATCTTTATTTCTCTGAAAAATAGTAGCAAACAGAAAAATAGAAAACATAATGGTAGAACGCAAAACAGGCGAAGACAAACCTGTGATAAATGCGTAAATCCACAAAATAAGAAATATTGACCAAAATAATATAATTTTTCCCCATTTTCCCTTCTTCATCAGAAAGCCTAAAAACCAGAGCAAAACCGCATAAATTACACCCACGTGCAAACCCGAAACAGAAAGCACATGAATTGCTCCAGCAGCAGAATAAGCCTGCATCAAATCATTTGACAAATCATCACGCTGTCCCAAAATCATAGCATTGGCAACACCATACTGATTTTTACCATCAACAAAGGTCGTGAGAATTGAATCTGCACGAGCATTAATTTGCAAAGCAAACTTTATTAAAATCTCAGGCGGTTGATTTCCAACTTTTTCTATATTTTCCGAACGTAGATATTGTTGATAACTAATATTTTGATTTCGCATATATTGCTGATAATCAAACTCCTCAGGATTTTTGGGTGGAGATATTTCTTGTGGCATTCCTTTTACAAAAAATACATCTCCATAATGTGGTTTTTCCACAGTATGATTATCAAAATAAAGTAAGATTTTTCCAGATGTGGATAAAATCTCATTATTCACAATAATTGACCGAACTTGTCCCGTACATTTCCATGAATTTTCTTTTTCTTCGACCAAGTTATCCACAAATACTTCATAATATTGAAATTGTTCCGCAAAATGTGCATAATGTTGTGGATTATTATTTTCAGTTTTCAGAAAAGAAATAATATAGGCTGTCAAAATCAAAAACAATACGCCAGTAAATCCTGTAAGCAATTGATTTTTAATTTTTCGCCTAAAAATAAATAAAGAGAGATAAAGGAAAGTAATAAAAAGCCAACATCCACCCATCAGATAAATAGGCAGGAATGGAAAAAACCGATAAAGTAAAATACCTGCGACGAGTAAAATGCTGTATCGAACAAATGGAAAAGTAGAAAAATAATTCATTATTATCTAAGTTGTAGTTTACCAATTAAAAGTAGTAAATATTCTTGATTTTAACATATCCAACCGATAGATAAGTAAGAAAAAATATACCTTTTCACCTTTCATCAACTTTTTACCCTCTAAATTCAGTACCTTTGCAGATTAGCGATTTTTAAAATTTAGCACATTAGATATGTCTTTAATTATTATAGAGAAATTAAAAAAATACCTCAAGTCAAATGCTCTTCCACAAAGCGTTTCAAAGGGAAAAGCCATTTTTGCAAGCGGAAAAGTAAGTGTGGAGAAGTTTTCAAATGTAGAGAAAGGAGAAGCCATTTTCAAAGTCAAAAGCGACTCAAGCTCAAAAAATTACACCATAAATGTAAAAAATTGGAACACACCCATTTTAAGTACAAATTGTAGTTGTGATTACGATTGGGGGGGAATTTGTAAACATAGAGTAGCGGCTTTGATGGTTCTGGAAAATGAGATTACAAAACATACAGCCAATAACGCCAATATTTTTGCTACCAAGAAAAAAACTTATCCGACCTCACAACATATTATTAGAATTAGTTCTTTTGATGATTGGACTTTAAAAAATTTGGTATCATTAGACGATTGGAAGAATAGAACTAACGTAAAAAAGGTGCAAATTTTATCTGCACTTAATGGTGAAGCCGTTTTAGAAGTACAATATAAGGGTGAAACATTTGATGTAAAATTTACACAATTAAAGTTTAATAGTGAATTATCGACTCATTGCTCTTGCTCACAAGACCTTGAAAATCAGTCTTGTATCCACAAATTAGCCGCTTTTATTGCAGTTCGTGATGCTTTTGGTGCAAATAATCCTTTCGACAGAATGAGAGATTATACCAGCGAAAAAAATAAACTTTTAGCTGAATACGGCTTCACGATGGACGACGACTTGAAGGGGAAATTTGACTTTAAATTACAAGCCAATGGCGACCTTCAGTTGATAAAATTAGACAGTAGTATTCAAAAAATCAGTCAGTACCAAAACTGGAGAGCGTTAAATAACCGTATTTTCAGAAAGCCAGAAACTATTTTTAGCATCGGTGTTAGCGAAGGGCAGAGAGAACAGCGTCAATTATTGTACGTTATTAGATGCAAAGGAGAGGAATTTGTGAATGATGTAGCCGTTGATACATACTCATATAAAGCAGCAGGAAATGGAAAAATGACTTATATCCGTTCCCTTAAAGATAGTGATGTAGAAAGCCTCCCTAAAATGGAAGATACTGATAATCAGATAATTAACATTGCAAATAGTATTAAAGACGATGGTTTGAAAAATTTTGGTAAGAAGAAAGAGTTACGCTTACCATTTTTTTATGATTACTTAAATAGAGA
The DNA here is from genome assembly GCA_013298805.1 of Cytophagales bacterium. Lineage (GTDB taxonomy): Bacteria > Bacteroidota > Bacteroidia > Cytophagales > Spirosomataceae > Arcicella. The sequence goes on along the minus strand of JAAFIU010000048.1, from coordinate 1,849 downwards.
AGAAATTTCCGCCAATGATGCTCCAATTATTGAGGAATATATCAATAAAAAACTTAATAAGATTTTTAGCTTGCTGTCTGAAAAGCAAGTATTTACAAGTTCTACTTCGTATGTTGCGAATCAGACTGATATTGAAGAAGCTCAGGTTTCAACGGAGCAAATTTTACCGTTTTTTGTACTACGGGAAGATGATGATTTTGTTATTTTGGAGGGTTATACAAAACTACACGGTAAAAAAATAAAATTGGCATCTCTGACCAACCCCGGAAGTTATTGGACACGGTCTTTTGGAAAAACAATTTATAAATTAGCCAATCCCGAAGTTGCCAATTTACTGAGTTATTTACCAAAAAATGGACTTATCAAAGTTAGAAAATCAAACTTTTCTGGCTTTTTTCAAGACTTTGTTTTACCACTTGCTGAGAAATTTACAATTGACTTACAAATATCACAAATTATTGAAAATCAATCACTTAATTTCAAAGAAGCTAAAATTTATTTGAAAGAAGATGAAGCAAATTTAATGTTAATTCCTGTGTATGAATATACAAAAAATGACACAGAGGAAATCATCGAAAATCCTGAGATAATTGAGTTTGCCCACGATTATAAAACCAATAAAATCAATTACGATTCTGAAAAAATTATGATTCAGGAACGGAATTCAGAAGCGGAAAAATATTTTTATGATATTATTCGTGAGCAAAATATTGAATTTAATAGTCAAGGACAATACCCTTTCTTTTTCCTTCCTTTTAATGATGTATTAAAAGATGGTTGGCTATTCAAATTCTTTGAGGCGATGAAAGAACAAAATATAACTATTTTGGGATTCAGAGAATTAAAGAAGTTCAAATACAACCCCAATAAAGCTACCTTTAATATCAAAGCGGGTTCTGGCATTGATTGGTTTGAAATGCACATTGAAGTACAATTTGGAGACCAATTTGTAGGTATTAAAGATATTCAGAAAGCCGTTTTAAAGAAACAAAATTATGTTGAATTAAAAGATGGTACGCTCGGGATGTTACCTGAGGAATGGTTGAAAAAATACGAAAATATCCTAAAATTTGGTAGAGTACAAGGAGAACAATTACAAGTTTCAAAACTACATTTCTCCTTAATTGATGAATTAAGTAAAGACATTGACAGCTTTGAAATTGAGCAGGAATTGTTTGAAAAGAAAAGTAAACTGCTGAATTTCAAAGAAATGGCAGAAATCCCTTTGCCCATAAACATTAATGCAAAGCTCCGTGATTATCAAGTTGAGGGCTTCAAATGGTTAAATTTCTTGGACGAATTTTCATGGGGTGGTATCCTTGCCGATGACATGGGTCTTGGCAAAACTTTACAAATGCTTACCTTTCTACAAGAGCAACAAAACCGCAATAAAAATGCGATAAACTTGGTGGTATTACCCACAACGTTAATCTTTAACTGGCAAGCTGAAGCGGCTAAATTTTGCCCAGATTTAAAATTATTTGTGCATCGTGGTGGAACTCGACAACGTGCAAATGAACATTGGAAAGACTATGACATTATCCTAACTACTTATGGAATGGTTCGGTCAGACATTGAACTTTTCCGTGAAATACATTTTAATTATATTGTACTTGATGAATCGCAAGCTATTAAAAACCCAGACTCATTAATTTCTAAGGCGGTCAAATTATTAAACTCTCGAAATCGTTTAGTAATGACAGGAACACCCGTTGAAAACAACACATTCGATTTATTTTCTCAAATGGAATTCATCAATCCAGGTTTATTAGGAAGCGGAGAGTTCTTTAAAACGGAGTTTGCTAACCCAATTGACAAACTTCAAGACAAAGACAAGGCCGCACAACTC
>JAAFIU010000202.1 GCA_013298805.1 Cytophagales bacterium | reverse complement strand
CGAATGGACTTTCGGAAAAATCAATGGCGGTGGCTCTGAAATTATGATGAAAACCTTCAACGGCGATATTTTTATTCGCAAAGTGAAATAATCGGTGCAACATTTTAAGTATAAACAGCATCTATCTTCAAATGATCTCTCGAAAGTTTAATCCTTTTGGGAGGTTAAATTAACAAACTCTATCATAATCAATATCCTTTAATGAAATCCTTCATTTTAGCCTCTATCCTTTTTTTGGGTAGTTTGACTTTCTATGCTCAAAAAGAGCCAAAAGACACGCTTAACATCCCAAAAAAGCAATATTTTACCCAGAAATTGACCGTTCCGATTCGTTTGGATGGCGTTCTCGATGACAAAGCATGGGACGATGTACAGTGGGCGGGGGACTTTCTCCAATACCAACCCAACGAAGGAAAAGCTCCTTCGCAGCCAACCAGTTTTAAGATTTTATATGATGATAAATTTCTCTACGTAGCTTATCGTTGCCATGATTCTGCTCCCGATTCAGTCGTAAAAAGAATGAGCCGCCGTGACCAATTTCCTGGAGATTTTGTGGAAATAAATATTGATAGCTATCATGATTTACGGACGGCTTTTTCGTTTACGGTATCAGTTTCTGGCGTGCGTGGCGATGAATTTATTTCTAATAATGGTAATAATTGGGATGATAGTTGGAATCCGATTTGGTTTGCTAAAACTCATACCGATAACAAAGGTTGGACGGCAGAAATCAAAATCCCATTAAGCCAATTACGTTTCGGAAATGAACCCGATAAAGTTTGGGGAATCCAAGTTACCCGACGAATTTTCAGAAAAGAAGAACGTTCAACTTGGCAAAAAATTCCTCAAAATTCGGGTGTTTGGGTTAGTGGTTTTGGCGAATTGCACGGCTTAAAAGGCGTAAGACCGCAAAAACAAGTAGAAATTGCTCCTTATACCGTTGCCAAAACTGAAGGTTATAAACCAGAAGTAGGAAACCCTTTTGCTACGGGAAGAGATTCTAAAATGACTTTTGGTGTTGATGGAAAAGTAGCTGTAACGAGTGATTTAATTTTAGATTTTACGGTAAATCCTGATTTTGGACAAGTTGAAGCCGACCCTTCACAGGTGAGAATCGACGGTTTCCAAAATTTCTTTGCCGAACGAAGACCCTTTTTTATTGAAAGTAGAAATATTTTCGACTATCAACTGACAGGCTCAGAAGCAGGGGATGACTATGACTCTGACCTACTTTTCTATTCACGCCGAATTGGCGGTTCACCACATGGCTATCCCAATTTAAAAGATGGTGAATTTGCCCAAGTTCCTCAAAATACTCCCATTTTAGGAGCAGCCAAATTTAGTGGAAAAACAAAAAAAGGTTGGAGCATCGGTTTACTCGAAAGTGTTACGCAGGAAGTTTCCGCCGTTATCGACAATGGTGGTTCACGCCGTGCAGAAGTCGTTGAACCCCTTACCAATTACTTTGTGAGTCGTTTACAGAAAGATTTTAATGGCGGACAAACCGTTATTGGTGGTATTTTTACAGGAGTCAACCGTGATAATAATTTGAATAATACGCTTCACATAGGAGCATATTCGGGCGGTTTAGATTTCTTACATTATTGGAAAAAACGTACTTGGTATTTACGTGGAAACGTTGTATTTAGCCATGTTTTTGGGTCAAAACAAAAAATTTATGAAACCCAAACGGCTTTCGAACACCTTTTCCAAAGAACTAATGCCACAGAGGTTTCGCTCGATTCTACTCGTACTTCATTAACTGGTACGGGAGGAACGTTTCGTATTGGAAAATCGGGTGGAAAATCAGGGAAATTAGGGCAAGTTTTCAAGTTTGAAACGGGTGTTACCTATCGTTCTCCAGAATTAGAAGTCAATGACATTGGCTTCATGCTAACCGCAAACGAAATCAACCATTTTACGTGGGCGGGACTACATTTTCAGAAACAAGTTGGAATTTTCCGCAACGCCCGAATCAACTATAATCACTTTTCTCGTTGGGATTTTGGCGGTCAATTTCTTTACCAAGCCTTCAATACCAATATGCACGGTAATTTCAAAAATAACTGGCGAATCGGTACAGGAACAACTTGGATACCCTATTTAATTTCAAATACTGCCTTACGTGGTGGTTCGTCTCTCCGTATGCCCGCTGGAATAAATCACTGGGCTTACATCCAAAGTGATTCTCGTAAAAAGATTAACGTTAGTTTTCAAATGTATAATTATTGGGGAGAGGAAGAAACTTCTCGCCAAAGTAATTACAACCTAAATCTTCAAGCTCAACCTTTGGATGCCATGACGGTAAGTTTGGGTATTGGTATTAATCATAACTGGAAAAGACAAGACCAATTTGTCAGCAGTTCCGATTTTAACGGAAAACAAAGAATTGTAGTGAGTGAAGTTGACCAAAATACTTTACGCTATACGTTGCGTTTAAATTACAACATCACGCCCGATTTAACTCTCCAATATTACGGGCAACCTTTCATTACTCGTCCAACCTACAAGAATTTCGGTTACGTTGTTGACCCATTAAACCAGTCGTATGATGCTCGTTTTCATCGTTTTAACAATGAAGAAATTGCTTTCAAAAATGGTAATTATGAAGTAGATGAAAACCACGATGGCAAGGTAGATTACACTTTCGGGAAACCAGATTTCAACTTTGTTCAGTTCCGTTCAAACTTAGTGGCAAGTTGGGAGTATAAGGCAGGTTCAGAGTTTTATTTGGTGTGGTCGCAAGGAAATACGCCCGATGCAAGTACTGATTTTGACTCAACCGTAGGTATCAGTTTATTCAATAATATCTTTGCGGGACAAGCCAGAAACATCTTTTTAATGAAATTTACCTATCGTTTTTTGAAGTAAAATTGTGTCTTTTATTTTTATCAGTAAAACAAAAAAGCCTGTAAAACTTTCGCTTTACAGGCTTTTTTTGAATCAATGATGTTTAAATACTATTGGCTTTTTTGATGTACAATTCCAAAGCACCTGTCATTGACGGAGCATTTGGAAGTGGAGCTTGAATATCCAAAATCAAATCTGCTTCGGTAACGGCTTTGGCAGTTGTGGGACCAAAAGCGGCTATTCGAGTTTTGTTTTGTTTGAAATCTGGGAAATTATCCATCAAAGATTTGATTCCTGATGGACTAAAAAATGCCAGAACATCGTAATAAACATCTTCTAAATCAGACAAATCGGCTGAAACCGTTTCATACATAACTGCTTCTGTCAATTGTAAATCGTTCGTTCCCATAAATCCAGGAATATCGTTTGTACGTTTGTCAGAACATGGAAATAAGAATTTCTCAGTCTTATGTTTTTTGATAAGTTCTAATAGCTCAGCAGCAGTTTTTGTACCTGTAAATATTTTTCGCTTACGGATAACGATATATTTCTGCAAATAATTAGAAGTCTGCTCAGTGATACAAAAATATTTCATATCAGCAGGAACTTCAATACGGGCTTCTTTACAGATTCGGAAGAAATGGTCCACGGCATTACGGCTGGTAAAAATGATAGCCGTATGGTCAAGAATATTAATCTTTTGCTTACGAAATTCTTTAAAAGAAACTCCTTGTATTTCAATAAATGGGCGAAAATCAACCTTCATGTTATACCTACGTGCCAACTCGAAATAGGGTGACTTTTCGTCAGTTGGACGGGCTTGCGTAACTAAAATACTGGTTACTTTGGTCAATCTGTCTGGATGTGCGGTTACTGTGATTTCGCTCATGCTCAATGCAGTTTTATCTATTGGGGCTAATCGTTGTTGAGTTGCAAGACTACGAAATGTACCTCTGAAACAACTTTATGGTATTATTGAATTAAAAAAAAACTATAAGGCGAAACGTATGCCTATAATTAGGGGGATTAATTCAACGATGCAAAGGTACGAAAATAAATACAGATTTTTTAATGTCGTCATCTTATTTATCGTAAAGTAGAGCAATGCTAACCTTGCGACAAAAAATAAGGAAATAGGAACGAACAAATATTTTTCGGCATTCTTAACAATTTCGGGTACTGAAACAGTACTGAATATCAATACAATTAAGATAATCAAAAAGAATAAACTTGATGCCTGAATTATCTTAAAATAGTGAACATTAGTAATATTATCAAGTCGATAAAGGTTAGACAAAACTCTTAATGCCAGATATTTAAAAATCAATGCGGCAAATACAATGAAGGTAACTTCTAAGAAATTAATTAGTAGAGTACCCAACGTTTCACCTTCACTTAAAATATCACTGGCAGAAAATAAATCGGTTTTTTCGTGGGTTATCATCATAAAAATGAATGACAAGGTAAAGCTGAGATTTAGCACAAAAAGAATATTTCCTAAATCAAAAGGTTTATTTACCACAAAAGAATCGTCTCGTGTACTAATGGTCAATAAGTCTCGTGGGCTAAAAAATCGCTCGAATGATTTTGGTTGAAAATTATACAAAAACGCATAAGCACAAGCCAATAGAATCAACCCTACCACAAAGAAATTTTGAAATGGGGGGATTTCTCTCGGTAAAATTGTTAACAAAGATTGGGTCATTTCAATGGCTTTTTGAGCTTTTGAAATTTTATTTCCAATCTGAATCGTCAAATCTTCTACGTTAGAGTTTGTGCCATAAATAGTCAGGAATAATTTCGTTTTACCAAAAACTTGCTGCAAACTATCCACGTCCATTACCACCCATATTCCCACTGGCAATTTCTTTTGGAGCGAGGCATCAATGAAAAGGTAATTCTCTTTTTCGGAACGATATAAAATTTTATATCCTTTATAATTCTCAATATCAAAAAATAAACTAAATGAATTATAATCTTTGTGTTGTTCACGCACATAAGGTACGTAGGCTTTGTAGCGGTCGTCAAAAACCTGCCAATCGTCTTGATAGTCATGCACAAGAAAGAATGCGTTATCAGGGCCAATACCCCCTTTTGCCTTTGCCTCCGTAGGTAATAAGCAGTAGGTAGCCAATAATAAGAAAGTCGTAAAGCGTAAAGGTGAAAGTTGTAGAGGAATACTTTTACTCGTTTTTTGAAGTAACGTTTTAAGTAGATGAATCAAAAAAGAAGCCCTATCAGATTTTGGGAATCTATCAGAGTTAAAGTTTTTTGTATGAAGTATCGTTATGTTCAATGATTGTCTTGACTTTTTTACAAAATTACGAAAAATCGGTTAATATAGTAAGCGAAAAGCGATTTGCGATTTGCGAACACCTCAACTTTCTTAATTTCAGGAGTTTATAGTATTGAGTCGTTACAATCATGGCAACAAACCACTCCGAATATTCATAATTTGGAAGGAATATAAACAAGAAGGCTTCGTTTAAAACGAAGCCTTCTTTAAAACTTATACATTTATGACTTATAGACTAAAAACTATAAACCTAAAGCTTTCAACATTGTTTCACCAATATCTGCTGGAGAGTGTACCACATAGATACCACATTCTTCCATAATTTTCATTTTAGCAGCAGCGGTATCATCTGCACCACCGATGATTGCACCAGCGTGACCCATTCTACGACCTTTCGGTGCAGTTTGTCCCGCAATGAAACCAACTACTGGCTTACGGTTTCCGTCAGCTTTAATCCAATTAGCAGCTTCAGCTTCCATACCACCACCAATTTCACCAATCATTACGATACCTTCTGTTTCTGGGTCATTCATCAATAACTCAACAGCTTCTTTGGTAGTCGTTCCGATAATTGGGTCACCACCAATACCAATAGCAGTAGTTTGTCCTAAACCAGCTTTGGTTAATTGGTCAACTGCTTCGTAAGTTAACGTTCCTGATTTTGAAACGATACCGATTTTACCTTTTGTGAAGATAAAACCTGGCATGATACCTACTTTACATTCGCCAGCAGTCATTACTCCTGGACAGTTTGGTCCAATTAAAGTTGTGTTTTTGCCTTGAATATATTCTTTAGCATAAATCATATCCTTAGTAGGAATACCTTCTGTGATACAAATAATCACTTTGATACCTGCATCAGCAGCTTCCATGATGGCATCAGCAGCAAATGCGGGCGGAACAAAGATAATAGAGGTATTTGCACCTGCTTTCTCAACTGCTTCAGAAACAGTATTAAAAACTGGACGGTCAAGATGAACTGAACCACCTTTTCCTGGAGTAACACCACCCACTACGTTAGTGCCGTATTCTATCATTTGTTGGGCATGGAACGAACCCTCAGACCCCGTAAAGCCTTGTACGATTACTTTTGAGTCTTTGTTTACAAGTACACTCATTTCTTTGGTATGAATTATTGTTTTATGAAAATCAAATATCTAATTCAGAACAGTTGTCTAAATTTTGTGTAAAGGTATAGTTTGAAAAGCAAAGGACAAAAGAGAGTTTCGGAAATTAAGTATAGCTACGCTAATTTAACCCAATAGCAGTTGTCCGCTGGCGTACAAAAAGTGTATCAAAAGCGAACACTTTTTGAAATAAAAAATAAAATAACTTACTGATTATCAAATACTTAAATTATTGGCACAAAGTTGTCAATAATATTCAATGTTGTTAATAAGTGCTAAAAGATAAGCGTATAAGTATTAACAAAAAAATTATTTATACTAAGCGAAAAGCGATTTGCGAAAAGCGAAAAAAATAAACACCTTATTTTTAATGGATTACAAACACTTATTCTGGTAAGCACAGCAAGCGAGTTACCCTAAATATTTATTATAATACCTAAAATCAGCACGAAATACTTATAAACCAAAAAGTCATGGACAGAGTAATAGAAAAAAAGAAATGGTCAATGAAACGCATCCTTCCGATTGTGGGTGGTGTGGCTATCGTTGGTCTAATTGCAGCCGCTTATTTCAATAATACGGGCAACTCTAAACTTAACGTTGAACAAGAAAGATTAACGATTTCGGAAATTTCAAAAGGGAATTTCCAAGAATTCATTCCCATTAATGGCGTTGTTTTACCGATTCAAACGATATACTTAGATGCCATTGAAGGCGGGCGAGTAGAAGAGCTTTTTGTTGAAGATGGTGCGATGCTCAGAAAAGGACAAGCAATTATGAAGTTGGCAAATACGGATTTGGAGCTGTCTTTGGCAAATCAGGAAACTTCCGTTTTTGGACTACAAACGCAAATGCAATATACTCGCAATTTGGCAGCTCAAGCAACCATTCAATACCAAAATTCACAAGCCGATATTGATAATGGCTTTGCCGAAGCTGAACGTCTCTTTAAGTTGAATGAAAGACTATACCGTGAAAAGGTAATTTCTGAACAAGACTATAAAGCTTCTTTAAATGCTTACAATTATCAAACTCGCAGAAGAAAATTAGTGAGCCAAACTTTGAAACAAGATTCGGTTACGACCAACCAACAAATAAACCAAATGCGAGAAACTATCGCTCGTAACCAAACGACTTTGGCGTTGATGCGTAAAAAAGCCCAAGATTTGATTGTAAAAGCTCCCGTTGATGGTCAATTAACTTCAAGAAATGCGGAGGTTGGGGAATTGAAAACTCGTGGACAACGCTTAGGACAAATTGACGTTTTGAGTGGTTTTAAAGTTCGGGCGGATATTGACGAACATTATATTTCAAGAGTTTTTATTGGCTTAATGGGCGAGTTTACGATTGCTGACAAAACCTATAAACTCAAAATCAAAAAGGTTTATTCGCAAGTAACGAATGGTCGTTTTCAAGTGGATATGGAATTTGTTGGAACGCCTCCAAGCAATATACGTCGTGGACAAACACTTCAAGTTCGTCTTTCATTAAGCGATGACACCCAAGCTATACTATTGACCAAAGGAGGTTTTTATCAACAAACGGGTGGCAATTGGATTTTTAAAGTGAACGAAAACGGTACAAAAGCCTATAAAGTTGATATTCAGTTAGGTCGCCAAAATCCTGATTATTATGAAGTTATGGGCGGCTTAAAAGTGGGTGACAAAGTAGTAACGAGTAGCTACGAAAATTACGGAGATATGCAGGAGTTGGTCATTAAAGCACCCAAATAGAAATGAACTTCAAGGACGGGAGAACGCAAGGTTTTAAATGTTACGCCCAATCATAATAAAAAAAATAATAAATCAGTTAATTGCGTCATCCCGTCTTTGCGGTAGGAAAACTTTTTTAGCGTCTTCCCGTCCTTGCGGTAAAAATCATTAAAACCAAAAATACAATGTTAAAAATAACCAATTTAGAAAAAATCTATCGTACCGAAGACATCGAAACGATGGCACTTAATAAAATTTCTGTGGAAGTAAAAAGTGGCGAATTTGTTGCCA
>JAAFIU010000248.1 GCA_013298805.1 Cytophagales bacterium | reverse complement strand
CCCAAGTGGCTTCGATTTTTACGATGCCTCCTTGCTCAATTTTTTGGATTTGTACTTCGGATAACGTTATTTTTTCGAGTAATTCCATTGTTTGATGAATTTAGATTTTCTTGTAAATATAGAGATAAATTTCTGAATTTGGATTCGTGGGATTTATCAGATTCATTGGATTATTTTAATCCTAAAAATCCATTAATCCCTCGAATCCAAATTCAGAAATACTACACGCCTTTCATACTCAACGCCACCCTTTTTCTTGCAATATCCACCTCCATTACTCTCACTTTTACGTGTTGTTGTAATTTCACCACTTGATTGGGGTCGGAAACGTATTGGTTGGCTAATTGAGATATATGCACCAAACCATCTTGTTTCACGCCAACATCCACAAAACAGCCAAAAGCGGTAATATTTGTCACGATTCCAGGTAAAACCATTCCTTCGTATAAATCCTCAACTTTTTTTACATTTGGGTCAAATTCAAAAGCAATTAACTGCTCTCTTGGGTCACGGGAAGGTTTTTCTAATTCCTTCATAATGTCTTGGAGCGTCAATAAACCCGTTTTAGGCGTAACATAACTTTGCAAGTTGATTTTCTTTCTCAACTCCGCTGAGGTCATCAAATCCTTAACGGTACACTTCAAATCCTTCGCCATTTGTTCTACTACGGGATAAGTTTCAGGGTGAACTGCCGAATTATCTAACGGATTTTTTGCATCCTGAATCCTTAAAAATCCTGCACATTGTTCAAAAGCTTTATCGCCCAGACGTGACACTTTCTTAATTTGACTTCTCGAAGTAAATTCGCCATTTTCCTGACGGAACTTTACAACATTTGCCGCAATGGCTGGCCCTAAACCTGCTACATAACTCAGCAAATGTTTGGAAGCCGTATTGAGATTTACCCCAACTGCATTCACGCAACTTTCCACCACGGCATCCAAAGAATCTTTCAATAAATTCTGTTCAACATCGTGCTGATATTGCCCAACACCAATTGATTTTGCATCAATTTTTACCAATTCAGCCAATGGGTCCATCAATCTACGGCCAATCGAAACAGCTCCACGAACCGTAATATCTTTGTCTGGAAACTCCTCACGAGCAATCGTTGAAGCAGAATAAATGGATGCACCTTGTTCTGAAACGGCAAAGATTTGAGGAGAAACCCCACCCGAAGCGTCGGCCGCCCCTGCCCCTCCCCGTTGGAGAGGGGAGTTTTGGAATAACTTCTTCACAAAATCCTCTGTTTCACGTCCAGCCGTACCGTTTCCGATGGCAACTGCCTCAATTTGGTATTTTTCAGAAAGCATCAAAACTTTATCCTGAGCTTCCGAAGGTTTATCAAATGGATAAATTACGGTATCAGCTAACAAATTTCCTTGAGCATCCAAAACCACTGTTTTGCAACCTGTACGATAACCTGGGTCAATAGCAAGCACCTTTTTTTGTCCCAAAGGAGAAGCTAATAACAACTGACGAAGGTTCTGAGCAAAAATTCTAATGGCTTCTGTATCAGCCTTTTCTTTCGACAATCCCGCAAATTCATTTTCGATTGACGGCTTCATCAAACGTTTGTAAGAATCGGTGATGGCAAGTTCAACTTGTTCCTTTGCTTCGGGCAAACCACGCAAGAAGATTCTATCCAAAGCGCCCAAAGCATTGTCTTCCTCGGGAGAAATGGTTACCGATAAAAAGCCCTCTTCTTCACCTCTACGAATCGCTAAAAGTCGGTGTGAAGGCACTTTTTTCAACGGTTCGTTAAAATCAAAATAATCACGGTATTTTGTACCCTCCTCTTCCTTGTTCTTTTTTACTTTTGAATAAACGTATGCTTCACGCTCAAAGACTTTACGGACGGCATTTCTGGCATCTACATTTTCGTTTACCCATTCCGCAATGATGTCTCTCGCTCCTTGCAAAGCCTCTTGAACGTTAGCAACTTTATCATTCAAAAACGATTCTGCTTTTTTGAGAACGCTATTTTCTTTTTGCTCAAAAATCAACTTCGCTAATGGTTCTAAACCTTTTTCAATGGCAATGCTCGCACGAGTTTTACGCTTTTGTTTATAAGGCAGATACAGGTCTTCTAATTCTTGAATGTGATACGCATTATTGAGTTTTTCCAATAATACAGGAGTCATTTTTCCTTGTTCTTCAATAGATTTTATAATTCCCTCCCGACGCTTATCTGCTTCTTTCAATTTCGTCCAAAGTTCTTTAATATCCAGAATTTGTACTTCATCAAGGCTTCCTGTGGCTTCTTTTCTGTATCGGGCAATAAAAGGAACAGTTCCGCCTTCGTCAAATAGGTTAATGGTATTTTGTACTTGATGGGTCATCACGCCCACCGTGTTTGAGATGATTTGGATTTGTGTTTTATTCATTTTTGTTTTTTTGTTGAGCGGAGATACCCTATTTTGTTAAAAATTAGAGGTTTTAAACATTTTTGTTGAACTAAAATTTCAATAAATGATTGGATAATTGATAGAACATTGAGCTTCCAATTTCAATCAATTCATCTGGGAAATCAAAATCGGAGTTGTGCAAAGGTGGTTGATTAATTCCCGAACCAATTCCAAACATTGCTCCTTTGTATTTTTTAGTAAATAATCCAAAATCTTCTCCAAATTCAAACGGCTTTTCAAGGTCAATTATATCCATTTTAAGTAATGAAGCTGCCTTTTTAATGTGTTGATAGGCTTCAGGATGATTGGTATTAGCGTTAAAAGTTTCTACCCAATTTGAGATTAAATTAAGGTTGTGTTTATGGGCAATTTGGGCAACATCCTGCTCTATTTGCCTTTTCATATTATCAAATTTGTCATTTTCCCAAGTACGGAAAGTATAGCCAACAGTAGCTTTTCCCGCCGAAGTACCATAAGCTTTTTCTCCCATATCAATGTGAATCGGCGTACAGAGGAAATAGCTTTCGCTTGATTTATCAGCATCAATCAGATTCTCAAAGTAATTAATTATTTCGGCAATTGCTAAAGCAGGATTTATGCCTTTTTGTGGTTCTGAGGCATGACTGGTTTTACCAATTAATTCAAAAATACCACTTTCAACACAGGGTGTAAATAGATGTTCTTTGGCGAGAATTGCTCCCATTGGAAAACTGGGCATATTGTGCAAAGCGAAGGCATAATCAATCGAAAATTGGTCAAAAATCCCTGATTCAATTGCTCCTCTTGCTCCTTCCCCAGTCTCTTCTGCTGATTGAAAAAATAGGAGAATTTTCCCTTTTAAAATCAAATTTTTCATCAACTTTTGGGCAAACCTAAGCATAATAGCCAAATGCCCATCATGTCCGCATTTGTGCGAAATACCTTCATGAATCGAACGGTAAGGCAAATCATTCGTCTCTTGAATTGGCAAAGCATCTAATTCACAACGAAAAAGGATTGTCGAACCTTCCTCTTTCCCATTAATTTCTGCGATGAACGAATACATTGAAAACCCTTGATGAATCGTGGTAATACCAAGTTCTTTTAAGGCATTCATGACATATTCACTCGTGTTTTTTTCAAGCCCCGAAAGTTCTGGATTTGCATGAATATGTTTTCTGAAATTTATAATATTTTTCATATATTTTTTACCTAATCCGACTACTGTCGCACCATCAAAATATGTTCAATGCCATCTTCCAAATAAATATCACTATCTTGTTGAAAGCCAAAAGATTCGTAGTATTTTTTGAGATATAATTGAGCGCCAATTCTAATGGAAACACCTCCGTAAAGTTCTTCCAAAAGTTCAATAGATTTTTTCATGAGTTGTTTGCCAAACCCACTTCCACGAGCCAATGGCGACGATACAACTCGCCCAATTGAAGTCTCTTCATACGACACCCCTGCAGGTACAATACGGGTGTATGCCATTATTTTCTGTGAAACAGTGTCAAAACCCATCAAATGATAACACTTGAAGTCTTTGTCGTCCAAATCCTGAAAAGGGCAATTTTGTTCAACAATAAATACCTCATTGCGTAATTGTAAAATTTGATACAATTCAGTAGTATTGAGGTCTCTAAAATGCTTGTGATACCAAGTTATATTCATTTGCTAATGATTTTATTAATAAACTAAGCGTTAATTTCTAAAAGCTAAATCCTTATTTTTATCTTTGTGAAAACCAGACCATAAATATAACATTATGCTCAAAAGACTCATATTTTTATTGGTTATTTTAAGTATTTTTCAAACGACTTTTGCTCAAAAAAATGCTTATGATTATGAAATAGCCTACAAAAAAGCGCTTCAAACTTTCAAAAGCGGTGATTATGAAAAGGCTCAAACCGAATTTGGGTCGTTATGTAATAATCGAATCGAATCTTCATTTGTTCCTTACTCGTTTTATTTCAATGCACTCGCTTCCACAAAATTGCAGAAATATTTTGAGGCAAAAACTACTTTGAAAAATTTATTGGCACTTTATCCAAATTGGAATAAAAAAGATGACATAAATTACCTTTTTTCAAACATTGCCTTTGAAGAAAAAAACTATGAAGATGCCTTAACATACGCCAAATCTATTGCAGATGACTCTTTTCAAGATGATTTAGCAGAAATGAAAGCATTTTATATTGGTAAGATTCAATCAGTGAAGACACTAAATGAACTATCTACTCAATTTCCCGATGAGAATATTTTGTTGGAAAAGAAAAACAAAGCTTCTTCAGTCATAAACTCTAAAACTGTCAAAAATAAAAGCTATTTCAATTTTGGTTTATTATTACCCTTAACCATCGAAGAACTTGACCCCGAAAGAACCCGTAAGAATCAATATGTTCTTGACATTTATCAAGGAATGAAAATGGCAAAAAATACACTCTTGAAAGAAGGAGTTTCAATTAATCTTTTCACTTATGACATTGCTAACGATACAGATGCAATGTTAGAGTTAGTCAATAATGAGTCTTTTCAAAAAATGGATTTATTGATTGGACCTTTATATGCTGAAAGTAATAAAGTAGCAACGGCATATTGTGAAACGGCTCAAATTCCAATAATTAATCCAATGTCTAATAATCAAAAACTTTTGGATGAATATAAGTTGGTTTTTTTGGCACAACCCTCCGCAGGTATGCAAGCCATCAAAGCAGCAGACTTTGTGAGAAGACAAGCATTTTTAGGGAGAAATACCGCAATCTATTACACAGACTCGCAAAATGACTCTACAATGGCAGAAACCTACCGCCAACAAATGCAAAAAATGGGCTACGATATTGTAAAATTTGAAAAAATATTACCCTTTGCTAACGACATTGAGTCTAAATTACCAGAAAGTAAAGTTAGTCATATTTTCATGGCAACTTCTGATAAAAAAGCTGGCTTGTCCATGATTAATGCCTTGAATAAAAAAGAGGTCATGTACCCTTTAGTAACAACTGCCGAGGCATTTAATTCGTCAAATTTAAGTAATGGCACTTTGGCTGGGCGAGAAGTCTATTGTCTCGACCCAGAATTTGTAGATACCGAAAAACCAATTGTCGATGCTTTTCGTAAGGAGTATTTGAATAGATATGGCGTTCTCCCTTCCTATTATGCACTTCATGGATATGATATTGCTCTTTTTTGGGGAAGAATTTTAGGACGTTATGGCAATAATATTCGTAAGGGCTTAGACAACCGAGATGCCTATAAAGATGGTTATAATCTCGCTGGATTCAACTATATAAAATCACAAGATAACCAAGTGTTGCTCTTTACAACATTTCAAAATTATAAATTTGTATTAACAAAATAATGGAAAAAAGAAGCAAGGAGAAATGGGGGAAGGAATAAAAGAGGTAAAAACGTAACTTATATTAATTAAATTTAATATAAAATGCTACTAATTTTCCTCCATTCATCCCAGTCTTCACTCCTCCTCACTTCCTTTTTCCTATAAAAAAATGACAATTTCCGAACAACTTTTCGACAAAGCTAAAAATTACATTCCTGGAGGCGTTAATTCGCCAGTGCGTGCCTTCCGTGCGGTTGGTGGTAGTCCAATTTTTATTAAATCTGCCAAAGGGGCATATCTATACGATGAAGATGGAAAGTCTTACATCGAACTTATCAATTCTTGGGGACCTATGATTTTAGGACACGCCCATGAATTAGTAGAAAAAGCCGTTGCTGATGCCATTCAAAAAGGTTTTTCTTTCGGAGCTCCAACTCGTAGAGAAGTGGAAATGGCAGAATTAATCTGTTCAATTGTACCTTCAGTAGAGAAAGTCCGCATGGTAAATTCGGGTACAGAAGCCACTATGTCAGCTTTGCGTGTGGCTCGTGGCTACACAGGAAGAGACAAAATGATAAAATTTGAAGGAAACTATCACGGACACGGCGACTCATTTTTGATTGCCGCAGGTTCGGGAGCAATGACCTTTGGC
>JAAFIU010000459.1 GCA_013298805.1 Cytophagales bacterium | reverse complement strand
CCTTTTCTGAGTGGGTCGGCAACTTTCCAAGGCTCTGTTTCTGCCAAATATTTATTTCCCAGACGAGCCACTTCCATCATCAAAGTAAGGGCTTCACGGAATTTATAATGCTCAATTGCCTCCGCAATTTGTTGTGGATATGCGGCTAATTCGTTGAGAACATTGGTATCAATTTCTGCCAAAGTACCCAAAATAGGCACTTTACTTTCAAAACCTTTTTCGGTAAGAACAACCGCACGATTGACAAAATTTCCGAAAATATTGACTAATTCTGAATTATTACGAGTTTGGAAATCAGCCCAAGTAAAATCTGAATCTTTCGTTTCTGGAGCAGAAGCAGCCAGAACATAACGTAAAATATCTTGTTTGCCTTCAAACTCACGGAGATATTCGTGCAACCAAACCGCCCAATTTCTTGAAGTTGAAATTTTATCGCCTTCCAAATTCATAAATTCATTGGCAGGCACGTTGTCTGCAACGATAAATCTACCGTCAGCCATGCACATTGCAGGGAAAATTAAACAGTGAAAAACGATGTTATCTTTTCCGATAAAATTGACCAAACGGGTTTCTGGGTCTTTCCAATACAATTCCCATTGGTCGGTCAATTCTTTGGTCATTGAGATATATCCAATCGGAGCATCAAACCAAACGTACATTACTTTTCCTTCGGTATCAGGCAATGGCACTTTAATTCCCCAATCCAAATCACGAGTCATAGCACGAGGTTTCAAACCATCATTTAACCAAGATTTTACTTGCCCTAATACATTCGGTTTCCATTCTGGATGGCTCTCAATGTATTTTTCGAGCATTGGTTGCATAGCGTCCAAAGGTAAATACCAGTTTTTGGTAGCCTTCATAATGGGCGGTTCACCACTCAAAGCAGAACGTGGATTGATAAGTTCAGTTGGTGAAAGGGTTGAACCACAACGTTCACATTGGTCACCATAGGCACTTTCATTACCACACTTCGGACACGTCCCAATGATATAACGGTCGGCTAAGA
Organism: Cytophagales bacterium; assembly: GCA_013298805.1. Lineage (GTDB taxonomy): Bacteria > Bacteroidota > Bacteroidia > Cytophagales > Spirosomataceae > Arcicella. Next base: position 1,031 of record JAAFIU010000459.1, on the reverse strand, counting down.
AAGTCTTTGCTTTTTCGTCGTAATACTGTTCGGTAGTTTCTTCTGTGAATTGACCTTTATCGTAAATTCTCTTGAAAATATCCTGCGACATTTCGTGGTGAACTTGATTAGAGGTTCTTGAATAAATGTCAAATGAAATCCCAAATTCTTCAAACGAATCCTTGATGATTCCGTAATATTTATCAACTATTTCTTGTGGCGTTACGCCTTCTTTTTTAGCTTTAATGGTAATGGGTACACCGTGTTCGTCAGTTCCAGAAATGAATTTAACGTCTTGTCCAGTGGCACGCAAATAACGCACGTATATGTCGGCAGGAAGGTAACAACCCGCAATGTGTCCGATATGAATAGGACCGTTAGCATAAATTAGGGCTGCCGTAACGGTGGTTCTTTTGAATGATTTTGTCATAATTTAATGTTTGTTTGAGGTTTTACTCCTCCTCTCTATCTTTAATTTCTTGTAATAATTCCTGATACCAAGCTTCTCCGTATTTTCTAATGAGTGGTTCTTTTAAAAACTTATAGACTTCTACGCCCAGATTTTCTCCGTGAGTACAAGCATCCGAACAAATATGCCAACGGTCATAATTTAGGGCTTCGTAATGTTCGTATTTTGTAATTCTGATAGGATAAAGATGACAAGAAATCGGTTTTCTCCAAGAGATTTTACCATCAAAAAAGGCTTGTTCAATACCGCATTTGAGGATATTTCTATCATCGTAAATGGCATAAGCACATTCTCTACCTTCAATTACTGGTGTTGAATAATCGCCTTCCCAATCCTTTACATAAACTCCTTCTTTTTCAATGGCTTGAATGCCAATTTCAGAGAGGTAAGGCTTTACCGTCTCATAAATTTGCTCCATAATGGGCAATTCGTCATCATTGAGAGGAGCGCCTAAATCACCTTCTACACAGCAAGCTCCTTTACATTTGATGAGGTCACAAACGAAAAATTTTTCTGCTATATCATCACTAATGACGGTATTTTCTATCAGTATCATTTTTTAATATTTTATGTAATGTGCAAC
>JAAFIU010000372.1 GCA_013298805.1 Cytophagales bacterium | reverse complement strand
AGTTCATTCGCTTGAATTTGTTGATTATTTCTTAATCCTAATTCTATGGCTTGACTTACATTTATGGGTTGCTGGGCATTAATATTTCCTCCTAAAAACATAAATAAAATAACCAAAGTCGTTGCCGTTTTATTCACTTTTACGTTCTTTTCCAGTAAATAATACAAAATCGGTAGCACAATTAACGTCAATAAAGTAGCCGTAATTAAACCACCAATTACTACCGTAGCCAAAGGTTTTTGCACTTCTGCCCCCGCCCCGCTACTCAATGCCATCGGTAGAAAACCCAACGAAGCTACGGCTGCCGTCATTACTACGGGACGTAAACGTACTTTTGTGCCTTCTTTAATTCGTTCTAAAATATCATCCCAACCTTCGGCTTTCAATTGATTGAAATAACCAATTAGTACAATTCCATTCAAAACTGCCACACCAAATAGGGCAATAAAACCGATTCCTGCCGAAATACTAAATGGCATTCCTCGCAACCACAGAGCGAATACGCCCCCAATGGCTGAAAGTGGAATGGCGGTAAAAATCAAAAGGGATTGTTTGACGGATTTGAAAGTGAAAAATAATAGGATAAAAATCAAGAGTAAGGCAACGGGTACTGCTACCGCAAGGCGTTTATTAGCTTCGACTAAATTTTCAAATTGTCCACCATACGTTACATAATAGCCTTCGGGTAATTTTAATTTATTATCCAATTTGGCTTGAATATCATTGACCACCGATTTTACATCTCGTCCACGGACGTTCAAGCCAATGACAAGTCTACGTCTGCCATCTTCACGGCTTATTTGGGCGGGACCTTGCTCAAAATTTACGTCTGCCACTTGTTCCAAAGGAATCTGATTACCCGATGGAAGGCTGATGAATATATTTTTTACGTTAGAAATATCCTGACGAAAATCTTTATCTAAACGTACCACTAAATCATAGCGTTTTTCACCTTCATAAACTATGCCTGTGGCTTGTCCTGCAAAACCCGTTCGTACTACTTTGTTCAAATCGCCTACGTTTAAGCCGTATAGAGCCATTTTATCAGGATTATAACGAACCGTAATTTGGGGCATTCCCGTTACTTGCTCGGCTTTGATGTCTGCCACGCCTTCAATATTTCCGATTAAACCAATGGCAGCATTGGCAGTTGCAGCTAATTTTTCTAAATCTTCTCCAAAAATTTTAATGGCAACATCACTTTTAACACCTGAAATTAACTCATTAAAACGCATTTGGATGGGTTGTGAAACTTCAAAGCCAACGCCTGGAATTTGTTCCAATTCTGATTTCATCATTTCCGACAAGGCATAAAAGTCTTGGGTCGTTGTCCATTCCTTTTTGTCTTTTAGAACGATAATCAAATCTCCTGATTCAATGGGCATAGGGTCGGTAGGAATTTCGGCAGAACCAATCTTTGCTACAACTTCTACCACTTCGGGAAATTTATTTTTTAGTATTTTTTCTAATTGCGTTGAAGTTTCAACAGTCATGCTTAAAGAACTTCCATTGGCAATTCTGAAAGTTATGGCAACATCACCTTCCTCCAAAGTAGGGATAAATTCGCCTCCCATTCTACCAAAAACAAATAAAGCAACTAAAAATAAGGTAACAGCAACGGTCAGAATAATGGCTTTCATTTTTAAGGCTCTTTCTAAAATGGGGCGATAAAAACGCTCAATAACACCGATAATTTTATCAGAGATATTTTTTTTATGGCTGATGGTTTTACTCAAAAACAAAGCCGAAGCCATCGGGACGTAGGTTAAAGAAAGAATAAAAGCTCCCAGAATAGCAAAAGAAACCGTTTGTGCCATGGGTCTAAACATCTTTCCTTCCGTGCCGACCAAAGCTAAAATAGGCAAATACACAATCAAGATGATGATTTCGCCAAAAGCCGCACTACTTCTGATTTTGGTGGCAGCGTGTAAAACTTCATCATCCATTTGTTGGCTATCAAGTTTACCCTCTTTGTTTTGGTGGAGTCGGTGGATAACGGCTTCAACGATAATAACAGCACCATCCACAATGAGTCCAAAATCAATCGCTCCCAAACTCATTAAGTTGCCACTTACGCCAAAAAGGTTCATCATAATTACGGCAAAAAGTAACGCCAAAGGAATAACGGATGCTACAATCAAACCCGCTCGCCAATTGCCCAAAAGCAATACCAATACGAAAATAACAATCAACGCTCCTTCCAAAAGATTGCTCTCAACCGTTCCAATAGCATGATTAACCAATTTTGTTCGGTCAATGAATGGTTCAAGAGCCACGCCTTCGGGCAATGATTTACGGATTTGCTCCACTTTGGCTTTGGTTCGATTTACGACAGCCGAAGAGTTTTCTCCTTTCAGCATCAACACCATTCCGCCTACCACTTCCCCTTTGCCATCTTTGGTAACAGCCCCGTATCGCAAGGCTGAACCTTCTTGTACTTTAGCAACATCACGGACTAAAATGGGAATGCCATTATTGGTTTTGACTACGATTTTTTCAATATCAGGAATGTTTTTTACCATTCCCAAAGCCCGAATAAAATAGACATAAGGTTGTTTGTCGATGTATGCGCCACCCGTATTTTCATTGTTTTTTTCGAGTGCCTCGAAAATATCAGTGATGGTTACATTCATACTTTTGAGTCGGTCGGGCTGCACGGCTATTTCATATTGTTTCAGACTGCCGCCCAAGGTGGTTACTTCGGCAATGCCTGGCGTTCCTAACAATTGTGGTTTAACTACCCAATCTTGAATACTACGAAGTTTTGAGGCATCGAATTGAGTTTCAAAGCCTTTTTTAGCATAAATAACGTATTGGTAAATTTCGCCTAAACCTGTACTAATAGGGGCTAATTCAGGAATTCCCGTTCCTTTGGGAATGAGTCTTTCGGCATCTTTGAGTTTTTCGCTCATTTGCTGCCTTGCCCAATAAATATCTACGTTTTCCTCAAAAACAAGGGTAATCACACTCAACCCAAAACGGCTAAATGAACGCATTTCAACGATTTTGGGAATCGTTTTCATCGTTTGTTCGATGGGATAAGTAATAAATTGTTCTACCTCTTGGGTTGCCAAAGTAGGGGCGGTAGTAATAACTTGTACCTGATTGTTGGTAATATCGGGTAGGGCATCAATGGGCAGACGACTTACATTATAAACGCCCACCAGCACCAATGCCAACGTGAATAATCCCACAATAAATTTATTATTGATGGAAAAATGAATGATTTTATCTAACATTTTTTGAATCTAAATTTTATTGAAATACAGAAAACCACACTGAAATGGACTTATCAGTAATGATTTAAAACAGTAAAATATCAACTTTTAGATTTTGGGCGGTTGCCAAATATTTCCGTAGAAATTGGAAGCAAAAGAGTCATTTTTTGCAATAATTCTCTCACTCAGGGGAAAAAAAGAAGGAGTATTTTCAGTCATTAAGACTGCACACTGAAAACTAAAAACGATGGTTGAACCACAACAAGCACAGGTACAAAAGGGTGAACATGATTCTGTGTCCTCTTGGTGGTCGTGGTGGTCAATTTGAGCGAAAGTCTCTTTTCCATTATCCAATACTTTACAGTCCTCCGTATCACCACAAGGCAGACACGAAAGAATGAGAATGTATAAAGACAATATGACTGAAAAGAATTTCATTTAGCGAATTTACTAAAAAAAATGATGCAACAGGTAGGC
>JAAFIU010000409.1 GCA_013298805.1 Cytophagales bacterium | reverse complement strand
CTGAGATGATATTACTATTTTTGATTGGTCTAACTTTAACACTTTGAACTTTACCTAACACTGTTGATGACAATGCAGGAGCATCTGATGTTCTATAATACGACAAAGTAGCATCTAAAGAAGCATCATCCGATAATTGCGTCAACTTAAATGTCTGACGTTGTAAAGTATCTCCTTGATAAAGCGTGTAAGGCAAGATAAAACGAATAGAGTCCACCTTACTTGGATATTTCAACCATGTAACATCTTTTCTACCCGCAGTATCTACACTTGAGTAAAGTGTATCTGCATTGGCAATTTGGAAATAACTACTTGCTTCTACCAGACCGAGATTAGGGTCAATATAACGACCAACTAAAAGATTGGATGTATTATTTGTTGCGATAGAGTCCAACAAAATCGTTGAAGCATCAACCGTTAGCGTATCAGTGAATAAGATTCCAATATCCTGTACAAAAACTTCAGAACCTATTTCCTGTGGGTCTTCGCAAGCAGTTAAAGAAATACAAAAGAAGAGAATGATACTCGCCAGTAAGCTTTTACTCGCCAACCAACGCTGTGTAAAGATTGTAAAAACCGTCGATATCTGTTTCTGAAACGTACTCAAATTTTTTGTCAGGTAATTCATTAAAAATAGTGTTAAATTTCTCTGTTACTTCTTCCTCTGTCGTAATAACTATATCAGAATATTCTATGCCAATTTTCATAAAACCTTCATAATCTGCTGAAGCTAAACTGCCTAACATTTCATCTTCGACATTAGCTATTTTAACTTTTTCATAAAGTCCTTCAAACTGAAATTTATGAGCAAAACTATTATCAAAAACTGAAAATATGGTTTTTGAATCTTTAAAAATTGGGTCGTTTTTGTAAGTTGTTTTCAGATATAAAGGAATTAATGCCGTCATCCAGTCACTACAATGAACAATATCTGGTGACCAACCTAATTTCTTAACGGTTTCTAAAGCCCCTTTGCAAAAAAAGATGGCTCTTTCGTCGTTATCTTCATAAAACTTATTTTCTTTGTCTGTGAAAACGTATTTTCTCTGAAAATAGTCTTCATTATCAATAAAATAAACCTGTAATCTTGCTAAAGGTAATGACGCTACTTTGATAGTAACAGGCATATCTGAATCACCAACGGGTACGGTAAAACCTGATAGTCTGACTACTTCATGAAGACGATTTTTTCGTTCATTTATCAACCCAAAACGTGGTACTAAAATCCTGATATCAAACCCTTTGTCTTGCATAGCAGAGGGTAATTTTCTGATAAAATCAGCGACTTGGGTCGTAGAAAGGAAAGGGTCAACTTCACTGGCAACGTAAAGGATACGCAATTTAGACATTGTTGTCGTTGTTAGAAGCTTTATAGCTGTTAAAAAGTGTTAAGTTGTGAGTTATCATTAAAACGGCGAACCGTTATTGCTTACTAAGTTTGTTACAAAAGTAATTTTGATATTTTTGTAAGACTTCTATAAAACCTGTTAACTCGCCAACTTGATGCTTTTATTAACACCAAAGCAGAGAAATATAAGTAAAAAATTATGCAAAAATATAAAAAAAATACGGATATTCCACAACAAATTGCTTCGTTGTCTGGACTTATTGGTTTTGTTTATGGGTTCTTGCGGGAAATCAGTTATCTAAACTCAGCTAACATTACCCAAGATGAAGGTCACTTTTGGTATATTTTTAAGAACATCGAGCGTAAATAAAAAATGCAAATTTTTCATTCAATAAAATCCCTACAAGTTTTTTTAAAATCAGAACGTCTTGCAGGTAAATCGGTTGGGCTTGTCCCAACTATGGGAGCATTACACAAAGGACATTTGTCCTTAATTGAAGCCTCTAATCAACAAAACCAACTTACGGTTTGTAGCATTTTTGTCAATCCTACCCAATTTAACAATGCTCAGGATTTAGCGGTATATCCAAGAACATTGGACGCTGACTGTCAGATGCTTGAGTCGGCGGGCTGCCATGCCGTTTTTGCTCCAAGTGTTGATGAGATGTACCCACAATTACCCAATCTAAAATTTGACTTTGGTGATTTGGAGAGAGTCATGGAAGGAAAATTCCGTCCTGGTCATTTTAACGGGGTTGGTGTTGTAGTATCAAAACTATTCAACATTATTCAACCTGATAATGCCTATTTTGGACAAAAAGACCTCCAACAATGTGCCGTAATCAACCGTTTGGTGAAAGATTTAAGTTTTGCTTTAACCCTCAATATCTGCCCAACGCAAAGAGAATCTGACGGATTAGCGATGTCTTCAAGAAATCGAAATCTTAGTGCTGAACAACGAAATTTAGCTCCCGAGATTTACAAATCTTTGCAACAAGCCTGTAATCTATTAAAGAATAAAAAGTCGGGAGAGGAAACAAAGAAATTTGTTGCCGAGTATTTATCAAAGGTAGAAGGCATTGATTTAGAATATTTTGAAATCTCTGATTTTGAAACACTTCAACCCATCAATGAACTTTTAGAGGGTCAAACAGCTTTGTGTATTGCTGCTTTTATGGGTAAAACTCGATTGATTGACAATGTAATTATTTGATTTTCGATACATTAGTTTTAAGAGCCAACGTTAAATTGATATGCTAAAATGATTTAGGTTTGTAAAAATAGATTATTTGAATTAGTGAATTAATTTATTCGCTTTTCGCAAATTGCTTTTTGCTTAGTATAGAATCATTTATTCTAAATACCTTTGTGCTTTGATTTACTGGAGTAAAATTTTATGCAAAAGTAAAATCAAACACAAAACCCCAAACATCAAATCAAAATATGTTTATTCACGTTATGAAATCTAAACTCCACCGTGTGAAAATCACACAGGCGGAGTTGAATTATGTTGGTAGTGTCACCATCGACGAAGACCTCATGGATGCTGCCAATCTTATTGAAAACGAAAAAGTACAAATTGTTAATAATAATAATGGCGAGCGTTTTGAGACGTATGTTATCACTGGAGAACGTGGTT
>JAAFIU010000404.1 GCA_013298805.1 Cytophagales bacterium | reverse complement strand
AAAATATCAGAAAACGAACATCGGAAAATTATGCAATACTCAATACTCTGGGCAGATGACGAAATAGACTTGCTCAAACCTTATATCATGTTTCTTACCCAAAAAGGTTATGACGTTACACCCGTAAATTCTGGGGCTGATGCTTTGGAAGAAGTAGAAAAAAAGAAATTTGATGTCGTTTTCTTAGATGAAAATATGCCTGGCATGACAGGCTTGGAGGTGCTTCCAAAAATTAAGCAGTTGAAGCCAAATCTTCCCGTAATTATGATTACAAAGTCGGAAGAAGAAGATATTATGGAAGAAGCAATCGGTTCAAAAATTGCTGATTATTTAATTAAACCTTTGAATCCCAACCAGATACTTCTTTCTGTTAAGAAAATTTTAGATAAAAAACGATTAGAAGAAGAAAAAACTAATCTCTCATATCAACAAGAATTTCGTCAAATTGCAGCTCAATATCAAGACCGCATTGACCATGCCGAATGGGCTGAAATCTATAAAAAATTACTTTTCTGGGAATTAGAAATTGACCGCACCGAAAATAAGTCGATGGCGGAGGTAATGAATATGCAAAAGGCAGAAGCCAATGCTAATTTCTCCCGATTTATCACCGAAAATTACGAAGAATGGCTCAATGAACCAAAGGCAAATAAACCCGTTTTGTCGCATCAATTGATGCGTAAAAAGGTTTTTCCTTTGTTGAAAGAAGACTCTCCCCTATTTTTTGTGTTGATTGATAATTTGCGTTTTGACCAATGGAAAATTTTGGAAGGACTTATTCAAGATTATTTTTCGGTTGAAGAAGAATCTGTCTATTATTCTATTTTACCAACCACAACGGCTTACGCTCGGAATGCTATTTTCTCGGGTTTAATGCCTTCGGAGATTGAAAAACAATATCCAAAACATTGGGTTCAAGATATTGGCGATAGCGAAGATGAAGAAGGTTTTAATCAGCACGAAGAATTTTTCTTTCAAGAACAAATTCGGAAAAGTAGAATGCCTTTTGCCGTAAAATCGTCTTATCACAAGATTATTCATAATAATCAGGGGAAAAATTTAGTCGAAAACTTCACTAAATTATCGCAAAACCATTTGAATGTAATTGTCTATAATTTCGTGGATATGCTTTCTCACGCACGTACAGATATGGCGATGATAAAGGAATTAGCTCCCGACGAATCAGGTTATAGAAGCTTAACGGCAAGCTGGTTTAATCACTCGCCTTTATTCGATTTATTGAAGAAAATTTCGGAGAAAAAAGGTCGATTAATTATCACAACTGACCACGGAATGATACGAGTACAAAATCCTGTGAAAATTGTGGGCGACCGTTCGGTGAATACAAACTTGAGATATAAACAAGGCAGAAACTTAAATTGGGATGACGATTCTCACCTTTTGGTTTGTCGTAAGCCTGAGCGTTTTTTCTTGCCAAAAATCAATGTATCAACGTCTTACGTATTTACGATGGAAGATTATTTCTTTGCGTACCCCAACAATTACAACCATTATGTAAGTCATTATAGAAACACTTTTCAGCATGGTGGCGTGTCCTTAGAAGAATGTATTATTCCATTCGTTTATCTGACGGCGAAGTGATTTTTTGGCACGCAGATAAGACTGACCGTCCGTTTTGATGCAAGCAACGCAGATTAAAATAGATTTTAATATAAATTTTAGAATGATTGAAATATGATTAAAAATCAGCGTTACAAAGTATCTGCGTTATCTGCGTGCCAACATCAACACTAAACCCTTTTCAAAGCCTCCACCAAATCATCAGGAACATCAATGCCGAAGCTATCGAAAGGAGTTTCGGCAATTTTTATTTTAAAGCCATTCGCCAACCAACGCAATTGTTCTAAAGACTCCACACGCTCTAAAAGTGCCATTGGCAGTTTGGTGATTTTCTTCAAAACATCTACTCGATACGCATAAATACCAATGTGTTTATAATAATCGTGGGCATCAAGCCATTTTTCTTTTTCAATGCCACGCAAGTATGGAACGGTTTGACGGGTAAAATAAATAGCCTCGTGATTATGGTCAAAAATAACTTTTGGCGTATTCGGGTTGAATAATGTTTGCTCGTCTTCAATCTGCTTTACAAGCGTTGCTAATTCCGTTTTTTCGGTCAAACAAGCGGCTAAAATATCAATTTGCTCTGGTTGAATAAATGGTTCATCTCCCTGAATATTAATCACATAATCATATTTTCGATATAATTTCCCTTGTTTTTTTCGCTCACTTCTTGATACAATCTGAAAGGTTTCAAAACATCTATCTGTTCCACTTGGGTGTTTGACGGAAGTCATAACTACCTCACCACCAAAAGCTTGAACATGGTCAAAAATACGTTCATCATCCGTTGCTACAACTACTTTAGCCAATGAAGTTGCCTTCAATGCTTGTTCATAAACTCGCTGAATCATAGATTTTCCTCCAATGTCCACAAGGGGCTTGGCAGGAAAACGGGTTGATGCGTAACGGGCTGGGATTACTCCTAATATTTTGTTCACGTTTGATTGTTTTTAGTATTGTGAATTAACGCAATATATTTTTAAATGGCAAAAATCAAACCAGTTAACCGATTAGACCATAAATTTACTATTAGAATCGTTCAATTCAATATTTATGTATCTCTATTCGTAAAAGAGCCGAGCAATTCCATAATCATCTCAAAAAAGATATTTAACTTCGGTATAAAATCTAATCATACCAAAAACTTCCACTGCAAATTATATTATGAAATCTCCCATTTTAAGACTTTTCAGAAGAGCATTTTTTCAGGCTCAACAAGAAGAATTTACTCTTGATAATTCCCGTAGAAATTTCATCAAAACGGCTTCAATTGTTTCAGCAAGTGCTTTTTTAAGTACCAATTTAACAAGTTGTGTAACTCGAAAAGGCATAAAAATTGCCATTATTGGTGGTGGAATTGCGGGATTGAATGCAGCACATCATCTAAAAAAAGCAGGTTTTAGCCCGACCATTTACGAAGCTGCCAAACGTACAGGCGGTAGGATGATGAGTGCAACGGGACTTTTGGCGGACGGAATCACAACTGAGTTGGGCGGAGAATTTATTG
>JAAFIU010000373.1 GCA_013298805.1 Cytophagales bacterium | reverse complement strand
AAAAAATGACAGAAGTTAAAGCGAAAAAAGATATCAGTTCAGAGGAATTGAGCCAGATTGTGGTAAAAGGAATGCAAGAAAGAAAGGCATTGGACATTGTAGTGATGGATATGAGGCAGGTGAAAAATGCTTTTACCGATTTCTTTGTGGTGTGTTCGGGTACTTCCGACACGCAGGTTGATGCCATTGCGGAATCAGTTGACAAAGAAATTTGGGAGGGAACTCGCCAACACCCTCGCAGTATGGAAGGTAAAGCCAACCGTGAATGGATTTTAGTTGATTATTATGATGTAATTGTTCACGTATTCAAAAAAGACCGTCGTGAATTCTATAAATTAGAAGAACTTTGGGGTGATGCTGAATTTACTTATATCGAAGAAGAGTAGAATTATGAGGATAGTATGATTTTAAAAAATAGTTCCTTCTCATGATGATTATTTTGAATTGTTAATTGACTTAATCACTCAATAAATACTCATCATTTATCATTAATAATTTATCATTATACTTTTCCACTCAAAATTCTATCTTACCATTCCTCACGAAAACCAATAGGAAGAAACAAAATTGTTAATCAGTACGTTTTTAAAGAATACAGTTTGAGGCAAAAACAAGAGTTTGAAAATTGGATAATCAGATAAATTGAAAATTAAAACATAACATTAAGAATTATACAAGTCATTCCTTAAATTAATTTCCAAATTAACTTATTATCAAATTAAACTAACCTAACCCCTCAAAATAATAATTATACAAAAATGGCAGAAAATAATAGTGAAGATAAAAAACCACAGGGCTTTCCGAAGCGTCGCCCAAATCCAACGGGTAATGGTTTTCAAGGCTGGTTAGTGATAGGATTGATTATTGCCTTACTTAGTATCTACTTTGTAACCAAGACCCGAATCTTAAAACAAGTTGACCAAGCTCAATATGAGCAAATGGTTTTGAATAAAGAAATTTCAAAACTTACTATTCTGAAAGGTAAAGAAGTTGTAGAAATTACGCTCAAGAAAGAGTTTTTGGATAAATATAAAGCAGAGTTGACCGAACAACCCACTCCAGCTACTGGCCCGCAATTTGAAAAAGAAATTACTTCGAGTGATTCTTTTGTGTCGGAGTTGAATGAGTTGCAGAAAGATATTCCACGTGCAGAACGTGTTCATGCTACGGCAGAAGAACGTTATGGTATTTTGGAATTCATCATGGGACCAGGATTCTTTATCTTGTTCTTTGTGGCTATTTATTTTATGTTCTTCCGAATGGGCGGAGCAGGTGGCCCAGGTGGACAGATTTTCAATATTGGTCGTTCAAAAGCAACTTTATTTGATGGCGATGCTAAAGTTAAAATCACTTTTAACGATGTAGCAGGACTTGATGAAGCCAAAGAAGAAATTCAAGAAATTGTTGAATTCTTGAAATTTCCGAAAAAATTCACCGATTTAGGGGGTAAAATTCCGAAAGGAGCTTTATTAGTAGGCCCTCCAGGTACAGGTAAAACCCTTTTGGCAAAAGCCGTTGCGGGTGAAGCAGGTGTTCCGTTCTTCTCATTATCAGGTTCAGACTTTGTGGAGATGTTTGTGGGTGTAGGTGCGGCTCGTGTACGTGACTTATTTAAGCAAGCAAAAGAAAAAGCACCGTGTATCATCTTTATTGATGAGATTGATGCAGTTGGTCGCTCACGTGGACGTGGTTCTATGCCAGGTTCAAATGACGAAAGAGAAAATACATTGAACTCGCTTTTGGTAGAAATGGATGGTTTCGCAACTGACTCTGGAATTATTATCATGGCAGCAACTAACCGTCCTGATGTATTAGATTCAGCATTATTGCGTCCAGGACGTTTCGACCGTCAGATTTCAATTGATAAACCAGACATCGTTGGTCGTGAAGCAATTTTTAAAGTACACTTAAAACCTTTGAAATTAGCTGCCGATATTGACCCGAAAGAATTATCTGCTCAAACCCCTGGTTTTGCAGGTGCTGAAATTGCCAATGTTTGTAACGAAGCCGCTTTAATTGCAGCTCGTAGAAGCAAAACGGCAGTTGACATGAAAGATTTCCAAGAAGCTATGGATAGAGTAATTGGTGGATTGGAAAAGAAAAACAAATTAATTTCTCCAGAAGAAAAGAAAATTGTTGCTTACCACGAAGCTGGTCACGCTATTGCAGGTTGGTTCTTAGAACACGCCAATCCATTGGTAAAAGTAACGATTGTACCTCGTGGAGTAGCGGCTTTGGGTTATGCCCAATATTTACCGAAGGAACAATTTTTGTATCGTACCGAACAGTTGATTGACGAAATGTGCGTAACGCTTGGTGGACGTGTTGCCGAAGATATTATTTTTGGAAAAATCTCAACGGGAGCTCAAAACGACTTAGAGCGTATCACGAAATTAGCGTATAGCATGGTGACGGTTTATGGTATGAACGATAAGTTAGGAAATGTTTCTTTCTACGACTCAAAAGGTGGAGATGGATACAATTTCAACAAACCATATTCAGAAGAAACTGCTCGTGAAATTGACGAAGAAGCTCGTAAAATCATCGGATTAGCTTACGAACGTACTAAGGCGTTATTGACTGATAAACAAGATAAATTAGAGATTTTGGCTCAAGAATTATTGGTAAAAGAAGTGCTTTTCCAAAATGATTTAGAGCGTTTGATTGGGTCACGTCCATTTGAACAATTGACAACTTATCAGGAATTCACAAGAAACGAAGATAGAAAAGCGGCTGACCTTGAAAAAGCAAATGCTACGAAAGAAGCGGAAGCGGAAGCAGAATTATCGGCAGAAGAGAAATAATTTATTCTCTTATTTATGTAAAGCCCCTTGTTAATTATTTTAGCAAGGGGCTTTATTTTTTCAAAAACTCAATGTTCCGCCTCAAACCATCAAACTTCGTCCGCTTCAAGGGAGATTTTTTGAATATCTCTTTGAAAACATCTTCCGTGATTTCTTGCCAATCTGCATTGGTAAAATGTTGTAAATCAGGATGTAAATTAAAGTGTGGCTCTTTATGAGGTTTTGAAAAACGATTCCACGGGCAAACGTCTTGGCAAATATCACAGCCAAAAGCCCAATTATCGAATTTTCCTTTCATATCTATCGGAATGGCTTCTTTTAGTTCAATCGTAAAATAACTGATACATTTTGAGCCGTCCACCACAAAAGGTTCAACGATTGCCTGCGTCGGGCAAGCGTCTATGCAACGGGTACACGTACCGCAATAATCTTTGATTTCGTGGTCGTAATCCAATTCCAAATCAATGATTAATTCGGCAATGAAAAAGAAACTTCCTTGCTGTTTATTGATGAGATTAGAGTGTTTGCCAATCCAACCCAAACCGCCTTTTTTAGCCCAAACTTTATCCATCACAGGAGCAGAATCCACAAAAGCACGTCCGCCCACTTCCCCGATTTCCTGATGAATAAAACTCAAAAAATCTTTTAATTTGTCTTTAATAACAAAGTGATAATCAGTTCCGTAAGCGTATTTGGAGAGTTTTATATCGTCTTTCCCTTCGGGTAAACGTTGGTCGGGATAATAATTAAAAAGCAAAGAAACCACCGATTTTGCATCATCAACCAATAATCTTGGGTCGAGGCGTTTGTCAAAATGGTTTTCCATGTATTGCA
>JAAFIU010000021.1 GCA_013298805.1 Cytophagales bacterium | reverse complement strand
TTTGCATTCTTTGGTCTAAATAGGTTTTTACGTATTGAAGAATGGTTGATTTCATGGTGTTGTGATTAAAAATAGCACACGGATTTTACGGATTGGACACAGATTCTTTTTACTTAATAATACGGAACTATATACTTATTAATGCAAAACCGCTGACAGGGTGAAAAACCGCCGTCAGGGTCTTGTCCGATAACCCTGATGGCGGTTTTTCACCCCGTCAGCGGTTAATTTGGCTCAAATTTGCATTTGCATTTTTAAGTACATAGTTCCGTAATAATAAAATACTCCTTTTTTAATTACATATAAAGATTTGAAAAATGATAATCCGTGTCTAATCCGTAAAATCCGTGTTCCATTAATCCCTTAAAGCGTTTCTCTCCGAATCATATAAAACGGATTTTTTACTTTGATTTTTTTCTTGTCTAATAACAATGCCGCCGCTGTTCTTCCCATCGTTTCAAAGTCGGTTGTGATAACGGTAATGCCCAATAACTCCTTTAAAGTAGTTTCATTAAAAGAGATAATTCCAATGTCTTTTCCAACCTCAAAACTCGACATTCGAGCTTTTTTTACCAATTCCGCCAAATCTGTTTCTTCCACAACCAAATAAATGGTTTGGGCCTGTAAAATTTCGCCTTCAACATTCTCTTTGATAACTAATTCTTTGTGAGCATTTACACAAAAGTAGCGAACGCCACGCACAATTTCGATGGGATAATTGCCATCACTCGGAAAAACCAAGACAAGTCGCTGATACTTAGCCAGTAAGTCGCTTGCGCTTTCTAAGGCTTCTGAAACATCACGCTCAAAATCTTGATAAACCGATAAACATTCGTGCTTTAAGTCGGGTAAATCTTTGTCTAAAAGTACCAATTCATTCGCTGGAATTTTCTCTAAGGTTTTTATCGCCAAGCCTTTTTCTTCTTCTGGGAAAAAGTGAGGCATCACGACGTAGTAATTATATTTCCCCAAATTTTTATCAATAATTTCCTCAAAAAGTCGGGCGTTATAGTGATGAATTTGTAAATCTACCGATGCTTTATCGCCCAAAACTTTCAAAAAAGCGTAGTAAATCAACTTTTTATAAGAGCTTAATTTGTTAAAAATCAAAAGAATACGCATTTTTCTACTTTCTCCGCTATTTACATAATAGCCTTTCCCTTGCACGGACGTAATAAAGCCTCTTTCTCGTAATTCTCGATATGCTTTTTCGACGGTATCACGGGCTAAATAATACTCTTCGCTGAGTTCGCTAATGGACGGAAGTTGTTCGTTTTTCTTTAAAACATTACGTTCAATATCGGCAATAACAGACTGGATAATCTGCTTGTATTTAGGCGTTTTATCGCTTGTATTTAGTTTTAATTGATACATATTCGGTGGAGACGTTCATATACGCCTTGATTATGTGATTGTTTTTCAAAACAGGCAAGTCCATGATACACTTTGGCTTTTTTTGACTTATTCTTGTAAAAAATTAAAATTTACTAAGAAATAAAAAAGACTTAACCTTCTTTCAAAACACTTCATGGCATGAAAATTACTCAAAAAATACTCGGTTATTTTCTTCTTTTTTCCCTAATATGTTCTTCTGCTTTTGCCCAAGTCCAAATCTCTGAAATGACTTGTGAACACAAACAAAACCCAATGGGCGTTGATGTTCCCAATCCACGATTAAGCTGGAAATTGAAGTCTTCGGAACGGAATATTTTACAAACTGCCTATCAAATTCGTGTATCAACAACGCCAACTTTTGAGAAGAAAAACTTAGTTTGGAACTCTGGGAAAACGGCTTCTGGCGAGTCTATTTTACAAGCTTATAAAGGTACGCCTTTGCAGTCGGGTAAAGCATATTTTTGGCAAGTAAAAGTTTGGGATAATCAGAATCGAGAATCAGCTTGGAGTAATTCGGCATCATGGGAAATGGGACTTTTATCACTTAGCGACTGGAAAGCCCAATGGATTGAACCTGCCGCACAAGTAATGTCTGAGGTTGGGAAATCTCCCGCTTCAATGTTGAGAAAAGGTTTTTCATTGAAAGGAAAAATCGTTTCAGCTCGTGCTTACGTAACCAGTCACGGGTATTATGAATTGAATTTAAACGGTCAGAAAGTGGGCAACGAAGTGCTTACCCCAGGTTGGACAGCCTATCATAAACGCCTACAATATCAATCTTATGACGTAACAAATATGTTGCGTTCGGGGACAAATGCCGTTGGGGCAATGTTGGGTGAAGGTTGGTTTAGAAGCACCTTGGGGTGGATGAATAACAAAGGCTATTATGGCAAACGCTTGGGGCTTTTATGTCAAATCAACGTAAAATATGCCAACGGAACGGAAGAAACCATTATTTCGGATAATTCTTGGAAATACACAAATGATACTCCAATTACCGTAAACGAAATTTATGACGGAGAAAATTATGATGCCACTCGTGAAATGAAAGGATGGAACGAGCCGATTTTTAACGATAGTCAGTGGGCGAATGTAACGACCGCCACTTTTGATAATAGCAATTTGTTAGCTTCGGAAGGTGCAAAAATTGAGCGAATTGAAGAAATAAAACCCATCAAAATTTTCCGTACACCCAAAGGACTGTTAGTTGCCGATATGGGACAAAATATGGTAGGCTGGATGCGTTTGAAAGTGTCGGGAGCGAAGGGAACAAAAATAGTTTTACGCCACGCTGAGGTATTGGATAAATACGGAGATTTTTAC
Organism: Cytophagales bacterium; assembly: GCA_013298805.1. Classification (GTDB taxonomy): domain Bacteria; phylum Bacteroidota; class Bacteroidia; order Cytophagales; family Spirosomataceae; genus Arcicella. The sequence goes on along the minus strand of JAAFIU010000021.1, from coordinate 27,751 downwards.
ATCGAAAATCTTAGAAATGCCAAAGTTACGCTTGCGTACACGCTTAAAGGCGAAGGCGTAGAAACCTACGAACCCCGTTTTACTTTCATGGGATTTCGCTATGTTTCCATTGAAGGAATGGACTTAAAACCTGAAAATCTGACAGGTGTGGTAGTGCATTCGAGTATGAAGCCAACGGGAACATTTGAATGTTCAAATCCGCTTGTGAATCAATTACAACATAATATACAGTGGGGACAAAAAGGTAATTTTGTGGATGTACCAACTGACTGTCCGCAAAGAGATGAGCGTTTGGGTTGGACAGGCGATGCACAGGCATTTTGCAGAACGGCAGCCTATAATTTTGACGTAGCGGCATTTTTCACAAAATGGCTTAAAGATGTAGCCGCCGACCAACGTCCAGATGGTTCGGTGCCGTTTGTTGTACCCGATATTTTGAATAAAATGGATGCCACAACCGTACAAGGTTCAGCAGGTTGGGGAGATGTTGCTGTGATTGCTCCGTGGACAATGTATTTGACGTATGGCGATAAACAATTGCTCGAAAACCAATATCCAAGCATGAAAGCTTATGTTGAGTTTATTCGTAAAAGTGCAGGAAATAGTTATTTGTGGAAAAACGGTAGCGTTTTTGGCGATTGGCTCTATTACAAACCTGCCATGAATAGCCACACCGAACCCGATGGATACACCGACCGAGATTATCTTTGTCAGGCGTTTTTTGCCTATTCAACGCATTTATTACAAGAATCAGCAGTGGCTTTGGGGAAAACCGAAGATGCAAAAATGTACGCTCAATTGTTCGAGAATATCAAAAAAGCCTTCAATGAACAATACGTTACGCCTGCGGGACGCATCGCTTCGGATTCTCAAACGGCTTATGTTTTGGCTTTGATGTTTGATTTATTACCCCAAAATCTCCAAAGTAAAGCGGCCGAACATTTAGTGAAAGATATAAAAAGTCGTCAAAATCACCTTTCAACGGGCTTTTTGGGAACGCCTTATTTATGCCACGTACTTTCACAAAGCGGACATACCGACGTTGCCTATGATTTGCTTTTGCAAGAAACCTATCCTTCTTGGCTTTATCCTGTAAAAATGGGAGCAACCACCATTTGGGAGCGTTGGGACGGACAAAAAGTTGACAGCACTTTCCAAGATGTAGGGATGAACTCGTTTAATCATTACGCTTACGGAGCCATCGGCGACTGGATGTATAGAGTTATCACTGGTATAGAAATAGATTCAAAATCAACGGGTTATAAACATTTTTACATCAAGCCAGAACCTTCGACGAAATTGTCTTACGCAAAATCATCGTTGAATAGTCCCTACGGCGAAATTGCTTCGGGTTGGGAATTGAAAGATGGAAAAATCAAATTAACCGTTAAAATCCCTGCCAATACCATTGCTACGATAACGCTCCCAAAAGGTACAAATGAGGCTACCGAAGGTGGAAAAACAATCGCTCAATCAGGTTTTCAAAACATAAAAACAACTGAAAAAGGACTTGAGTTTGATGCAGGGGCAGGAGAATATGTTTTTGAGTATAAGTTTTAATTGTTCCAAAATTTAGATAATTACAGTTTCAACGCTGACAGGATTCAAAACCCTGTCAGCGTTATTTTAAACCCCTCCTAAGCGTTTTGTTTTCTCTTTATCACTTCAACAAATCAAATTCTATTTTAGTCATATTATACCCTGCAAAAACACCCAAACCACCTTTCACATTAGAATAGGTCAAAACTGCTTCACTAAATGGATCATTATTATTGATTCCTTGCGAGTTAACTAAACCCTTATTGTATTGATAATAAGCCTTATCCGTTACGGCTACATAAATAGAAAGTTTGTTAGACAATACCTGTACATTTGGTGGATTTGGATTATTGGGGTCAGTAGAATAAGAGCCTAAAGGAATTATTGCCTGTCTAAAATTCAAGGTTTTTCCATCCTGTTTATAGTCGCTAATAAAATCACTATATGACTGTTGCCCTGTGATTGTTTGGGTGACAAACCCACTTTTATCGTTTTTGTATTCTAAAAATTTTCGGGTATAATAAGCAATGGAATAATAGTTTTCTTCATTAATAAAATCATTGAAGGTTACATTATACTTTCTTACAGAGCTATAATAGTCCACTTTATTGCCATTGTAATTTATGGAATAATCTAATACAGAATCAATAGCACTCCCTACAATTATGGTGATGTCTTTTCCGTTAACCAATTGTTTATTGGGTACAGTGCAAGTAGCCGCAACGTCGGGTAAATTGGGAGCTTTGGCAGTAAGCGTATAAGTTTTTCCTGCCACGATGGGGAAGTCTTTTGCCTTTAAAAAATATCCTCTACGAGACTGAACCATAGATTCTCCTGTGGCTGGATTAATATCTACTCCTTGTGAATTAATGATTGTTTGTAGTTGAAAAGTCGCTTTTTTCTGTCCATCAGAGATTTCTACAATTACTCCTTCAATAATTGGTTTTGCTTCACTGCCAAAGCCCCCATAGAATTGATTACTTGGGAAAGTCCCAACAACAGGACTCGTTTTAGACACTTTTACTTCCAGAAGGGTATCCTGTGGTGAAATAAAGGATTCAATCACCAAACGTTCTTCGTAAGGTAAATTAATATCTTCAACAACGGTTTCGCATGAAAACATTGTACAAATTGATACTATAAAAGAGAGGTATTTAAGTATTTTCATCGGTGTTTAGGATTAGAATTTGAAACTATAACTTAGCGAAGGAATAATTCCTAATAAAGAATATCGGGTTAAACTTCGAGTAGTTGTTGAACCACTCGCATCCAAACCTGAAGTATTGGTAAAAGAATAGAAATAAGGATTTTTGCGATTATAGAGATTATAAATACTGAACTCCCAAACTCTTTCATGTCCTTTTTTCATGATTTTATGAAACTGCACGCCAATATCCAAGCGGTGATAAGCCTCAGCTCTAAAATTATTGCGTTCGCCATAATCAGGATATTCTCTGAAATAGTTGTAAGAAATGTTTGTATTCCCAGGAATGCCAAAAGGAGAAACTCCAGGGTTATGAACATTGGCAGTATAAGCTGCCACAGGTACCGTTAAGGCATTTCCTGTACCATAAACCCACGTTCCAGAAAGGGTAGTGCGAGGAGACAAATGATAAATACCCACTACGGATAAGTCATGGCGACGGTCATTTTTTGCCCAAAATTCTTTTCCAAAATTCAATTCATCAAACTGGTGTTTTGTCCATGAAAGCGTGTAGCCAATCCAGCCCGTCAATTTACCAACTTTTCGTTGTAGTAAAATTTCAGCTCCGTAAGAACGCCCTTTGCCCGAAGTCACTTGGTCATCCCATGATTTGCCTTGTTCTTTATCCTTCGCTAATTCTTCTGGCCCATCTTGCAACAATGACGAAGAACCTTCTTTATACGCCACGATATTATCCATTTCCTTATAATATCCTTCAACGGTTAAGGCAAGGTTCTTTTCGTTAAAATCTTTAGCCATGCCCATCGCAAATTGTCGTGACCGTTGGGCAGGAAGTTTATCCGTAGAAGGAACCCATAAATCAGTTGGAAGGCTTGCTCCAGAGTTAGAAAGCAAATGGATATACTGATTCATTGTGGCAAATGAAGCCTTGAAAGCCAAGTCATTACGGACAGAATATGCCATCGCTACACGAGGCTCAGGATTGAGATATTTTACCTTATTGGTAGCAAAAGAGCTTAAACGAAGTCCCGCATTAATTTTCAGCTTATCGAATGGCTTGTAGGTATCTTCCGCATAGACTCCACTTTCGGTGGCATCAATGCGTTCAATATTATTTTGATATTTGCTAATGGCATCGTCTTTTACCACAATTGAACTTGGCGAAAACTGGTGAAATGTTCCCGAAAAGCCGAATTTGATGGAATGTTGAGGGTTTGGCAAATAATCGAAGTCCGTTTTAAAACCCACATCCCGAATATTTGAAAGGTAACTTAATTCATATTCAACCTTTTTGTTTTGTTGTAGAGATTGGTCGATAGCGTAAACTTTAAACTGATAATTACTGAAAATAAACGAAGAATTCATAAAAAGGCGTTCATTGTACAAATGATTCCAACGAAGCGTAGCCGTCTGATTTCCCCAATCAAGTCCAAATTCATTTTGTGTACCATCGGTTTTTTTACCGATGCCAAAGAAAACGTCTTTCCCAAAATAGCCACTCAAATATAGTTTATTCTTCTGCCCAAAATCGTAATTAACTTTGGCATTGAGGTCATAAAAATAATAGCCGCCATCACCGTTATCTTTGTTAACGAATGGACGAACTAAAGCATCAATGTACGTACGTCTTCCCGAAATGAGAAAAGAGGATTTTTTGTTTTTGCCAATCGGAGATTCTACCAAAAGCCGACTCGAAATTAAGCCAATTCCTCCCTCTACGTGTAGTTTTTCACGACTCCCTTCTTTCATTTGCATCTCAATAACGGACGATAGTCGTCCACCAAAACGAGCAGGAAAACCGCCTTTGGTTAGTTCAACCGACTTGAGGGCATCACCATTAAAAACGGAGAAAAAACCAAAAAGGTGAGAAGCATTATAAACGGGAGCATCATCTAAAATTAAAAGATTTTGGTCTGCCCCGCCACCACGTACATAAATCCCCGAATTTCCTTCCGACCCTTTTTGAACCCCAGGCATTAGTTGCAAGACTTTTAGCACATCCTTTTCACCCAAAAGAGCGGGGATTTCTTTGATTTGCTGAATAGGAACAGAAACTTGCGACATTTGTACGTTTTCTGAAACCTTTTGCTGTTCGGGAGAATCGGCTCGAACCGTTACTTCTTTAAGCTCTTGAATTTCAGGCGTAAGTTCAATATTCATTTCTAATTTCTTCGGAATTTTTAGCGTCTTGATTTCCGAACGATACCCAACAAAACTGTACACAATCGTAATTTCTTCGGAAGTGTTTAGCGTCAGCGAATAAAAGCCATAATTATTGGTTTGAATACCAATCTTTTTGTTTTTTACATACACGCTTACCCCTGGAAGTAACTCACCAGAGCCTTTTTCACGGACATATCCGTTAATTGTAAATCGGTCGTTTGATTGGGCTTTAGAGGTAAATGAAAAGAGAAAAATAAAATAAAGAATAGACCATAGTAGGCGTTTTTTCATTAGATAAGAGTAGTTTAAGTGTTAATAGCGTAATTTAGAGAATATTGATTTCATAAGAGAGACACCCGAAAGTACAGAAACCCCTACCTTAACAGAATCTAAAATTAACTAATTATTTAAGGTGTTCGATAATTCCTACCCGAATTAAAATCCATTCTCATCTTTCAATCGTATCTTTGTTGTCCGATGTTAAACGGTATTTTGTTGAACAGCATTCCTTTAGACGACACTCCGTTTCTGCATTAGTAAGAATGCAAAGCTTTGCCGATGCAAAAGCATCGGAATACAATTATATGGAAATTTTACAAAACGATTTATTATTACGTGCCGCTCGTGGTGAGCGTGTAGAACGCACCCCCGTTTGGATGATGCGTCAGGCAGGAAGAATTTTGGCTGAATATCGTGCCGTTCGTGAGAAAGCAGGGAGTTTCATCCAATTGGCAACCAACCCAGAATTAGCGGCGGAGGTAACTATCCAACCCGTTGATATTTTGGGTGTTGACGCTGCCATTATTTTCTCGGATATTTTGGTTGTTCCCGAAGCGATGGGCTTGCCGTATATCATGGAAGAAAAAGTGGGTCCAATTTTCCCAAATGTCATCAAATCAATGGCCGATGTGGATAAATTGATAGTTGCCAATCCAGAAGAAGAATTAAAATACGTTTTGGATGCCATCAAAATTGTAAAACGTGAATTGAACGGACGTGTTCCTTTGATTGGTTTTGCGGGAGCTCCGTTTACATTGCTTTGTTATATGATTGAAGGTCGTGGTTCAAAAACCTTCTCAAAAGCAAAGAAAGCCCTTTATACCGAACCAGAACTTTCACACGCTCTTTTGCAAAAAATTACCGATACAACCATTGCGTATTTGAAAGCACAAGTAGCCGCAGGAGCGAATTTAGTACAGATTTTTGACTCTTGGGCGGGTATTCTTTCACCAGAGCAATACCGTATATATTCACTTCCGTATATTTCTCAAATTTGTGATGCCATTACGGAAGTTCCCGTAACGGTTTTTGCTAAAGGAGCATTTTTTGCTCGTGAAGAAATGGGTAAATTGAATTGTGAGGTAATCGGTTTAGACTGGAATATGGATATTGCCGAATCTCGTAAATTGATTGGCGATACCAAAACGTTACAAGGAAATCTTGACCCATGTGTATTATACGGTTCATTTGACGAAATCAAAAAGCAAACTCGTACCATGATGCAACAATTTGGTGGTCACAGACATATTGCAAACTTAGGGCATGGTGTTTATCCAGATACCAATCCTGACAATGTAAAATGTTTTATTGATACCGTGAAAGAAGGCTAAAAAAGAATAGAAATGAAGATAAAAAGAGGTGAAAAGAAATTTTTGCCTCTTTTTTTATGAATAAAGTAGTAGTAATATCTGTAAGTTTAATTAAATTGCATTAGCAAATACTTGATTTAAAAGAGTTAAGCGTTTGTAATTCAGTGCTTTATAAAGAATAAGGTTTTAATAATTCTATAAAATATCAAATTCTATGAAAAAACTATTTACGCTTATCATTCTATGTAGCTTCAATTTTTTCTCAATTGCTCAAACAGTTTTTAACTTCGATTTTACAGGATACGCAGGCACAGCACCTCCTTTATTTGCCTCAACGGGTTCTGCAACTTTGAGCCAAAGTGGACTCAGTAATTTTCAAGAAGACCCATGTACTGGACAAGCATTTTCTTCAAATAGTTGGAGTACAAATGATTATCTCCAAATTAAAACCAGCACTGTTGGTTTTATTGGCCCTTTTACCTTTAGTTTTGATTATCGAATGTCGGATGTGAACTTGGGCAATTTTGAAATCCAAGTCAGCACCGATGGCGGTAGTTTTTCAACGATTGGTACTTTGAATGCCCTTGCAACAGCAGGTTGTACTGGATATGGGCCATTAAGTTTGGGAACTTCTTATAATAATCAAGCAAATCTTTACCTTAGAATTTCAAAGAAAAATGATGCTGTAACCGCCCTAAATCGTTTTAGACTTGATAATATTACGCTCAAGGCTTCGGCAGTTCCAGTAGAAATATCGTATTTTGAAACACAAGTAATTGATAATCAAAAAGTGGATATTCGTTGGGAAACGGCTTCGGAAATTAATAGTAATTACTTTATCCTCGAACATAGCCGAGATGCCATTAATTATAAAACGATTGCCAATATTGAAGCAGCGGGTTCGTCACAAGTCAAAAAAAAGTACAGTTTTACGCATGAAAATGCCCTTTTCGGTACAAATTATTATCGACTCAAACAAATTGACAAAGATGGAACACAACAGGTTTTCAGACCTCAATCGGTTGTTATTGAAGATGTAAATGTTCCTTTCGGCATCTTCCCGAACCCATTATTCTCCAATAAATTTAATGTAAAAGTGGAGGATGTCGATGAAACAAAATTACTATTGACTGATTTGGAAGGAAATGAAATACAGGTAGTTACAGATAAATTAACGCAGACAATTCTGGAAATAAGCCCTTTGGAAAGCCTAAAAATTGGTACATATTTATTACAGGTGCAGACCTTGGGAAGTTTAAAGAAACATAAAATTTTAGTATTGAAATAAAATGATTTCTTTCTCAAGGACGGCTTCGTTTTAAACGAAGCCGTCCTTATTGACACAGATTAAAATGTATAATAAATAACACTATCTCCCGCTAAATCTTCTCTTGAATGCTCTGTTTTATTCAATTTTGGAGCATTTATTCCTTCTCCTAAAACCTTTTTACTTTTCAAAACAATGGCTTCGTCCCAAAGGCCTGAGTTGATAAAACTTTGTAATAAAATAGTGCCTCCTTCGATGATAACAGATTGTATTTTGCGTTGATAAAGGTCTTGGATGATAACCTCACCCCAGCCCTCTTCTACTGAGAGGGAGATAAAAGTGTTTAATTGCACCCTCTCATCAAGAGAAGGCTGGGGTGAGATTGATGCTGAATGATAACAAATAGTTTCTTGAGAATTATCAAAAATATTGAGATTTTTAGGGAGCGATAAATCCTTGTCAATCACTATCCGAATTGCATTCTTACCAGTCCAGAAGCGAGTGTCTAATTTCGGGTTATCGTACTGAGCTGTATTTGTACCAACCATAATGGCATCTTCTTCGGCTCGCATTTTATGGACAAATCTTCGTGAAAGAGCATTTGAAATCTGAACGGCTTCGTAATTTGGTTTGGCAATAAAACCATCAGCAGATTCCGCCCATTTCAAGATGATATATGGTCTTTGTTTTTCGATAAAAGTAAAAAAACGCTTGTTGACTTCTCTTCCTTCAGCTTCCAAAATACCCGTTTCAACCTCAATTCCTGCTTGACGAAGTTTCTCAATACCTTTTCCTGCAACCAACGGATTTGGGTCGTGGTTACAGACAAAAACTTTTTTTACTTGGTGTTTTATCAGCAAATCTGCACATGGAGGTGTTTTTCCGTAATGTGAACAAGGTTCAAGCGTAACGTAAACTTCCGATTCTGAAAGTAAAGATTTATCCTCGACGGAATTGATGGCATTTACTTCCGCATGACTTTCGCCATATTTTTGATGCCAACCTTCGCCGATAATTTTCCCATCATGTACAATAACACAGCCCACCATCGGATTGGGCGAAACCGAACCTGCCCCTAAGCGAGCGAGTTGTAAGGCTCGTTGCATATAGAATGATGATTGATGATTGGTGAGTTGTGAGTTGGGCATTTAGTTGTTCTTGGTTTTAAAGATTAACTTTGTGTTTTATCCTAAAAATATGAATTCATCAAAGATAATTTTTAATCAATTAGTTTCCGAAATTACGCCAGTTTATGAAGAAAACGAAGCGAAAAGTATTATCTATTTATTGTTAGAACACTATTTGAAGATTTCTAAAACCGATATTTTATTAGACAATCCAGTTTCTCAACTATTTGATTTTACGGAGATAATACGAAGAATAAAAGCTCAAGAACCCGTACAGTATGTGATTGGTGAAACGGAATTTTACGGTAGAAAATTTAAAGTTACCCCCGATACACTAATACCAAGACCTGAGACGGAGGAGCTTGTACAGTTAACAGTTAATAGTTTTTTAGAGAATAGAGAACAGAGAATAGATAACCAACATCTACAATCCCAAACCACTATTTTAGATATTGGTACGGGTTCGGGTTGTATTGCTATTTCTTTGGCTTGTGAATTGCCCAACTCACAAGTTTACGCTTACGATATTTCCGAAAAAGCCTTAAAAATTGCCAAAGAAAATGCAGAAATAAATAGCATAAAGGTAATTTTTGAAGAAGTAAATATCCTCGAATCATTCACCATTCATCATTCACCATTCAACATTATTGTAAGCAATCCACCTTATGTAATGAACGCTGAAAAGGCTGAAATGGAGAAAAATGTATTGGAATATGAACCACATTTGGCTTTATTTGTGGAAGACGATAATCCTTTGATTTTCTATAAAAAAATTGCAGAATTTGCCGCTAAAAATCTGACAGACAAAGGTTGGTGTATAGTAGAAATCAACCAAGCTCTTGGTTTAGAAACCGCAGAATTATTCTGGAATGAAGGTTTTCATTACGTAGAAGTAATAAAGGATATGTTCGGAAAAGATAGAATGGTGAAGGCGATTCTGTAATTACTTACAAATTGGTAAAATAAAAATGCTCTCCAAATCATCAGAGAGCATTTTATAAATATATTTAATCAATTTCTAAACTGTTCCACAATCATCTGCAAAGCTCCAAGAAGTGTAGGTAAACCATGAGATTCTAATGAAAAACGTGTTGGGTCAATATAGAGAATATTATTTTCAAGTTTTAGAAATACCCATTCATTCCCATTTGTTACACTTCCAAAAACTACTGGTGTTGATTTTCCTTCTGATTCGTTAAATCTTTGAGCCGCTAACATCTCCGCACCAGCCTGTGCAAAACCTTCTTCAACAGACCTATTTTTTGCTTCTACAATACAAAAAACGGCAGAATTCACTTCCAAAGTCTGAGTGTCTGTACTCAATAAATAATCACAAAAGCCATTCAACCCTACACTTCCATTTACATCAAAATTATAACCTGAAAAGATATTAAAAAATTTATTGCTCCGCCTGATTTCTTTTAAAATTGGCATAATCAATAATTCTGATTTTGCCTTTTCACTATTGTATAGAGGCATTTCTTGAGCTTCTTCCAAGTCAAACGTAAGATGCACACTTGGTTCTTTTTCTTTTACATCAGCTAAAAAACGAGATATTTGCTGTTTTACTCCAAATTGTTTTTCTAACTGTCTAAGACTTGTAAAATCACTGTACGCCATAATTTTTCTAACTTTTTTAATTAACATACAAAATCTTCATTTCATAGTCTAATACGCTCTAATCTCAACGCCTTTCATAAAGTTTACAAAAGCTGTATTTACCACTTTATTTCCTCCTGGAGTTGGATAATTTCCTGTGAAATACCAGTCTCCTGTATCGTTTGGACAAGCTTTATTTAGATTTTCAACGGTCTGATAAACAATTGCTAATTCTGCTTTTAAATTCTTTGGTTTTACCAATTCAGCAATTTTATCAGCAATTTCTTCGGTTGTGAATGGTTTATAAATCGCTTTTACAAAGTTTTCCTGTGTGGCAGTTCCCATTTCAATGGCAGCTAAACAGCGTCCTAAAGTATCCTCCAAAATATCGTCCATATTACGCTCAACTAATAATTCGTAAGCCGCACGGAAGGCAACAAATTCCTTCATTCTTGACATATCAATTCCGTAACAGTCAGGGTAACGAATTTGTGGAGCAGATGAAACGATAACAATTCTTTTAGGACCTAATTTATCCAAAAGACTTACAATTGAGCGTTCCAAAGTTGTTCCTCTTACAATCGAGTCATCAATCAAAACTACGTTGTCAACACCCTTCTTGATAACCTCAAAAGTGGTATCATATACATGAGCCACCATGTCATTGCGGTCAGCATCGTTGGTGATGAAAGTACGTAATTTCACATCTTTTGAAATCAATTTTTCAACTCTTGGACGGAAAGTTAGTAAATCATCAAGGTCTTTTTCAAATAAAATACCTTCCAAAATCGCCTTTTTACGTTCTTTAGCAAGGTGGTCTTCCAAACCTTCAATCATACCCAAAAAGGCAGTTTCGGCAGTATTTGGAATGTATGAAAATACCGTATTTTTTAGGTCGTAATCAACCTCTTGAAGCACTTGTGGAATTACTAAACGTCCTAATTGCTTACGTTCAGCATAAATATTGGGGTCAGAAGCACGTGAGAAATAGATGCGTTCAAAACTACAAGATTTTCTTTCGATAGGCTCAATAAACTGCTTTTCAGAATAAGAACCATCTTTATTGATGATTAAAGCGTGTCCAGGTTGAACTTCCTTTATTTCATCGTAATTACAATTGAAACTGGTTTTGATGGCTTGTTTTTCTGAAGCAACCACTACAACTTCATCATCAGCATAATAAAAAGCTGGTCTGATTCCCGCAGGGTCTCTTGCTATAAATGCTGCTCCATATCCCGTGAGTCCGCACATGGCATATCCACCGTCAAAATCACGGCAAGAACGTTGTAGAACTCGTTGTAAATCAATGTTTTCTTCAATAATATCCGACAATTCTGGATTGTGATATTCGCTTTTGAAATACTCAAATTGGCGTTGGTTTTCTTCGTCCAAAAAGTGTCCGATTTTCTCCATCACTGTCACCGTATCAACTCTTTCTTTTGGATGTTGCCCCAACGAAACTAATTTGTCGAACAATTCATCGACATTGGTCATATTGAAGTTTCCAGCCATTACTAAGTTTCTACTTCTCCAGTTGCTTTGTCTAAGCATTGGGTGGCAGTTCTCGATTTCGTTCTGCCCGTGCGTACCATAGCGAAGGTGTCCTAACAACACTTCTCCCGAAAAAGCGACGTTCTCTTGAATCCAATGAGCATCTTTAGCTTTTTCTTTGTTGCCTTTAATGGCTTTCTGAAATTTTTTGTGGATTTTTCTGAAAATATCAGGTACAGCATTTTGTTCAACAGAACGGTAGCGGCTGATATAACGATGACCAGGCGGAACATCAATTTTGATGTTGGCAACACCAGCTCCATCTTGGCCTCGGTTTACTTGTTTTTCCATCATCAAATACAACTTGTTGAGTCCGTAAAGGGGCGTGTTGTATTTATTGATATAATACTGGTAATCCTTCCGAAGACGGATAAGTGCTATACCGCACTCGTGTTTAATTGCGTCAGACATGACCTTTTGGTAGTTTTGAATTGAAAGAACCTTGTTTTTAGAAATAAAAGTTCCGTAAACCAAAGTATTATATGAGGGTTCAGTAAATTTTCGCAGTAAATCTTGATTAAGTTATAATTATCGGCAGGTTATTTTTCTATGAACAAAATTAGGCAAATTTTAGGGAGATTTCCAAATTAAACTTGGTGAATTATCATAAATTTGGAATGTTTTAAAAATGAAAAATTTAAGTGGTTTTACTTATGAAAATATACTTTTTGACTATCGTTTTCATTTGGTAGCAACCATTCTCCTTTTAACTTTCTTAACCCCCACTTACGGGTGGAATCAAAGCAATTTCGTCATTTTCTGATAATATTACATCTGCTTCTGCATATTCACTATTAACGGCAATGAGCAGAGATTTTATTTCTTGAAGTTTCGGAAAGTCAGATTTTAGTATTCCCAAAACCGTTTGAACGTCTGCTTCTTGGCTTGTACTTATTTCAGTGATATTTTTTCCAATAATATCACGAGTAATTCCGAAAAGATTGATTTTATATTTCATATTTTAGTTTTTTTTAAAGGAACAGAGTAGCAGAGAGTTAAAAGAGTAGAATAAGAAAAATGAACATATAATACAATGAGAAACAACACTCAATTTTTAACTTTATAAGTTACTTCTTTATCCCTCTGTTCCTGTGCTACTCAAGCACTCTGTTCCTTTCCTTTGCTACTCTGAATATATTCCCTAAATTTGTTCAACAAAGAAACTCATTAAAATTGAATACTCAAACTCCCAATATCATTTACGACAATCACGGTCGCCCGATAACCTATTTACGTTTGGCGGTGACTGACCGTTGTAACTTACGGTGTTTTTATTGTATGCCCGAAGAAGGTGTAAAATATCTACACAAATCTAAGTTATTGACTTACGAAGAAATGATTCGGACGGTTTCGGTACTTGCTGAATTGGGAATTTCAAAAGTGAGAATTACGGGTGGCGAGCCTTTTGTGCGGAACAACATGGTTGATTTTATGTATCAACTTTCTGAAATTAATGGTATTGACGAATTAAATATTACCACCAACGGCATTTTGACAGGGCAATATATTCGGCAAATGAAGGAAATGGGCGTAAAAGCCGTCAATTTGAGTTTAGATACCTTAGATAAAAAACGTTTCTTTGAAATTACTCGTCGGGACGAATTTGAAAAAGTGTACAGTACCCTTTTTCAATTAATTGATGAAGGGTTTGAAGTAAAAGTCAATGCCGTTGTGATGGACGGAAAAAATACCGAAGACATTTTGCCTTTGGTAGAATTAACCCGAAATCATAAAGTTTCCATTCGTTTTATTGAGGAAATGCCTTTCAATGGCGAAGGCAATCATTACCCAAAATTAGAGTGGAATTTACACCGTATTTTAGCCGAGATAAAAAGCCAATATTCTGATTTACAAAAACTGGTAGATTCGCCAAACTCAACTTCTTATAATTATCAAGTACCCAATTTTCAAGGAAATGTAGGCATAATTGCCGCTTTTTCACGTACCTTTTGTGGTACTTGCAATCGTATTCGTTTAACCGCTACGGGCGAATTAAAGACCTGTTTATATGATGAAGGCGTGTTGAATATCAGGGATTTATTGCGAGATGGCATTTCTGACGATGAACTGAAAGCAACTTTTCTTAAAGTATTTCAAGCTCGACCAAAAGATGGTTTTGAGGCAGAACGTAACCGTAAATCAGTAATTACGGAATCTATGACTACGATTGGGGGGTAAGATTCTGACTTGAATTGGGAGAGGTATTAAATAGAATGTTTTATACATATTGACCTTCTGATAATTATGAAAAAGCTATTTGTTCTATTTTTATTAACGATTACGGTTTCTACATTTTCCTTTGCTTGCAAGTGCGATTTTAAGCAACTCACTAAAGCGGACTTAAATAATTTTAGGTATATCGCATTAGTGAAAATTAAGTCATTTCAGCCAATCAATCTTCCAATATATTATGTGGGTATGGGCAATCATTCACTGCAGTATGTGCCTACCACCGCTAAATTTTCGGTTGAATACATCGAAAATTTTAAAGGAACGATGCCCAAAGAATTTATTATGACAGCCTATAATTCTTCTTGTGACCCCGGCATAAGAGAGGGAGAAGAATGGCTATTGTTTTCAAATGAAGAGGAAGGATATCCAATTATTCATCCATGTGGTTTCTCTGTACGTTATCAAGATAAAAATGGTGAAATTAATAAGTATTACCCAATGAATGTCTGTAATTTAGACCTTGTTAGAGCTAATTTAAAACCCTCCATATTTGAGAAAACAGGATTGTTGCAAGAATTCTATGAAAATAAAAAAGCCAAATTTTTGGAAAGATACAATCATAGTTTACTTGAAGGTCAACGAATATTTTGGTACGCCAATGGTAATGTAAAAGGAGAAGAAAGCTATAAAAATGGTAAAAGAGACGGAGTGGCTAAATGGTGGTTTGAAAATGGAAAGCCGTCATCGCAAGCAAAGTACAAGGATGGGATATTGATTGATACCAGTTGGGTTTGGCAAAAAAAGGAAAACGAAAGTTTTAAAAAGACGGATTCTACGTATTTGAAATTATTTACCATCTACAAAAAAGGTTGTGAATACAATAGAAGGGGATATTATGACGATGGAACGCTGTTTTTTGAACAAATATTATTAGCAAATGGAGAAGTGAAATTTACTAATATCTGGGAAAAAGATGGTTCACTCGACTGGATGTCAACCGATAAATGGAATAAAGAAAAGCAAGAGTTTGAAGTAGAATATCAAATGAATTATCGAGTGGATAAGGATAGACGACGTGTCGATTACTACAATAATGATAATGATAAAGATGGTAAAACGATAATTTACCCATCCAAAGAAATAAAAAAACGATAGGATTTTCCTAAAAACTTACTGTAATTTTGCTTTTAGAATACCCAAAAATATAAAAATGACAATCCCAGAAATATTCGATAATTTCAATAAACTAAAAGTTCTCATCATTGGTGACGTAATGCTTGATGCCTACACATGGGGCAAAGTAGAGCGTATTTCACCCGAAGCTCCAGTACCTGTGGTTAATGTTCGTAGTCGTGAAATACGTTTGGGCGGTGCAGGAAACGTTGTGATGAATGTGCAATCTCTTGGTGCAGAACCCATTATATGTTCTGTGGTTGGCACGGATGCTTATGGCGATTCTTTGTTAAATTTATTGAAAGAACAAAATCTCTCAACCGAAGGAATTATTCAATCCGATACTCGAATTACAACCGTAAAAGAACGAATTATTGCAGGTTCTCAGCAAATTGTAAGAGTTGATACCGAAACAGATAAACTTATTAATGAATCTGAACGTCAAATACTTACCAATAAAATAAAGGAGTTAGCAACTTCGGCTGATGTTATCATTTTTGAAGATTATGACAAAGGCGTTTTATCGAAAGAATTAATCTACGATATTATCACTTTTGCAAATGATAATAATATTCCAACCATCGTTGACCCTAAGAAGCGCAACTTTTTGTATTATCAAAATGCCACGCTTTTCAAGCCAAATTTGAAGGAGTTGAAAGAAGGTTTATCCATTTCTTTTGACGTAAAAAATCCCGATGAATTAGCCGATGCCGTAGCGATGTTAAAAAATACTTTGGAACTCAAAGGTGTTTTTGTAACGCTTTCAGAACAAGGTGTTTTTATAGATTTTAATCATCAGAAAAAAGCCATTCCTGCTCATATTCGTACCATTGCGGACGTATCAGGTGCGGGCGATACCGTTATTTCAATTGCTGCCTGTTGCTTGGCTTTGGGACTTTCACCCGAATTGATTGCAGGACTTTCTAATTTAGGTGGAGGTTTAGTTTGTGAGTCGGTAGGCGTTGTTCCGATTGACAAAGAATTACTGAAAAAAGAAGCTTTATTGCATTTATAACCTGATTCTCCAGAATCAGGTATTTAAATGCCCTGATTCTGGAGAGTCAGGTTACAAAGGTTTTTCCTCAATTCCCAACATGGTCAATGCAGGGTTTATCGTTCTACACGTTATTACAATTTTGAAAATTTTATTTCCTGCCAAATTAAATTCTGCCACATATTTTCCCTTCTCCTTCAAACTTCGATAAACTGCCGTATAATTGATTTTTGAGTCCCAACCATTAATGGCTAATGCCGTTGTGACTTGGTCGAGGCATTTGCTCAGGTTAGAAAAATAACTCAAAACCGTCTCTTTTTGTCGGATAGAATTTAATGAGCCAATCGGAATTACGGCCACTTCGTATATCGTTTGTTGTTTCATATTTCAATGAGTGAATCAATAAAAAAAGAAAAAGAAAAACTATATCACTATTTTTCAAACGTAAAACTTTTTATAAACGTTCATCGTTTTAATATCATACGTCTGGAATGACACAAAAAAGCCCCGCTCAACAGCGAGGCTTTTTTATTGGTCAAATTCTCAAGATTGCTTACACAACCGCAGTGAATTCGATTTCTACCAAATAATCAGGCGAAACCAGTTTGCTGATTTCATAAATTCCCGTTGTTGGCTTAATATCTTTGAAATACGCTCCGTGAGCCTTCGCAATATTATCAAACTGAGCAATATCAGTTGTGAAAATACGAGTTCTTACTACGTCATTCAAACTTGCTCCAGCTTCTTCCAAAACTTTTGCGATACGTTCAATGATGTTATTGGTTTGAGCAAAGGCGTCATCAGCCTTTACATTTTCTCCGTCAACAATAGCAACTGTACCTGAAACTTCAATAATATTTCCGATACGAACGGCACGGCAATAGCCCATTTTGTCTTCCCAAGGCGAACCTGTAAGTATATTTTGTCTTGACATTTTTTGTATTTTTTGGTTAAGCGACAAAGATAAGGAAGAAAAAAAATCTAAAGAAAATCTAATGTGATAATGTCCAAAAACGTTTCTGCTTTCTCGTAAATTTACATTATGACCATCCGTACCCGAATAACGCTCCTTTTCTTAGGCATTGTTTCTACATTGTTGTTGATTTTTTGTCTTGTTATTTATCTCGAAAGTGAATTTCACCGTGAAAGTGAATTCAAGAATCGTCTTCGGGAAGAAGCTCGCACCTCTGCAGAAATACTATTTGGTAAAGATGAAATTAGTCCCGATTTGTTAAAACTGTTAGACAAAAACCAAATGACGGTCTTGACACAAGAAGAAATCGTTATTTACAACCGTAATAATCAAATTGTGTATGAAAGTGGAACGGATTATTTGACGATTCTATTAGCTACTCTTGTACAAATTCGACAAGAAAAAGAGCTTTTTTTCCGTGAAAAAGACCGAGAAGTTTTAGGAATAGTTTTTAATAATGGAAAAGAAGAATTAGTCATTGTGGCTTCTGCTTTAGATAAATATGGATTGAGTGAACAGCGAAACTTAGGGCTTATGTTAGCATTTGGAGGCTTATTAATGCTTTTAATTGTGAGTTATGCAGGTTGGTTTTTTGCGGGAAGGTCGCTCAGACCCATTCAAAATATTATTAAAAGTGTAGATAGAATTGGGGCATCTCAACTCAATTCACGACTCGATGAAGGGAATGGAACGGATGAGATTGCACAATTGGCTCAACGTTTCAATCAAATGTTGAGTCGGCTCGAAAAAGCCTTTAAACTGCAACGTTCATTTGTTTCACACGCCTCGCATGAATTACGCACGCCTTTGACTGCCATCACGGGACAAATTCAGGTGTCACTTTTGGCAAAAGATAATCCGCAGGAACTTAAAATGATGATTCAGTCCGTTTTAGAAGATGTTCAACAGCTTAATAGGTTGACTAACAATCTTTTAGAAATGACCAGTATTGATTCTGACGATACTCAAATCAAGTTTTCATTAGTCAATGTTGCCGAGTTAGTTTGGCAGGTTCGGGAGGTTTTATTGAAAAAAAATCCTCATTATCAAATTGTTACAGAACTCGATGAAAACCCTGACCTATTGCCCGAGGTAAAAGCTAACGAGGCATTACTTTATACCGTTCTATTAAATTTGATGGAAAACGGGGTGAAATTTTCGACCAAAAATCGGGTGGATATTAGATTCCAAATCACATACAAGGAACTTATTTTGTCATTCCACAACGATGGAGCGGTGATTCCTCAAGAAGAATTAGGGTTAATTTTTGAGCCATTCCGACGTGGGTCAAACTCCAGAAATATCAAAGGTCATGGCGTTGGACTTTCGTTAACCCAAAAAATCGTAAAACTTCATCATGGTGATATTGCTGTAAAATCTTCCGAAAAAGAAGGGACTGTGTTTACTTTAAAAATCCCCAAATCGTAATTTTATGTACAAATAATTGACCTAACCTCTAAACCTAATTTACTCATCTTATCTTCCCCCAAACAAAAAACTCTAATTACATTCTAATTTCCCTTTAATACGGCGTTAATCTTACAGCTATAGCTTTGTTCCATTCAATAAGCGTTCATGATTATTGAACATCTTTTAAATGATAAATCTATGGAAACAGTTATTGTATTCGTCAGCATCATTAATATGAGTTTGTTCTCGCAAGTAATACCTCTCAACGACCCGAGTTACAGCATTCATAATTATAAACATTCTAATAAGGCTATCTTGGTTGCCAAGATAGATACGAACATAGGTATTCGGGTGTTGAGAGATGAGACCATCAGGGATTATAAAAAAGTAGCATCAAAGCAGGTTGAAAATGTTTTGAAAATTGAGAATAAGGGCAATAATCTGAAAAGAGTAAACTACAAAATGCCCAATAACTAAGTAATTTTATGCGTACCACTCAGAGAATGACCCCAATAGAATATGCCAAAATGATTTTGGAAAAAGTTAGTTTTGAGCCAAAGATTTTTAGAAAAGAATTGAGAAAAGCACTTCGCAACGCATCAAAACGTGATTTTAAATATTTGATGGCTTGGTGCAGAGAAAAGTTTAGTAAAAAAAACAGCCCTCCGTAATCTTGATGAATAAAGCCCTCAATACTTTTTCTCATTTTGCTGAAAATCAGAACTAATGAAATTTATAGTTATTACCTTTTTATTTATTGTTGTTATAGGCACAGCTTCTAAGGCACAACAAAATCTTTTTAATATTCCTTCGGGGGATATTACACCCAAAGGAAAGCTTTTTTATCAACATCAAATTAATATTTATCAGGATAAATTTGAGTCAAAAGGGCATTTTGTTTACGGTTTGGGCAAGGGATGGGACGTTGGGATGAATTTAGTTGGCACAGGTGCATATTTTAAGCCATCTTGGCAATATATTTACAATAGTGATTTTAGCCAAGGGCAATCTCTGTCACCAACATTGATGGCAACTTTACAAAAGCAATTTTTAATAGGTGGAAAATGGTCGGTTAATATAGGAACACAGTCGGGCGTAAATCTTACCGATAAAAAAGAGAATATCCATCCTGCTTACCTGCACTATGGTTTAGTGAGTTACCAAGTTCAGGCAGGGCGTAAGTTATTGATTGGCCCATATTTTACAAATAATCAATACGTTGGTGCAGGAAATACCGCTGGCATACAGATAGGTTATGAATGGGAATTGACCAATAAATGGTACTTCATGGGTGATTTTATTTCTGGTAATAACGAGTCGGCAGTAGTAGTCCCAGGAATTATGTATAACCTCAGTAATCAAGTACAACTGTGCTTAGGGTATATGTTACCTAATCCGAATACACAAAAAAAACAAGCAGTAGTATTTGAATTTAATTGGTATGGGTGGAATTATAAAAACCACGCCCATCGCTCTCATTAATAAAGAAAATGACAAATAACAAGCATATTTTAGTCGTAGAAGACGAGTTGAAAGTGGCAACCTTTATTAAAAAAGGCTTACAAACACAATCTTTTGAAGCAACTATTGCCGCTGATGGCGAAGAAGCGAAAAAGTATTTTGTAGAAGAACCGTTTGACCTCATTATTCTGGACTTGAACTTGCCCGATATGAGTGGTTTGGATGTATGTAAATTCGTTCGGGAACAAAATACTCGCATTCCAATTTTGATGCTTACCGCTCTCGGTACGGTGGCGGATAAACTTTCAGGTTTTGAAGTTGGAACGGATGATTATATGGTAAAACCCTTCGATTTTATGGAATTATTGGTGCGAGTAAAAGCACTTCTGAAACGAACCGAAGATATTCAAATGCCCGTAGAAAAGCTCCAAGTGTCCGATTTAGAATTGGATTTAAACGAAAAAGTAGCTCGTCGTGGAGGGAATGCCATTGATTTGACTGCCCGAGAATTTAGCCTTTTAGAATATTTGATGAGGAATCGGGGAAGGGTGGTTTCAAAAGTTGATATTGCCGAAAAAGTGTGGGATATTAACTTTGATACAGGAACTAATTTTGTGGAAGTTTACATTAATTATCTGAGGAATAAAGTGGATAAAAACTTCCCGAATAAACTCATTCATACCGTGGTGGGAATGGGCTATATGATGAAAAGTAAGTAACGTTTTATTGAGAAATAATCCCTATCTTGCTTGCTGAAACTCGACTCTTCTTGAAAACAATTATCGTTTACTTCATTACTGCAATTATCAGTTACATCGCCACAATTCCCCCTGGGCCATTGAGTGTCTTTGTGGCTCATACAACACTCCAGAAAAACATTAAAATTGCCCTTTGGGTCGCTTTGGGCGGGGTTTTATGTGAAAGCACCTACGCTTATTTAGCCATTGAAGGTGTCATGATTTTTGATAAATATCCAATGGTGGCGTATTGGATGCAAAGGGGAATAATTGCCTTATTGTTCATCGTTGGGACGGTTACTTTTTTCCAGAAAACACCCGAGGTAAAGTATCAAGAAATTTCTCTAAATAATCGTTTTCTTTCCTTTTTAAAAGGTATTTCACTTTCTCTTTTCAATCCAGCTTTATTGCCATTTTGGGTAGTCATTTTGTTGAGTTATCAAAAATATGATTTCTTGAAAATTGATACTAATTTAGAAAAAGTATACTTCGTTTTGGGAGCTGGAACGGGAACATTTTTACTGGTTTATACTTACGCATTTATTGCCGACCGAAAGCGAGATTTGATATTTCAATATGTAACCGATAATCGTTTGAATAAATTGATTGGGGGTATTTTTATCGGTTTAGCTATTTTGCAATTAGTAAATTTATTAAGGTAACACAGACTGAAGTTTGCGTTACCTTAATTTTGCCACATCATGCACAATAATTTCACTGCGAGTGTAATCAATTAATCCTGCATTTTTCAATTCATTGAATAATAATGTAACGGTTTGGCGAGTGCTACAAATCAAGCCAGCGATGTCGTTATGCGTTAAATAATTTTTAATAATTATGTCCTTTTCCTTTCCACTTCCTTCTTTCATTGCCCAATCTTTCAGAAATAAAGCAAAGCGAGTTTTCACATCTTTAAACATCAAATTGGTGTAACTATTGGTAATTCGCTTGATTCTGAAACCTACTAATTTGGTATATCGAACTGCCAATTGTGGATTTCGATTCAATATTTCCTCAAAATCATTCATTTTAAAACTACAAATTACCACTTTTTCCGAAACCGCCACGGCGTATTCGTCTTGGTTTTCGTCTTCCATTTCATCAAAAGTGTATTGCCCAAATAAATCTCCCGACCTTAGCACTTCCTTCACCGTTTCGTTACCATCGGCATCAACTCTCACGATTTTGAGTGTTCCACTTTTTATCGTATAAAGACGTTGTTCATCATCGTGCGAAAAATAGACAATTTCATTTTTTCTGACGGTTTTGAAATTAGGAATCAAGCACAAAGCACGGTTTTCTTCTCTGGTCAAAACCGAGAATAATTGATGGTCGTGGAGATACCAATATTTTGCTTCTTCTTGCATTTTAGGTCAAAAAATAAAATTTAGCTAATATATCACTTTTACGAATGTAAGCCACCGTTAAGCAACAAGTTAAGGTTATTAAAGCCAAGAAAAATAAATATCCGCCGTCGTTTGCACTTTCAATTCCCAAGACGGTTAAATGAGCCAAAATTGCCCCTGACATTGTACCAATTCCTAATATTGCTCCCAACCATGCTAAACGAGCATTAAGAAGTAAGATGACTGTTATCAATTCCATTACGCCCGCCCCGTATCTTCCGAATGGCTCAACGCCCAATTTAGTAAAAAGTGCTACGCTTTCGGCAGCTCCCGTAAACTTAAAGAAAAGTGTTTGGGCTAAAATAATGGCTGCTATTATTTGTGCAGTCCACGAAATATAAGTTTGTTGTGTTTTCATCGTCTGATAAATTTATTCCAACTAACATCAGCTTTTGACTTAAAAGCGTTTTCGTCTTTGTTCCAATCGGTGAGCGTATTACTGAAAAATGTGTGATAAAATAGATAAAGTTTACCATTTAAGATTTTAAAAGTTTCGGGGTCAACCTCCACTTTTTCGCCTTTTGAACCCATTGCGTAGGCACACCATCCACCATATTGAGGCTCGTATTTAGCAGGATTTTTCTTGAATGTCTGTAAATTATTAGCATTCTCAAATTGATAAACGACTCCTTCCTGCGTGTAAGAAAATTCTTTTTTACCTTTTTGAGGCTTTCCTGAGAAATAACTTGTGGGGTCATAACCACTGATGGCAATTCCTTTTTCTAATAAAAATTCCTTTTTACGAAAATTGATGTCCTGACTAAAACCTGTACAAGTAAATAACATCAAGACGGTGAGATTTAATAAAGTTTTCATGTTGTTCTGATTAGTTAACATGACAAAATTGGTGGATTTGCAATTAGTGAATTGTCGGATAGATTACTATTTTTATAAATATTTGATTTCGCAAAAAAGTACAATTTTTGATTGGAAATGTAGTATTTTATCATTAAATTCAATCTAAAATTTAACTCAACGTATTACTACTA
The DNA here is from genome assembly GCA_013298805.1 of Cytophagales bacterium. Taxonomy (GTDB): domain Bacteria; phylum Bacteroidota; class Bacteroidia; order Cytophagales; family Spirosomataceae; genus Arcicella. The sequence goes on along the minus strand of JAAFIU010000021.1, from coordinate 4,436 downwards.
TGACAGCAATCGAACGCATTGAACATTGGGGTGACGCACATCATCCAGCTTGGCTTGACATCGTAAGAATTGGATTAGGGCTTTTACTGTTTTTTAAAGGAATGAGTTTTATTGGGGATACTTCTCAATTATCGGCTCTTACCGAAGGTTTGCATTTTAACGCATGGAGTTTTGTGGCAGTACATTATGTGGCTTTTGCCCACTTAATTGGTGGTTTATTGATTACGCTTGGTTGTCTGACTCGACTGGCTTCGGCTTTTCAAGTACCGATTTTGTTTGTTGCTGTTTTCTTTACCAACATACGTAATGGTTTTACAGCGGTTAATTCAGAGCTTTGGTTATCGTTAATAGTTTTAGGTTTGTTAATTCTTTTTTGGATATTGGGTTCGGGGAAATTTTCTTTTGATGAATATATGAGAAATCACCCAGCGTACAAGATGAGGTAGAGGAGAAAGGAGGAATGGAGGAGGGAGAAGTAAATAGTAAAAGGAAAAAAGGTAGAAAGGGTCAAGTAATTTGTTTACTGTCTCCTTTCTACCTTTTTCCGTTTTAACGTCTAATCAAGGTAAATTACACTTTGATTTCAACATCAACACCTGAAGGCAATTCTAATTTCATTAACGCATCAACTGTTTTTGGAGATGATGAGAAAATGTCAATTAAACGCTTGTAAGTACATAATTGGAATTGTTCACGAGCTTTTTTGTTAACGTGTGGAGAACGCAAAACTGTGAATTTTTCAATTTTAGTTGGTAACGGAATAGGACCCGAAACAACAGCACCCGTAGCTTTAACCGCCTTAACGATTTTCTCAGCCGATTTGTCCACCAAAGTGTGGTCAAATGACTTCAATTTAATTCTAATTTTTTGATTCATTGCATTGGTACGTTAATTTGAAACCAAAATCGAAAGTACCATTTGCTTCGATTTTGGGACTGCAAAATTAAGAGAAATGATTGAAAATTAATAGTTTAGAAAGAAAAATATCTAAAAATCAACTTAAAAACAACCACTTGAATCATTTTAACGAGACAGCTTAATGGATTTAATCGTATTTTCTACTCGTTCTTCATAAAGTCCCGTTACTCTTTTACCGTTTACACTAACAACTTCTTGGGTAATAAAGAAGTCAAATGTAAGGTTATTGTCTTTTGAAACAATGCTGATTTTATCGGGTAAATCGCCCGACGTTTCTGCTTTTGCCCCTTTTAAAATTCCTGTAATCTTCTTCGTTTCTGCCGTAATCTCGATGGGGTTATCGTTAAAAATAGATTTTCCATTTACTCGTAAGTCCATCAAAGTATTAGCAAAATCGCTGGTGTAACTGAACGTTACGTATTTACCAACCCATTTATTGAGGTTATTCATCGTTACGCCTTTTACAGCTTCCAAATTAATGATAAAATGTTCCGTAAAATTTCGTTCTGGAAATTCTATCGTGAGCGTTGCCATTGGATAACCAGAATCTTCAACGGACTTCAACAATCCTCTTTCATTGATGGCATCATCGTCGAAAGAGGTTAAAGAATATGTTGTTAATACATTCTGACTTTGTGTAGCCTTGCTCGTGTATGTGATGCAAGCTATACATAATATTAAAAATAATGCTGTGGTAATTTTTTGGGAAAACATGGGAAGGATGGGTGGGTTAGTTGAAAAGTCAAAAATATAATTTTTTATTGAAATGTCAATGTTAAAGTATTGTATTGATGGGTTAAACCCTCTTTCAATTATTTCTACCAAAACAACCTTCTTTGATTTCGAGTTAGAGAATAACATATCAAGCGATAGTTGTGTATTACGATATGACCTAATGATTGCTCTTATAATTCTGGTGGGGAGGGTAAATTATTTTTAAAATATTTCACAAACCCTTGATAATCAATAAAATTATTGTAATTTTGCAGGCTGATTTGCAACGTTTTCATAGACAAATCAGTTTATAAAAAGTAATCGTTTCTGAAACACCTCTTTTTTTCGTAGGAAAGAAGCAAAGGGAAGCGAGATACTCACTTCTACGAGGCTCCATTTTTTCGGGCGTTTTGCCCCCATTTTTCAATGAATGATTGAGTAAATGATTGAATATTAATACTATTCTTCCATTCTGCTATTCTATCATTGAAGTAACTTCAAAACAGTAAAAAGCCTTGACACAGATGACAAAAACAGGCAGAATTAGTTTTGCCAAAGTCAAAAACTTACTCGAATACCCAGACTTCTTGGATATTCAGGTGAAGTCGTTTCAGGATTTCTTCCAGTTGGAAACCGCAGCCGAAAATCGTACCGATGAAGGTCTTTTCAAAGTATTTGCTGAGAATTTTCCCATTGCGGACTCTCGTGAAAACTTCGTCCTTCACTTTATTGATTATTCAGTTGACCCTCCGAAATACTCAGTTGATGAGTGTATCGACCGTGGTTTGACGTACTCAGTGCCTTTAAAAGCGAAGTTACGTCTTATCTGCAACGATACTGACAACGAAGATTTCGAGACCATCGAGCAGGAAGTATTCTTAGGAAATATTCCATACATGACCGAGCGTGGTTCATTCGTAATCAACGGAGCTGAACGTGTTATTGTATCTCAATTACACCGTTCTCCAGGGGTGTTCTTCTCACAAAGTCGCCACACGAACGGAACAAAATTGTATTCAGCTCGTATCATTCCATTCAAAGGTTCTTGGATTGAATTTGCTACGGACGTAAACAGCGTAATGTACGCTTACATTGACCGTAAGAAAAAGTTTCCAGTAACAACGCTTTTGCGTGCTATCGGTTATGGTTCTGACAAAGACATTTTGGATTTGTTCGGTCTTTCAGAAGAAATTAAAGCAGACCAAGCGAACTTGAAAAAAGCCGTTGGTCGTCGTTTGGCGGCAAGGGTTTTAAGAACTTGGCAAGAAGATTTTGTAGATGAAGATACAGGTGAAGTCGTTTCTATCGACCGTAACGAGGTATTGATGGAACGTGACTCAACTATCTCTTCTGACGATATTGAGACAATTCTTGATGCAGGTTTAGACACAATCATTCTTCACAAAGAAGATATGAATGTGAATGACTATAACATCATTTATAATACGTTACAAAAAGATTCATCGAACTCAGAGAAAGAAGCCGTTGAGCAAATTTACCGTCAGTTGCGTAATACAGAAGCACCCGATGAGCAAACTGCCCGTGATATTATCCAAAACTTGTTCTTCTCTGACAAACGTTATGACTTAGGTGAAGTTGGTCGTTATAGAATCAACAAGAAGTTAGGTCATGATATTCCGATGGAAACAAAGGTTTTAACGAAATCAGATATTATCTCAATCGTTAAATACTTAATCGGACTTATCAACTCGAAAGCCGTAGTCGATGATATTGACCACTTGTCTAACCGTCGTGTTCGTACAGTTGGTGAACAATTATACGCTCAGTTTGGTGTTGGTTTGGCTCGTATGGCTCGTACTATCAAAGAACGTATGAACGTTCGTGATAACGAAGACTTCAAACCAGTTGATTTGATTAATGCACGTACATTATCGTCGGTAATTAACTCATTCTTTGGAACAAACCAGTTATCTCAGTTCATGGATCAAACAAACCCATTGGCAGAGATTACGCACAAGCGTCGTCTTTCGGCACTTGGGCCTGGTGGTCTTTCTCGTGAGCGTGCAGGTTTTGAGGTTCGTGACGTTCACTATACGCACTACGGTCGTTTGTGTACGATTGAAACGCCAGAGGGACCAAATATTGGTTTGATTTCATCACTTTGTGTTCACGCCAAAATTAACTCGATGGGCTTTATCGAAACGCCTTATCGTACTATTGAAGACGGAAAAATCAAAGTTGAAGAAATTACTTATTTGACAGCAGAAGAAGAAGACGGAAAGAACATTGTACAGGCAAGTGCTCGTTACAATGAACAAGGCGTTTTTGAATCTAATCTTGTAAAAGCCCGTTTTGAAGGTGACTTCCCATTGGTTGACCCAAATAATGCTCAATTAATGGATATTGCTCCTAACCAAATTGTATCGGTAGCGGCTTCATTGATTCCTTTCTTGGAACATGATGATGCCAACCGTGCCTTGATGGGATCCAATATGCAACGTCAAGCAGTACCATTGTTACGTCCAGAAGCTCCAATTGTGGGTACTGGTTTGGAAGCAAGTGTTGCTCTTGACTCTCGTACATTAGTTGTAGCAGAAGCAGATGGTGTTATTGAATACGTGGACTCTATCAAAATCATTGTAAAATATGATATGTCTCCAGAAGAGTATTTAGTAAGTTTTGAAGGAGATACGAAGGAATACAAAATGATTAAATTTCGTCGTACCAACCAAGATACAACTATCAACTTGAAGCCAATCGTTCGTAAAGGACAGCGTGTTTATAAAGGACAAGCACTTTGCGAAGGTTATGCAACACAACAAGGAGAATTAGCATTAGGTCGT
>JAAFIU010000233.1 GCA_013298805.1 Cytophagales bacterium | reverse complement strand
ATTATGCCAACCAACAGCAGCATGAAAAGCATTGAGGGAGGTGTAAGTTTGGTCTGCCCCAATATTGTAAATAGTGGCATGGAGTCTATTATAAAATAGTAAAAGCAAAAGAAGGATATATATTTTTTTCATCTAAATGGAACTTTCAGAGTAACCAAAAAGACTAAAACAAATATTAAGCCAAATGGCAAAATAACTGGAAGAATGTTGAAATTCTCAATTATTTGAGAGTTAGATTATTAAAGAAATTGTAAGACTTATGAACCACCCAGAACTACATAAGCACCTATTATTCAGAAACTTGCATGAAATATTGCATAGCTTATCCCAAAATAGATATATCAATTACTAACACACATTTACCAAACTTTACTTATATCTTATCAGTTTCATAAACAATTATTCAAATTGAATGATAAATCTTCTATTTGTCCTTTGGTCGGGCTAATACCTGCTGTAATTAACTTGCGAGCATTTAAGTGGTCAGCGGCACGATTTAAGGAATCGACCGCTATCAATTGCTTATTTTTAAAATAGTAAACGGAAAATTTATCGCTTCCGCTTTCTCCTCTCACTACATATTCATCAAACCCTACCGAAATACCAACCATTTGAAGTTTTAGATGATATTGATTTGTCCAAAACCACGGAACAGCACGATAGGCTTGTGGTTTTTCAAGGATATGACTCACCGCTACTTTTGCTTGATCAACGGCATTTTGGACAGATTCTAAACGTATATTTTTCCCTGCAAAAACATTATAATGATTGGCACAGTCACCAACGGCATAAATATTAGTAACCGAAGTTTGCTGAAACTCATTTACGACCACGCCATTCTCGCAAATTATACCTGCTTCTTCTGCCAAAGAGCTTGCAGGAATAACGCCAATACCTGCCAAAATTAAGTCTGCTTGAATAAAGCCTTCTTTCGTCTGAATACCCTCTTCGGTGATTTGTTCAATGTGTGAATTTAAGCAAATTTGAACGCCATGTTGTTCGTGTGTTTGCTGAAAAACTGTTGAAATAACCGCAGGTAAAACTCGCTCCATTAACCGAGTTTGAGATTCAATAACCGTTACTTTTTTCCCTTTTTCGGAAGCTAAAGCGGCTAATTCTAAGCCAATAAATCCCCCTCCGATGATAGCAACAGACTGACTATTTTCGAGTTTTTGGGCAATGATTTGGGCATCTGTTAAAGTGCGTAGATAGAAAATATTCGGAATTTCTACCCCATCAGATGTCAGTTTTCGGTTGTTTGCTCCAGTCGCTAAAATCAAATGGGTATAAGAAATCACTTCTCCAGAATCTGTAATTACCTGATTTTCAGCAATATTCACTTTAACAATTTGTTCTCCAAGTCGTAAGCTAATATTATTATTTTCGTAGTAATTAGCCGAACGAAATAGAATGGACTCTTCCGATTGCTTCCCTTGCAAATAACCTTTTGAAAGGGGTGGTTTCTGATAAGGCATTTCTTTTTCAGAAGCAATCAGTACGATTTCTCCCTCAAAACCCTCTTCTCGTAAAGAAGCTACGACTTGTATTCCTCCATGTCCTGCTCCAATAATGACCACCTTTTTACTCATTGTTTTTCGGGAATTCTGACGATGATACCATCTAATTTTGGAGAAACTCGTACTTGACAACCCAAGCGACTATTGGGCTTTATTTCGGCAGAAGCACCCTCTAACATTTCAGCTTCTTCCTCTTCCATTTCGGGTAATAAATCCAAAAACTGTTCGTCGATATACACATGGCAGGTTGCACACATACATGAGCCCCCGCATTCGGCAACAATGCCTTTTACGTCATTTTGGACTGCACCCTCCATTAAGGTTGCTCCCATTGGTAAGGATACCTGATGTTCGGTTCCGTCGTTTTGGATATAGGTGATTATTGGCATAAGTTATTCTATTTAAATGTTTTAAATCTCTTTGTTTACAAAATAAATTGGGATGTGAGAATGGTTTTGTAACTTAAATAAATTGTTTTCCTCCATCTACCACGATGGTCTGACCTGTCACAAAGTCGGAAGCAGAAGAAGCCAAATAAAGAGCTGTTCCTACAATATCTTCTGCCGAGGAAGAGCGTTTAATTGCACCACGGTCCACTCCGTATTTATTGGCATTTTCCATTAAAGATAAACTGGCTTCTGTGAGGGTAAACCCTGGGGCAATGGTATTAACATTGATTTGAAAATCTCCTAATTCCTTTGCCATCGAACGAGTAAAACCAATTACACCTCCTTTGGATGCCACGTAATGCGACCAATTAGGCGATCCACTCATAACGGTAGCAGAAGAAATATTGATAATTTTTCCTGAGCCAATGTTTTTCATAAAAGGAAAAATTGCTTTTGAAACCATCCAAACGCCTTTTAAATTGACATTCATTACCAAATCCCATTCGGCTTCGGTGATTTCAAAAAATGGCTTTCGCTGAATTGTGGCATAAATAGCTGCATTGTTGATAAGGACATCAATGCGACCAAAAGCATCCATCACTTGTTGAGCCATCGCTTGCGTTGATTGCTCGTTGGCAACATCTACTTCAATGGCAATTGCCCCTTTGATTTCGTTGGCAGTTTCAATTGCCCCTTGTATGTTTTTGTCACAAACGGCAACTTTAGCCCCTTGTTCTGCAAATGCCAATGCAAATGCTTTTCCTAAACCTCCTGCTGCCCCTGTTATGACGACAACTTTATCTGTTAAATTGAACATAAGTCTGAATTAAAACTGCTGGTTTATTTTGGCGATTTCTAACATCATGTTAGATAGTCGCTTCCCTTCGTCAGTCAAAAATGTTGGTAACACAAAATCCTCTAAAATGGTTAATACTTCGTCTTGACTAATCTCAAACCACTCCCCAATAATTTTATTTCCGTGTGGGGTGTATCGCCAAAGTTTGTCAGCATCTTTGTGAATAGCGTCGTTTAAAGAGCGGCTATTTTTAGTGGTATCGTGTCCATCAATCAGGGCTACAATAGCGGTAATTTGCTCGTTTGAAAAACCTAATTTAACCAAAGCATCTTGAGCGATGGCTACACTTTCTAATTCATGCTGACGAGTGAGTTCTGGATATTTATTATTAGGGCCAAAAGCGTGTAATATTTTTTCTTTGGGAATTTTCGACCAACCTGTATCGTGAAAAATAATCGCAGGCAGTACCACCTCTATGTCAGCATCGGGATAAAACTGACACAGCTCTTTTGCCAAATAATAAGAAAACTGCGTATGTTCATCGTTATTTCTGACATTTAGGTGTACTTTGGCTACTTCCCAAAGGGCTAAATCTTGTTCTCTGAAAATCATAATTTCACCTTATTTTGACGAAGAATTCACTATAATAAATTTGTTTGTTGATGATTAGTAATTCATGTAAATAGTTTTTAATTCGGTATATGCTTCAATACCATAATGTCCTTTTTCTCGTCCAATACCGCTTTGTTTAACACCGCCAAAAGGAACATCGTGATACGAACGACTAATGTTGTTAATCCAAACAGAACCCGCTTCTAAGACCTCAGCCATTCGTAAGCCTGTTCCTAACTGTTCCGAAAAAACATACGCTGCCAAACCATATTCTGAATCATTGGCTAAGGCAATAGCTTCTTCGTTGGTCTTAAAGGGCATAATACCAACCACAGGTCCAAAGGTTTCTTCGGTCATAATTTTCATGGAGTGATTCGTGTCTGCAATAATTGTTGGTGGAAAAAACCAGCCTTTATCGAACTCCTCTCCACGCAATCGCTTTCCTCCCGTTTTAATCGTTGCTCCTTTTTCGATTGCATCCAATACTTGAACCTCGCTATTTTGATAGATTTTTTGATTAACCATGGGTCCCATATCAGCATTTGAAAAGGGATTTCCAATCCTTAATTTTTGGGTTAATTCGATGGCTTTCTCTAAAAAGGCTTGATACTGAGTTTCATGAACATATACCCGATTGACCCGATAACAAAACTGTCCACTGTTAGCAAAAGCATGACGAACGATGGCAGTTGCGGCAGTGGTTATATTGGCATCTTCACAAACAATGGCGGGCGACTGTCCTCCTAACTCTAAGGTTACTCGCTTGTTGTGCATGGCAGCGGTTGCCCCAATTCGTTTGCCTGTGCTTGTACCACCCGTAAAAGCAATTTTTGCCGTAATTGGATGTTCAATAAGGGCATTCCCGATTTCAGCACCCCAACCTGTTAGCACGTTAAAAACACCCGAAGGATAACCTGCTTCTGCAAAAAAATCCGCCAGCATCAAGGTCGAAATAGGGGTATCTTCTGAAGGTTTTGCTACCACCGTACAACCTGCCATTAAGGCGGCTCCCAACTTCATTACCAACAAGGTAATAGGATAATTAAAAGGCGTAATGGCAACCACTACTCCAATGGCTTCACGAATGATTAAGGCTTTTTCCCCTTCTAAATTATGCAAGGGAATTTCGCCTTTCATACGGAGTCCTTCTTCGGCATAAAAATCCAGCAAGTCAGCACTTCTACTAATTTCGGTTAAACAACCAGCAATCGGTCTGCCCAATTCATTGGCTATGGTATTGGCTAAGCGTTCGGCATATTGACGCATCAGGTTGGCTGCCTTATGTTGCAAAACCGCTCGTTGAGCAACAGGCATTTTCTTCCAAGACTTAAAAGCCTGATTGGCAGCACTTAATGCATCATTTACGTCTTGTAAATTACTGCAAGCAAAGGTTTCGATAACTTCTCCACTACAAGGATTGAAGACATCGGCATATTGATTGGAATGAGGTTTTACCCATGTTCCATTGATAAAATTCTCCATAAATTAAAGCACGTCACACAACAACGCTTTTCGTGTTTGGGCAAGGTCTGCTTTTGCCATTTCAATAGATTCTGGTAAATGCAATTGAGGAATAATGTCTGTTTCCAAACGATTACAGTAGCGAGAAGGCGTTTGTTTAAACCAATCACAAGCGATACTTACGCCTGTAACCGAAAAACGCCAAAGTTTATCGGCATCCCTGACAATTTCATCTTCTAAGGATTTTGCAAAGGCACGTGTATCGTGTCCGTCGATTATGATGCCTACTTTTTCGATAAATTCAGCGGGATAATTTAGGCTTGACAACACTTCTACAGAAAGTCTAACACCCTCTGATTCGTGCAAATAGCGTACATCACTTTGCATGAAATTTTCTGACTGAAATCCTTTTTTAAAAATATCATCTTCATCAATCGAATACCAACCGATGTCGTGTAAAATGATTCCAGCAGCGGCTAAATCAGCATTTGCAGCAGGATATTTTTCAATAAGTCGCAAAGCATAAGCAAATGAAAGTGGAATATGCACATCGTTCTTACGCACTCGCATATACTTTTCGGCTGCTTTAAAAATCTCTTGATATTGGGTCATAGTATTTAGCGATTATGTGCTTTGCTCGATGCGTACACGTGTTGATACATTATGAAAGACTGAATGCGTGTTTTACAGTCGCCGTCGTTTTGAACGACGACGACTGTTGAGACTCAATTACACAATCTCTTTAAAATCCGTATTAGAATAAATTAACTATACAGTTTCTAAAATGAAAACTTCCCCTGTTGAACCATCAACACGAATTAAGTCACCCGTTTTGATAGTCGTACTTGCAGAACCTGTACCTGTTACCGCAGGTAAACCATACTCACGACAAACAATGGCAGCGTGCGACATCATACCTCCAATATCGGTAACGGTTGCTTTGATTTTACCAAATACAGGAGCCCAACTTGGAGCAGTTACTCGGGTCACTAAAATTTCACCTTGTTGTAATAACCCTAATTCATCAGGACTGGTAATTACTCTTGCAATACCTTCTACTCTACCTGCCGAAGCAGCCATTCCCTTCAATTGATTGGTAGTTTCGCCACTGCTCAACCAACCCTGTACGCTCTCGGTTGTAATACCCCAAAGCATAATCGTAAACGGCTCCGTAACCACTGCTGGCGGTTCGTTAAAGGCAGGTTTTGGGGCGGCTGTTGATAGGGCATTAATGATTTTTTTACGACGAGCAACCTCCGTTGGCAAATAATCTGGTCCAATAGAAGGTACTCCCATTGCCCAACCACGCCCATAATCGAACAGTAATTGATGGATTTCTTCACGACGGAAATAGAACATATCGTTGAGGTCAGCAAAGAAGCCCGCTTCTACAAATACGCTGGCTAATTCACGCATTTTACGCCAGAATACGCACATTGCCCAGTGTTCAATATAGAAATTATGGTTTTCTACATACGGAAATACAACCCGTGCCAAGCCCAATTTGCCATCAAAAGCAGCCTGAGCTTCCTCACTTGAAATAGAATCACGGTATTCTTCAGTAATACGCTCTCTTTCAGCCGCAATAGCTTCTGTTGGGCGGTCAATTGTATCTCCTTTTACCAATCGCACCACATAATCTTGTATGTAGCCAAAAGGGATTTCAAGGTGTTCTATCCAGTATTTATCGGTTGAATAAAAACCGTTTCCTGTGGTAAAATTAAACCAAGGATATTTCGCTTTTTCCCAAGCAGCAATCCATGTTTTTCCTGCTTCTGATTCGCCTAATAATGCCAATGCAGCATCAATCGTATTTTCTGTAATGATGCTATTAACCTGTAATTCAAGGGCTAATTTGGACAAAATACGTAACTCTTCATCAGGACGGAATAAATCAACTTCTACCCCTTGTACCATTTTAGCGATGGACAAATCGGGTATTCCAGGGAATGTTTCTTTACAAAAACCGAAGAAATCAAGATAAGCGGCGTAACCTAAATTTAAGAATTCAAAATGATATTGCCATGTTTTGTAACATAAGTCAATCATTTTATCGTAATTCTGAATCATAAAATAGGTTGGGTCAAGTCCTACGCCATTTTTCACCCATTCTATATCAATTACTTCTGGAAGAGTCTCAAACTTAACAGCCTCCATTTCATCAATT
>JAAFIU010000342.1 GCA_013298805.1 Cytophagales bacterium | reverse complement strand
CCAAAGGCAAGGCAGCAGAAGTAACAAGCAGAACTGAAAAAGGAGATGCAGAGGGTGCAAGCTCGACGGATTCAGAAGCGATTTCGACGGAATACAATATGTCGATGGACAAAGAACGTAGTATTTTCAAGAAAATCGTTTTTGCTCAATTAGCTTCTCAGAATACATCTTCAAGTAAAAATAATACGGATATTTTGGCGGCATTGCCACTGATAGACAAAACGATTGCCAAAGGCTATACCGTCAAAGCATATTTTCTGTCGGACATGGTAGAAAGCATGAAAACGCAAGGACGTAGAGATTTTCATACCAATCCACCCGTTGATGATGCCGCCGCAGTTGGCTGGGCAAGAGAAGATGCCGATGGACTCAAAATGTCACTGCCCAATATCGGTTTAGCTCAGATATTTATCGCCAAGCCTTTTGAACCAACGGCTTCAAGAAAGAAAAATAATCCAGCTATTTCAACTTATTGGCAACGTTTGTTTTTAGAATTAGGCGTTTCTTCGGAAGTTGTAGAACTCTAAAGGAGGAAAGAAGGTAGGAGTAATGGAAGGAAGGGGAAAAGGAAATAATGGGGGATAAAATAAGACTAAATAATTTTTCATTTTTCTCTTCTCTCCATTACTCCTACCTTCTTTCCTCCTTTTCTTCTTTTCAGCTTACCTCCTATTTCCCTTTTCCCCAGTCTCCTTTTCTCCCCAAAAAATATGCTAATCGTCAAAACTCCTTCAACTCCTCAAGAATGGGAGCAATATTACAATCTTCGTTTTACGGTTTTACGTGAACCTTGGGGGCAACTGAAAGGTAGTGAAGTGCTAAAAGACGAAGACCAAGCCGACCATGTAATGATAGTTGATACAGATACCAATCAAATTGTAGGGGTAGCACGTATGCAAACCAATACACCCACACAAGGTCAGGTTCGTTGCGTAGCAGTATCGCCCAATGTGCAAGGGAAAGGAGTTGGTAAATTATTGATGAAATATTTGGAAGAATTCGCACAAGAAAAAGGCATCAAAGAAATAGTCCTTGATGCCAGAGAAAATGCTGTAAGATTTTACAAATCAATTGGTTATGTCATTTTTGAAGATTCATATTTACTCTTTGGAGAAATTCAACATTATAAAATGCGGAAAGAATTTGTTATGAGTAATTTGTAATGAGTTACTGAAAAATATAATCAAATAAGTTCCGAAAAATGGAATTAATAATGAAACTGTTTAAACTTTTCGTTTCTGAGGTGAAAGTATTGTATTTTTGAATTGATTTTTTCAAAATTTGAAGCCCCAGTGGAACTGAATAGCATCGCTACGTTGAGTAAATTTTAGAATAAGCTATTCTAAAAGACTTAGTTTAATCCAAAAAGAAAAGTTTAAACAGCTTCAATTACAAAAAGGCACTTTCTGATACCTCATTTTTGAATTTTTACATCAAAATTCACCAATCCCAAAGGAATCGCAACTCCGCTTGTTGACGTTGTATTTAATATTGAATTGATTTTGATAAGTCCTTTGCGTACTACTGATTTACCATCCCTTGTTGTTCGTGTGTGCTGAAACATATAAATTTTGCCAGTTTCAATGGTCAAATCTTGATTGGTGGAGGGAATCGTTAAACTGTTTAAAACAAAGTCGCTCACATTTACCCATTCAATATTAATATTAACAGGGGCATAAAAAACAGAAGTCCCTCCAGTAGTAATGATTCCCGAGCAATTTTTATCAGTAGCAGTTGTTCCTAAGCCCAAAGTAGCACGTCTTGGATTAGATAAAAGCGTAGGTTTAGCCAAAGGCGAACCAATGGTTGCGTAAGAAATATCAACAAAATTCAGATTAGAATCTAAGTCACAAGCAGTATAAACATCACCAGTTGTTGATGAAAATCGAGAGTTTGTACTACTTGCTTGTACTCCCAAAGTAATGTTAGGAAAAGACGTAAATTGGTCAGTTGCAGAGGGAATAATATTAATTGCTTTACGTGTTAGATTCCCTTTGTCGTCCGTAATACTTACATAAAAAATTCGATAAACGGTTATGCCAACGGTGGGCAACGTTATTTCTATGCTTCGAGTTTGTTCGTCCGTATTTTTTAAATGAATATTGTCCAATAATAACGTCCCTACTTTTTCTGGATTTCCTGTAATATAAACAGCCATTTTAACAGGTTTAGAGCCATCCGTTCCTTTTTTGATATTAAAAGAAATGGACAAAACATCATTATTTGAGAGCGTCATTTCTGCTTTTGTTTCCAGCCGACTATCGGTGAATTTAATGGCTAATTTACCATTGGCAGTAGGAAGTGGAACATCGTCAGGTTCTGGGTTTGGACCACTACACGACAGAAAAAGCGAATAAATCAAAGTAAGGAAAAAAAAGTTTTTCATGGGTTTGTTCAACATAACTAAATTTAGGAATAGCTTATTCATCTGAAAATCAATGTGTTAAAAGAAATGGCTAAATTACTATCTCAAATATAATTAAATCAAAATTAAAATTCTGATAATCAATCGACTATCAGAATTTTGAAATTAGAATTATTTTAATTGATTGTATCACGAGATTTTTTTCCGTAGTACATTAACGAAAACCAATTTTCTCTCTTTGGTACTGACTTTGTATCATCTTAAAAGCCTCAATGGTTACTTGTTGCTCAAATTTTTCACGCCAATAATTTGTTTCGGCTCTGAGTTTTTCGGTTTCTTCTCTGAGTAATGCTAAGTCAGTTTTGGGAGTATTCAGTAAAATTTCAGGCGTTTGAATCTCTTCGCCCAATAATTCCAAAATACTCATTTTAAGAATATTGGTTAATTTTTTGGCTCTACTAAGGGTCAATTCAGTTTTATTGCGTTCAATATCGCCGTAAGCGGAGGTTGAAATTCCCAAGAAATCAGCCATATTTTCCTGAGAATAGCCTTTTGTGAGACGGGCGTAACGTATTTTTTCTCCAATTTCCATAATTTCTTGATAGTTAATGTTTTAAATAAAAAATTCATAATATACTGAATTTCAGACACTTGAAATGATTTTTTCATTCAGAAAATAGACAAAGTTATTTTTTCTGATAAATTCTCTGTAAAACTGACAAGAATTATTTCATAGTTTTTGCATCTTTGCTGTCAGAGTTTTTTCGATAACATAAATGTCATTCAGATAAGTTTCAAGTTCTTTCACTCGAACTATTTGAGTAGTCAGTAAGTTATTTATAAAAAGGTAAATTTTAGACTTACAAAATCACATTATATAAATCTAATTTAAAATATGTTTCCAAAAGAATTAAGTTCAGAAGAATTCAGAAAATACGCCGTACATCACAGAGGATTGAACGGCTTGGCTGTTGACCAATACATGAATCAAATGGGAGGTACAAGTCGCCCATTTATTGAAGACATGACTCAGTATATCATCGAAGAACGTCCAATGCGTTTTGCTCAGATTGATGTATTTTCACGTTTAATCATGGATAGAATTATCTTCATGGGTGTTCCTGTGGATGATTATATGGCAAATATCATTGTAGCACAAATGCTTTTCATGGAATCAACGGATGCCAAAAAAGACATTATGATGTACATTAACTCTCCAGGTGGTTCTGTATATGCAGGTCTTGGAATTTATGATACTATGCACTACATCCGCCCTGACGTTTCTACCATTTGTACATCGTTGGCAGCATCAATGGGTGCAGTTTTATTGGCAGGTGGTACAGCAGGTAAGCGTTCGGCTTTGCAACACGCCAGAATTATGATTCACCAACCATCGGGTGGAGCTCAAGGGCAGTCTCGTGATATTGAAATTACAGCCCGTGAAATTGTAAAAATTCGTCAAGAATTATACGAAATCTTAGCCAAACACTCAGGAAAAACCTTCGAACAAATTGAAGCAGATTCAGACCGTGATTATTGGATGCGTGCCGACGAAGCCAAAGAATATGGTTTGATTGATGAGGTTTTGATAAGAGCATAGTTATAGTGACTGAGTAAAAGGTTGAGTGAAAGAGTGATAACTTAGACGTTATATCCATTCATTCACTCCGTTTATCTCTCATTGATTTTAAAATGCTTACTTCTTTCGATAAAGAGGTAAGCATTTTTCATTTAGAATTAACTAATTTTGCACACTTAAAAATCAAAATTGATAGCTGAGGCTTTTGGCTGAAAGCTAAATAATATGAAACAGCAACAACAACAACCATATTGCGTCCTGTGCGGGCGTTCACAGCGTGAAGTGCCTTTGTTGATGGAAGGGATGGACGGACATATTTGTAGCGATTGCGTATCACAGGCATATCAGGTCGTGCAGACGGAACTTCATTCTGAAAAACAAAAACAAAAG
>JAAFIU010000159.1 GCA_013298805.1 Cytophagales bacterium | reverse complement strand
GGCGAAAACCCATAATCCTTTCTTAAAACTTAATACAAAATACTTCGTACTCGAAATATGAAAATCTCTGAATTCTCAGTAAAAAACTATCAATTCACGCTGGTCGTGTTTTTGGGCATATTATCCATTGGAATTTTTTCCTTACTTAATATGCCACGTGGCGAAGACCCCGAATTTTCTTCGCCCCAATTTGGCGTTACCGTCATTTATCCAGGTGCTTCCCCCAACGATGTAGAAGAACTCGTAGCGGATGTCGTTGAGAAAAAACTCAATGATTTGGACAATATGGATAGGGTGCGAAGTACCATCGTGGACGGTGCGGCTGTTTTCCAAGTTGAATACGATTTTTCGTCTGACCCAGAGGAAAAATATCAAGAAATTGTGCGTGAAATGAACGCCGTTAGGAAGGAATTACCCGCTGATATTTTGGATATTCGTATTGAACGCTACCAACCCGACGGTGTGAATATTTATCAATATGCCTTAGTTTCGGAAAATTTACCGTACAACAAATTAGAAAAATATGCCGATGATTTAGAAAATCGTTTGGAGAAAGTATCCGCTCTGAAAAGCATCAAATCGTGGGGTTTTCCTAAACGTAAAATTTCGGTAGAACTCAATTTAGATAAATTAGCCCAAGACAAAATTCCTTTGAATCGGGTTTTAGGAGCTATTCAATCTGAAAGCGTCAATATTCCAGGCGGTTCAGTCAATCTTGCTACTAAAAAATTCAACGTCAAAACTTCTGGTAATTATAAAAATCTTGATGAAATAAAAAATACGATTGTCTTTACCAACGGAACAAAAATTGTCAATCTGAAAGACATTGCCGAAGTAAAATACGATTATGAAGACGAAACGCACCAAACCCGTTTGAACGGACACCGAAGCGTTTTTGTAACGGCTTGTCAGAAATTTGGGCAAAATATCATCAAAGTAAAATCACAGACTGAGCCAGTCATTGAGGAGTTCAAAAAGACACTTCCTCCATCGGTTGACTTAGTAAAAGTTTTCGACCAAGCCGAATCAGTTCAAAAGCGTTTGGCTCGTTTTGCCAAAGATTTTGGAATTGCTATCTTATTGGTACTCATCACTTTACTACCATTGGGTTCACGGGCGAGTTTGGTGGTGATGATTTCCATTCCACTTTCTTTAGCGATTGGGCTTTCGCTTTTGTACGCATTAGGATTCACAATTAATCAACTTTCAATCGTGGGAATGATTGTGGCGTTGGGAATTTTGGTGGATGATTCCATTGTGGTGGTGGAGAATATTGAGCGTTTTATGCGGATGGGCATTTCCCGAAAACAAGCCGCTATTGATGCCACCAAACAAATCAGTTTGGCAGTTGTGGGCTGTACAGTTTTGTTGATTTTTGCCTTTTTACCCGTTGCCAATTTACCCGAAGCCGCAGGAAAATTTATCCGAAGTTTACCGATGGCGGTAAGCGTTACGGTATTGGCTTCGATGTTTGTGGCATTAACCATTGTTCCATTTTTATCAAGTGTTCTTTTAAAAGAACACGAAAATCCAGAAGGAAATTTCATCCTTAGAGCGATGAAAAAACTGATTTCAGCTACTTACGGACGATTGATGGATTGGTGCTTACAGCATCCAAAAATAACCTTAACGGCAGCTTTGGGCGAATTTTTTGGAGTAATGTTTATCGCAAAACTCTTTTTAGGATTCTCGCTTTTCCCAACTTCCGAAAAACCGATGTTCCTCGTGAACATCAGTACACCTGTGGGAACAAATTTGCAGGCAACTGATAAAGTTGTCCGTTTTGCCGAGGAAGAATTAAAGAAAGTCCCCGAAATCAAGAATATTGCCTCAAACATTGGCAAAGGTAATCCTCGGATTTATTACAACGTTATCAATCCCGTCGAAACGGAAAATTTTGCCCAGTTATTTGTCCTTTTGGAAGACATGGAAACCCAAGAAAAAAAGGATATAATTAACCAACTCAGAGGAAAATTGGTCAATTATCCGAACGCAAAAATTGAGGTAAAAGATTTTGAACAAGGTCCTCCATTAGAAGCACCTTTGGCATACAGAATCTTTGGGGATAATCTCGATAGTTTAAGAGTTGTGGCAGGACAAATTGAAAAAATATTGGCAGACCAAAATGGAACTATTTATATTGATAATCCACTAAAAGTACAGCCAACCGACTTCAGAGTAATCATCAACAAAGAAAAAGCAGGTCTTTTGGGCGTAAATACTTCTGATATTGACCGCATGGTTCGCTTGGGCATTGCTGGTTTAAACGTAGGAACTTTCAGAGAAGATGGACAAACGGACGACTACAATATTAATGTTTCGATACCACGAAGCAATATCAAGCAAGATTTTAGTGTATTTTCTAATTTGTACGTCAATAATGTTTTGGGGACGGCAATTCCGTTAAAGCAATTGGTTGAAATTAAGTTTGAAACCTCACCAACCCAAATCAGACATTACAATAAAGAACGTTATGTAACAGTTGCGGCTTTCTTGAAATCGGGGTTTAATACCTCACAAGTCAATCAAGAAGTCATTAAAAAGTTAAATGCGTTTAAATTTCCGAGAGGATTTTCGTACAAAGTAGCGGGAGAAGCAGAAAATGCAGAAAAATCTTTTGGGGGCATAGGGGTAATCATCCTGATAACTGTCTTCGGAATGATAGCCATACTTATTCTTGAATTTGGCAATTTCAAATCGACCCTCA
The DNA here is from genome assembly GCA_013298805.1 of Cytophagales bacterium. GTDB lineage: Bacteria > Bacteroidota > Bacteroidia > Cytophagales > Spirosomataceae > Arcicella. The sequence goes on along the minus strand of JAAFIU010000159.1, from coordinate 7,612 downwards.
TTGTGCTTTCTGTGATTCCTCTGGGAATTGTTGGAGCTATTTTAGGACTCCTCATTGCAGGCGAAACACTTGGCTTTACCTCAGTCATTGGTTTTATTGCACTGATAGGAATTGAGATTAAAAACTCACTCCTACTTGTAGATTTTACCAATCAATTGCGTGAAGAAGGCATGGAACTCGACGAAGCCATTCATCAAGCAGGAGAAATTCGTTTCGTTCCGATTTTGCTCACATCATTCACTGCCATTGGAGGATTAATTCCTTTGGTAATTGAATACTCAGACTTGTATTCGCCCTTAGCTATTGTGTTAATTGGTGGTATAACCAGTTCAACATTATTAGCCCGTTTGGTAACGCCGGTAATGTATAAACTTTTGCCACCAACTATCAAAAGGCATTAGAATTTTGGGATTAGGATGTAGTGAAATCATTACGAAATTCCTAAAACTTAAAATTAATAATTGGTTAAATCTTAGAAAAGTTAAATAATTATAATTTTTCTTTGTAAAAAACGTTAACGGCATATTTATACATTGCAGTAAAAAATTGCCGTTTTGATGGCACTAATTTTAGATAATACTCGTTAAATAAAGAAATATCGTCAAAAACATTAAACTCCTCAACACAATGAAATTCAATACAAGCACTTTGACACAATTTTTATCACGGAATTTTTATATTAATCCGAGATTAATTTCACCCCAAAAACGTTTCTATGCAGACTTGGGAATGAACTCATTGGAATTCTTAGAGGTAGTGGTTTACTTAGAAAACACGTATGGCATTACCCTGCCAGACAACGAAATAGATAAAGTTCAGACTATCAGACAACTATCAGAATTGATAGAAGCAAATTTGATAGCCATAGAAGCATAAGAATACATTTTAGTGGTTAGAGGGTTCAAGGCTTAGACAGATTGTCTAAGCCTTTTTTTGTGGGTTATATTTTTTTGAAGAGATAATAGGAAAGAGTGATAAAACAAAAAAGGAGCAAACATCAGTGATATTTGCTCCTTTCGGATAATGGTACCGGGGACGGGTACTTAACTTAATGTATAAAATATTGATTATCAGATAGTTGAATATTTATTTTTGCAAAATGGGGACGATTTGGGGACGATTTAATAAAAAACCTCTATATTTACCCTATGAAAGTAAGTGCTAAACAAAGGTATATCAATGGCAAGTAGCAAGGTAAAACAGAAAGTACAATTAAGGCATAAAAAGACCTCAGAAATAAGAACAAGCCTCCTCTTAGATTGGTTTGATGGTAACGGTAAAAGGACAAAAGAATACCTTGGACTATTTCTTATTAACACCCCTAAAAACCCTATTGAGCGACAAGCAAATAAAGATACCCTTGTTTTTGCTGAATTGAAAAGAAGTGAAAGAGAAAACCAATTATTCAAAGGTGAAGTCCAAGAGATAATGGAACAGAAAACCGTTAAGAATAAGGGGTTTATTCCCTACTTTGAAAAATATGTAAATTCATACTCTAAAAAAGACCTCAGAGTAATGAAAGCCGTTTTGATGCAATTCAAAAACTTTGCCCCTCCACTTATCACAGCCAAAGAGATTACAGAAACTTTGTGCAATGACTTCAAAGAATATTTGAGCCAAAATCTAAATGGAGAAAGCCCCTCCACTTACTTTGCACGGTTTAAGAAAATGATAAGGCAAGCCAAAAGAGATAAAATTTTTAGAGAGAATCCCACCGAGGATATAAAGAACTTCAAGACTGATATAAGCATTGTAAAGGACGTTCTAACGGTTGAAGAGTTACAACTTCTATATAATACTTATTGTGGAAACGAGGAGGTAAAGAGAGCCTTTTTATTTTGTTGTAACACGGGGCTTAGATTTGTTGATGTGAAATTGTTGCAATGGAAAAACATTAATGATAACGTTTTGAAAATTGAACAATCCAAAACCAAAGACAAGGCTAATGATGGGGGAAAAGTTGAAATTACTTTGAATGATACAGCTATCAAGATTTTAGGAACGCCCACCGACAAAGAAGACCAGGTTTTTAAATTACCTACTCATAACTCAACAGTAAAGAGTCTTAATCATTGGGTAAGACGTGCAGGAATTGAAAAACACATAACATTTCATTGCAGTAGGCATACATTTGGGACGCTATTAGCGTACTACAAAAGCGACATCATTACCATTAAAGAACTACTTGGACATACAAGCCTTAAACATACCTCCAAGTATATAAGGACATCAAACGAGATGAAACAAAAAGCCGTTAATTCAATCCCTACAATCAATTTCTAAATAAAACGGGTGCAGTTACAATTTGCAACCTCATCACAAAAAAGCCTCATTCTGAACACCGACCAAAGTAACAGAATAAGGCGTTAAACTACAATAACAATGCAAGATAATACAGAATCATTGATAGTTCTTGGACTAACTTTTGATGAAGCACAAAAAAAGAAACAAGAACTTATTACTAAATATAAATCTTTGACAACATTTAAAGAAAGGTTTAGTCTTTGGTATGGAAAATTGAGTGATAACGGTTGGCTTAATAGTAGCCTTATGTGCTATCGAGGTTATGACAGAAGCAATAGTTTAGTTATTGAGTATCAAGAAATAAGAGATAATCAAAACAAATTTAATGATAGTGTTTCAGAAAGTAGATTGATGGAAATAAGGAAAATTTGGGAAAATGAGGATATAACTGATGGACTTGTAGAACCTATACCTAAAACCGATGATGATAAAGAATATTTAGTTTTACAATTTTGCAAAATACTTAACTCAACCTATGAAACTGAATTATCATTTGATGAGTATAAGAGTAAATTTAACCAAGAAGTACAAAATAAGTTAGACCCAAAAGAGTATGCAGAAAACGAACTTAGAGTAATAAAAGAATCATTGGACAAAAATTTCAACGTTGATATTAATCATAGAAATGGAACGACTTTAAGAGATTTAGTCTATTATATGACTAATAATAATTTCAAAATTGATTATCTATTTTTCTATAATGAGTATCATTTAAGATATAATTTTAGGGACATTATTCTCATACTATCTAAAATAGTATATGCAGTACAATATCAAAGATTTTTAGAAATTTGGTTAAAAAACTATAAGGAGGAGGATAAGAGTTTAATTGCTAACAACTTAAATCAAAGTTCTGAAAAGCACTTAGATTTGAATTTAGAGGATTTTAAAGAAATTTTTATAAAATCTCATTTTGCTGAAACAACTGTAAGCATACAAGACATTTCTCATTATTTTGAGTTAGAATTAGTAAAATTTAAGAATAGATTTTCAAATGAGAATCTTACCCAACGAATTAAAGATATTATTTTCAAAAGGTTTATAAAAGGTATTGAAGAGGCTAATTCTAATTTATCAAACCATTTTATTGAATATGAAGAAAAGCGTTTTTCTAATATATGGCAATTGAAAGCACAGGGTACAGATATTAGTGAAATAGAAGAACCAAGCCGATATAATTTAAAGATTCCACTGCCTTATCTATGCAAAAAATTTGGATTTGGAATACACCTTGAATTAAAGGATATTGAATTTATAAATATGGGTTTTGAATTATTCAAACAACAACATGAAGAAAGTAGTAGTGTGAAACAATATACCTCAACAACTTCATTAGAGCCAGAAGAAGACTTTGTAAAACTATTCTTAGATTCATTTGCAGGAAAAGAAATTAATGACATAAAGCAAATAGCTATTTATTTTCAAAGAGAATCTGTAAAGTTTATCAACAAAAACACAAAGGAAAATTCTACAAGCGAGGAAAGAGATTTGATGTTAGGTGAGTTTTTAGAGAAAGTTGAATATGCAAAAAAAGAGATTGATAAACCTTTTTTAAGGTATGAAAAAATGCACTTAGATAGAATTTATGATGCAGAAAGCAAAGGTATTGATACTTCAAAATATTTTGTTCCTGATTTGTCAAAAACCAAGCTACAAATGTTTGAAATTTACAGACCTTATAGAGGAGAATTGTATTATAGTGAGGTTCAATGGGTATATCAAGGCTTTGAGTTATTCAAACTACAACATGAAATGGATAGTTATGTATCTACTCCAACGCCCAAAAAACAACAAACAGGCTTTAATTTAGGCTATTCAGAAACCCAACTAATAGCCCTCCACAAAGCCCTAATTGATAATAATTTCTTAAATAACCAAACCAAGGAGGCACACTTTATTAATGCTTTTAATGGTAAAGTATTGACCAATTTTGAAAAGTTGAAATGGATTGATAAAACGCCCAAAAACAATGCAGGTGAAGCCGGATTTAACACACAAACTTTATTAGAGTTTCTATATTTGTTAGAAATGGAAGCTATATATTATGATACCTTGCCAAGTAACCAAGAAAACTTTTATCGGTTAATTGAAAGAGTTTTTAAGGGTATTGTAAACATACAGCCTAAGAACGTTACAAAGACAGCTAATCAAAAAACACAACGCCAAAAGCTACTCAAAACCATCCTACAAAGCATTAAATCTTAAACTAATCTTATAAGATTATAAGGTTTCTTTTGCCCCTCTTTTGTCTTCTATATTTGCCTTAGATATATCATTTAAGGCTTTGCAAAGCCATATTTTTTAATTCAAATAATTAAAGAAATGGCAGAAAATCAAATTTCACTCGCTGAGTATTTTCAGCAAAATAATCAACGATTAGACCGAATCGAGCAAGGAATCCTTGCACAAAAAACGGTATTCACATTTGAGGATTTTTGTAGATATGTAGGTATCTCTAAATCATGGGGCTATAAATTAACCTCACAGAGAGCCGTCCCCCACTATTCCCCCAACGGGAAAACATTGTATTTTGAAAAAGCCCAAATTGATAAATGGCTTTTACAAAATCCTGTTAGAACAGTTGCACAATTAAAAAATGCAGTCGTGGAGGGACAAACTAAATGAGAAATTTAGATGCTTATTTCTTACTTGAAAACCTACCAATGGAAGTCAAGAAAGCAAACGGTTTTAGAAGTGAGGCACGTTTAGACTGCACACAATTTGAAGGAGAGTATAAAGGCTTAGAGATGTTCAAAAGTTCAAAGGGAATGATTTATTTATACCCTACTGATACCTCAGATTTTATTGAATGTAACGGTAAACGTATGGCTACAAAAGCCCTCACAAATGGAACGCTCAATTTAAGTAGTTTGTATGTAGAAAGTTTTGAAAACTCAAATTATGCTTATGGCTACCCAAACCCAAACAGAAAAACAGAAAGTGGAAAATTAAACCCACTATTTGAATACAGACAGGACGGTTACTTATTCATAAAGAATGATGATTTAACAAGAATTGAAATATTTGTAATTGTGGGCGGTAGGAACTTGATAAAAGAGGCGTTCACCAGGTTTATAGACAATGGCTTTGATTTGGAAATTGAGCAACTTAGAAAAGATGCAATCCAATTTTACAACTATAAGGGGCTTTTTTGACAAAAAGTGTCAAATTCTAAATATGTATGATTCACTCACATTATGGCACAGGGGGGCAAGCATGGAAGTTGCCCCCTTGCTTAGTCGAGTAGCTGAACACCAAAGAGGAGACAGTTACTATATAACAGGGGACTTGCAAAACTTGAATGTGGTTTTGACCGACCAAGGGGCAAGCATTAAGGGAAGTTTGGCTAAATGGTTTCTTAATGACAATATGCAGACCCTTACAAGGAGCGATACACAAAGAGCCATTGAACAATTATCAGACACCTTACATTTGCCAATCCAACAAGCAAAAGTAACACGGACTGACATAGCACATAATTTCATCATGGATAAAAAGCCCGTTGTTTACTATCCATATTTGGGAGACTGCCAGCACTTTAAGAGATTTACAAAATCAACATCGCTTTATTATGAAAATGGCAATAAAACCAAGTTGTTTTATGATAAAATTGCAGAGGTAAAATTTAGAGGCGTACAGGTACATGATATTTTGCAGAATCAAAACCTTTTGAGATTTGAACTTAGATTTATGCAAAGATTAGATAAAGCGTTCAACGTGCCAGAAGTAAAGGCTCAAATGCTTTATGATGAAACCTTTTACATGGGTATTATTGACAAATGGGTAAGCGAGTATAAAACCATAAATAAACTTACAAAAATGGCATTTAAAGAGAGCGTACAATTAGAGCCAAAAGATTTTATGAATCAAATACTTTTGCAGTCAATCAATAGTTTGGGAGGTCAAACACAAATTTTTGAACTAATCGAGGAAGCAAGGAAAAGGGGACAGTTTAAACGTCCTGAGTATGCAAGCCGAACCAAGGCAATGATTAAAGACCTTTGCCAGCTTGACACCTTAACCGAACCAAGCGAGTTAGTACAGGAACTTGACAAAAAGATTAAGCAAGTACAGACCTATTATAGATAGGGAATTTTCAGAGTGCTTATAATAAGATGTTTCTAATGACAGTAAGTGTCAAAATTAACCCAAACATTAAATCAATGGACATTATAGAAATAATAGCAGTAATAATATTTAATCTCTTTCACTCTAAAAAAGATGATGAAGTTTTAGAGAATGATTCAGAGGAATTGTCAGAGTAAAATCAAGATTTTTTTAATGTTAATTTTATTTCACTATCATAATTTTAACCAAATGGGAAGAGAAAAAACGGGGGCTATTTTCACCTCAGAAGCAAGAAGACTTGAATTGTCATTTTTAATTAAAAGGGGGCTACTCCAAAGAAATGCAAGAATACAAGGCGTTATTAATTGGAATATAAGAAACGAGCCAACGGGAAGTATGAGTGTAATTACTAATCATTCACCAGATGAAAAATATATTAGAGTCCTATATACAGCTACTAATTTTGATGGAGTAAAGACAAATTTTGATTATAAAATTGATTTAGTTGAAATTAACTCAAATTTAGGTAAGGGTAAGGTTTTATACATGATTTGTCCTGAGAGTAAAAAACGTTGCAGAATTTTGTATTTAGCTTATGGGGCTAATAAATTCAAGTGTAGAGAAGCATATCAAAATCGTTTGTATTTTAGCACTCAGAAATGTAGCAAGTTAGATTTTTGGAATACAAAATATTTTGAGATGCAATCTAAAATTGAAAAGTTTGGCAGTCTAAGAACTACAACCCACAAAGGTAAACCGACCAAGCGAGCATTAAGATTTGATAGGTTAATGATTGAAAAAAATTATTGTGATAGTATGCGTTGGGGTGAATTTGGTATGACTAAATCAATGTTGAAAGCACTAAGAAGTGGTCAATATGATGATTTTATATAATTGTTAAAGTCTTAAAGATTTAGGTTATTTTTCAGACCTTAGTTAAATGAATAATAACAAATATTAAGTATTAAAACCTCAGAGCCTCCCAATATTGGAGGCTTTTTTTATGGGGACGGTTTTATGGGGACGATTTGGGGACGGTTTTGTAATAAAACAACATCAAACCAAAGGAAACCAATAGAAACAAAAAAGAGTGCAATTTGCTAATAATCAGCCAATTACACTCTTTTTGTTTGCCTTTTTGTACCCTTTCAAGTACCGGGGACGGGAATCGAACCCGTACGAACTTACGTTCACAGGATTTTAAGTCCTGCGTGTCTACCAGTTCCACCACCCTGGCATG
>JAAFIU010000056.1 GCA_013298805.1 Cytophagales bacterium | reverse complement strand
AACGGTTAAAGATGATATAATATTCACCCATACGCTTGTAGTAAGGAGCAAAAGTTGAGTCTGTATCGTAAGCACTTTGGTAGCTATTTACCGTAAACTGATAGTTTTTACCTCTCAAATAAACAACACCCAATCTGATATAAGCTTTAGCTGTTTTGTTTACTAAGATTGACTGTTCATAAGCTGTTGCCGCTGGACCACCATCATTTTTAAGTAAAAAAGCATCACCTTTCACAATGTTCATATCAACTGTTAAAGGTTTTTTCGTTTTTTCAGTAATTAAGTCAATCAAACGTACTGCCTCGCCTGGGTCATTGGTATGTTCATACAATGTATATGCTTCTGCAATACGGAACATTACGTCTGCATTTTTCATTTTAGTGTCTAACAAAATTTTGTCAAACGCTGCTTTTGCTCCTTGTGCATCCTTGTTTGCTAACAACAAAGTTGCCAAACCTACTGAGTTCAATGGTTGTTTTGGTTCAGCAGCTAAACCTTTCTCGAAAGTTACTTTTGCTCCTGCCAAATCTCCAGTACGAAGTTGAGCATATCCTAAATAATACATATTTTCAGCAGTTGGCGAAGCCGTCACTACCGCTGTCATTGTTGCTTTAGCTTTTGTTGGCTGGTCTCCATCCAACTGCGCTAATCCTTGCTGAACTGTTTGTCCGTTTACTATGGTAGTAAATAACAAACCTGCAGCCACCAATAGAGATTTCATTTTTACGTTCATCGTCTTGAGTTTTTAGTTGTAAGTAGTTTTTCAGGTGCTTTCGCACATTGGTTAAAATCGTTTGCCTTTAGTTTTTTCTTTAAAAATTTAACATAACGGTCTAATTCACTAAACTTTTATGTTATTTCATTTTTTAGACTATTTACAAAATTAAAATAAAAAAATTGTAATAAAAACCCAACTTTTATTCTTTATCTATTCTTTTTTCAGATTTTACATAAATGGATTATTTTTATAATAATTTGCAAATTCCGAAATATATTTATCTGACGCTGTCGAAATCTCTTAGTAACAGTCTCCAATAGTGCTTAACAAAACATTAACATCTATTGTGATTTTACTTGTCTAATCTGCAAGGGTTGTGTCAATGGAATTAGTCCATTCTTATAAACAATCAATTGCCCTTGTTCGAGTGTCATATAATTGATGAACCCTGTACCAAGTCCCATGTGTGCTTCTTTCAAAATCAATCTAATTTTGCGAGTTAATGGGTATTTTTTCAAAGCCAAATTGTAGCCGAATGGCTGATAATAATCTTCAATTTTGGCATTTGGTTTATTTGCCACTGATAATACATTTACACTTCTAATAAATTTCAATGAAGTTGGGTCATCGCCATCGCTAATCCAATTTACCCCAATTACTCCCATAGCATTTACATGAGTTTTTACATATTCAATAACTTCTTTGTTAGATTTTGCCGCAAAGAAAGATACTTTTTGTTTTCTGTCAATTTTGAAAGTATCCAATAAAAATGTCAAATTACTTGAACTTGTACCATCAAAAACCAACACAATGTCTTGTCCTGAACCACCTTTACCCACTTCCGACCATCTCTTTTTGGTTCCCTTCATTAGTTCTCCCAAATCTTGCGTAGTAATTAATGTATCACGATTAGATTTGTTGGTAATCAATGCAATGCCATCACCTGCAAATTTGAAACTCTTATATCTAATATCATCACGTTTGAAAACGTCTTTTTCTTTTGTGTCTAATTCTCTCGCTACCACCGCCATACGAGCTTTATCATTTAGCATCATTGCCACGGCTTCGCCTTCTGGTTTAAAAACCAAATTTATCTTTGTATATGGAAATGTCTTCTCAAATGCTGTTTTTTCAGCTTCAATTATCTGTCTGAAAGATTCGTCAACAGCCACCGTAATTGTTCCTTTAGCAGGAGTATCTAATTCTTTACCCTCTTTGTCTTTACCCCCCCCACACGATACCAACGCACTCATCCCGAGTCCGATTAGTATCAAATTCAATGACTTTTTCATAATTTTAATTGTTGTACCGAATGATTTGTAATAAGATTGTAATTTCTATAACCCAATTCTACTGCTCTTTCTCGTCATAATATGAATACTCATCGTCATCATCATCTTTAAATTTTTGGTACACTCGCCATGCTCGAAATAAGCCATACACAATCAAAAGAACTGCTAAACCATAAACATAAGTCTTAGATGGTAAAAAATTTTGAGCAAAATATGAATCTGGAAAAAGAATCAGAAATACTCCTATAATGGAATATGATAACGCCATTAGGGCATTGACTATTGCAAAAATTTTGTTTGGCATTTTTTTTGTAACACGAACCTTCCAATTCGTATTATAAACTGTTTAGAAAAATGAAACCTGCCAGTTTCCTGACAGGTTTTCATTTTGTAAGCTATGATTTTCGATTGCTCGAATACTATTCTGATAACTGGAAGTTGATTGGAATAGTAAATCTTGAACGTACCGCACGACCAGATTGTTTACCTGGAGTCCATCTTGGTACAGATTTAATTACTCTCGCTGCTTCTTCATCACAACCAAAACCTACCGACTTCAATGTTTCAACGTTTTGGATAGTACCATCCGTATTTACTACGAACTGGATATATACCTTACCTGAAACGTTAGCACGTTGTGCAGCCGCAGGGTATTTAAGGTTTTTCTGCAAGAATTTTGCAAAAGCTCCCATACCGCCTGGAAATTCAGCTTGTTGTTCTACCGCCGTAAAGATTTCTTCTTCTTTCGGTTTTGGTGGTTCAACTGGTGCTTCTTCCTTCGCTGGTTTAGCATCTGGGTCAACTGGTGGTGCTTCAACATCTGTATCTCCTACTTTTGTTTCAGTCGCAGTATTACCTTTTACTTCTTCTGGCGGTGGCTCAGGTTTCTGAACATCTTCATCCTTCTTAATTTCAGGAGGTAAGAATTTTGTCGTCGTCACCTTCGGAATTTCTTTCGGTGGTGGTGGTGGCGGCGGTGGTGGTGGTGGTGGTGGTGTTTTGCTTTCTGGTGGTGGCTGGTCAATTTTCATTACTTCAGCCGTTACCTCCGTCTTATTTTTTGCAATGGTCTCTGCTAATTTATTGTAAGCAAAAGATAATGCAAAAACTGCTGAAACAGAAGCTATGCCTACCAGTAAAGACCGAGTAACCACTTTGGGATATTCTTTTCTTAAGACAAAAGCACCATAACTTCTGTTTTTGTCTTTGAAAATAATATCGTCCAATGTTGCATTAGGACTTATTACGTTTGACATAATTCTTGATGTTAATACTGTTGAGCAATTAACAATTAACAAGTCGGGCGGCGAACCGCAAAAATCAACAATCAATCGTTACATTGCAATTATACTAATTTCTCTGCTAATCTTTCTATGAATTAAAATTAAAACTATTTATTTAGTTTTCAAAATATTTCATCAACTATTTATTTAGTTTTAATCGTATTCTTTAATTAGATAGCATTGAGAGGGATAAATGGATTATTGATTAATTCATTTAAGACCTCAAAATCGACTTGATTAAAGTCCTGATTTTTTAATTAATGCTTCAGAATCAGGATCGATTTCTAATATGGCGTAACGTTTGTTTCCTGTAATAGTACATTCATCCAATAAATCAACCATATTTTTGTATTTCGCACCTTTTGAAGCTTTAATTACAATAGTGAAGTTATCACCAATTCTTTTCTTCATATCAAACAAAATAGTACGGATACCTTTGTTTGAGTAATCTGTTTTTAGCAATTGAGTAGTGGCATCGGTTGGAAGACCTTGATAGTAATATACTTTCTCGGCATCAGGTATAACTGTCAATGTTTCAGACATTTTTACTGGTGATTTTTCTTCTGTCTCCGTTTTGTCAGGCATATTCAACTGCATTACTACGGGCTTTGCTAACGTCGTGGTTAACATGAAAAAGGTAATTAGTAGAAAGCCTAAGTCCACCATTGGTGTCATGTCAATTTTGGTTGACGCTTTCTTACTACGTTTTTTACCACCTTTTTTGCCCCCACCGTCTTGACTTATTTCTGCCATTTTTTCTGGGGTTGTTGTTGGTTAATAGTAATTGGTTATTCGTTAATGGTTAAAAATATCAAACATTAATGTTATAACTTTTCACTATTTAGTTTTAACTCAGAAATTATTTTATATAACGAATAACTGTTTCTATAAGACCCTGCCTTTCGAGAGAGAGGCAGGGTTAAAACTACTGAGTACAACTAAAATAAAATTTATTTTGGCTTACCTTCTGGTGATGTTATCAACTGGAATACGTTGATATTCTGTTCTTGTAAAGTACCAACAACTTGGTTAAATACTTTATAATTTGAGTTTGCATCGCCTTTGATAGCAACCTTCAGAGCTGGATTCGCAATTTTTGCGTAACTAACCCAAAGGAAAAGTTCATTATTTGCAGAGTCACAAGGAATGCCTTTCATCAAACCTTTTGCCTTTACATCTGAAGGAGTCATTCCTAATACTTGACGCATCGCACCTGCTGGATAACCTACTAATTCAGAAGCATTGTAGTTTTTCTGCATTGCAGGAGTGATAGCAATACCCATACGGTTTGCCATTCTTTCCAACATTGCTGCTTTTGCTGCTTTATCGTCAGTTCCTAAGAAAATGCCTCCGTCTGGACCTACTGATACGGTTAATATTCCGTCATTGGTAGGTAATGATTTCTCTGAAATTGATGTTGGCGGAGTAATTGTTACTGCTTCTTCTGGTTTAAACTTTGCAGTTAACATGAAGAAAGTAAGTAGCAAAAACGCCACATCGCACATCGCTGTCATATCGAGAGAAACGCTTTGTCGTTTTGCTTTAACTTTTGGCATAATTTTGTATAGTTATGAATTATTAATTATGAGTTTTGAGTTACGTTATAAGTTTAGACTATCTAAAATCGAATAACAAATAACCATTAACAAATAACAAATAACTATCAATTATGGTGAGTTGCGTAGTTTTGGTTGATGCTCAAACCGATTTCGTCAACGCTATAAGTCAATTCGTCAATTTTAGACGTAAAGAAGTTATACGCAATAATACAAACCGCTGAAGTACCGATACCTAATGCAGTATTGATAAGGGCTTCAGAGATACCGTTTGCTAATGCTGTTGAGTCAGTTGAACCACCTGAGTTACCAAGTGCCGAGAACGCTTTAATCATACCTACTACCGTTCCTAAAAGACCGATTAGGGTAGAAACTGAAGCTAATGTTGCGATGATAGTTAAGTTTTTCTCCAACATTGGCAATTCCAATGAAGTAGCTTCTTCAACTTCTTTGCTAAGAGCAGCTAATTTTTGTTCTTTGTCCAATGAACCGTCTGAAGTCAACTGCTTGTATTTTTTCACAGCAGCTAAAGTTACGTTTCCTACTGAACCTTTTTGCTTGTCGCATTCTTTCAAAGCTCCGTCTGTATCGTCTTTGTCTAACAAAGCCTGGATTTTACGAACGAAAGCATTAACATCGCCACTACCTTTAGCTTTACCGATTGTGATAAGACGCTCAATTGAGAAAGTAAGAGCTGTTAAAAAACACGTCAAAAGTACAGGTACAATAACACCACCTTTGTAAGCAAGTGCTAAAAAGTCTCCTGAATGTGCGTGTCCTTCGTTAGTACCGCCTTCAAAACGTGAACCGTCTCCCATTACAAAATGGAAAAACAATTGTGCAAGAACAAATAAAATAATCATAACCACGCCTGCTGGAATGCCGCCTGATTTTTTTTGAGCTGGTGCTGCTGGTTTAGCAGCTGGAGTTTTTGCTTGTGTACTCATTAGTTTGGTAATTTTGGGTTTAAGTTAAAAAACAGTTTTAGGTGATTTTTAAAATAAAAAAATGAAAAATGATCTGTTTACAAAATATTCAATCGAATTATCTTGCTTTCACAGTTTGACAAATCTAACATAAAAAAATTTTAATTTGAATATGCTTTGTGTCAAGTTTTAGTAAAAAAATATTCAACAAATCCCTATCATTGTACTATCTCAATAATTTCATCGGTTTTGAAACTTTTTTCATGTACTATTTCAAGAAAATAATTTTTCATAGAAAGTGTATAATTTTTCATAGATAGATGTTTTTTAGAATATTTTGTCAAAAAATTGGACAATTTGCTCTAATCCGTAAGTATTTTCTGGAATTTCTAAATGGGGTAAAATACTTATCATTTTTCTCAATCTCGTATTATTTCCTTTAAAGATAATTTTCACCCCTTCTGGGTTATCAAGTACATTTGTTAGAAATGGGAGTAGCTTTGAAAAATTACTGTTGTGGCTACTATCAATAAATATGAGGATATTTTCAGATTCAGTCAGTAGTTTATTCACATAGCCTATTATAAGTGAGTCGGAATGGTTATCAAAATCATAGATTGTGGTATCTATTTTTTGTTCTTTTAGGTACGAAATTATTGAATTAGAAAATTTGACTTCTTCTGGAAGGTCAGTAATTTGTATGTAAAGGAAAAGGTTCATGTTTCGAGCTGTGATTATAAAGAGGAATGTTATTTATCATCAAACAAAGCATAAAGCGTACCGCTAAATTTCCCTATCTTTGATTCTTTAAATTTTAACAAAATCTACTTTGGCACAAGTATATCAATATAATCGAGAGAATGCACGACGTAAAACGAAGGCTTTACCATTGAAAGAAGCCATTGAAGATATGTTGGAGTTGTACAAATTACGTTCTAAGTTTAACGAAACCTATATTGTAGCGTATTGGGAGCAAATTATGGGCTTGCCTATTTCTTCTCGTACTACTGAGCTTTACATTAAAGAGCGGAAGCTTTTTGTTCAATTAGATTCTGCTCCTCTGCGGAATGAATTGTTATTGGCAAAGACAAAAATAATCTCTTTGTTAAATAAACAGGTGGGTGAAGATATTATTGATGAAGTAGTTTTTATCTGATTAGATTTTAAAATATCACTTTAATGCAGCCCACTGTTAGATTTCAATCGCTTATAATCACTTTTGAGTGAAAAGTATTTCACGATATAAATAAGCGATAGAATAGCACATATTGCCAAAAGTGAAATATGTAGGATTTGCTTCTGCTCAGTTTCTTCAAGCATTTGATGATTTTCTTTTGAGTAGCCTTTATGGCGTTCGGAGAGTTCTAATAACGCTCTATTTTTATCACTCAAATCATTATTTTGCCGAATCAAATCATTGTATTTATTGGTAAATTCTAATTTAGAGTCTTCCTGAATGTGTTTGAGTTCATCCAAAATTTCATTATCTTTTTTTATAATTTCGTTCAAAGCATCAATTGTTGCTTGTAAATCATCTTTTGAACGATTTCCAAACAAACCCGTTGAAAGGCTTTCTGATTCTTTGTATTTACGATACAACGTTTCTCTTTCAAGCGTTAGTTTATTGATTTCTTCTTGAGCCAAAAGGTGATTAGCCGAAATAAGTAATGTAAGAAGCGTTAGTAATATTTTCATAATTATTGAGAGTAAATGTTTAAGAAGCTGTTTAGGTTAATTTATTCGAGTTAAAAAAAGTGATTTTTTGGCTACAAATTATTCATAAAATTTAAGCATAACAGCGTTACGGTTCAATTTTATGAATAATTTTCACTCAAAAACTTATCTTTTTCACGTTCAAAAAATTAACCTAAACAGCTTCTAAAAGTAAAAATCCCGCAAAAGGTTTCTTGCGGGATTGTATGTAAGCATTACAAAGCTATCACAGACTATGTCTTTGAAATTCAACTCCTTTTATTTCTGAAACGTCTAATAATTTAATGCCATAACGTTGAAATGCAGGGGCTTCAAGTTCCATTTCAGTGGGCATTTTCTGGCAAAAATTATCAATCATTTTTCTTAATCTAACGGTATCATCTTCACGATGAGTAAACACTACGGGTTGAACGGGAGCTGGCTCTTCTAAGGGTTCAGTCTCAACGGCTTCTACTTCATCAACCACTGTTTCCTCCACTTCTTCTGGTTCTTCTTCGACTATTGCTTTTTCGGGTTCAACGGGTATATCCTTTTTATCAAATCCCGCCGCAATTACTGTAATACTCATTTGTTCACCGAGGGTTTCATCAATGATAAAACCTAACTTGAATCCCTTGGGGGCTTGTCCACCGATTGCCTCCATAATGTGCGAAGTAATGGCTTGTTGTTCCTTCACTCCCATTACTTTTTGCATACTGGTTGCTACGGTAACAAGAATACGCTCTGCACCTTTGATGTCACGATTGTTTAGTAGTGGCGAGTCAAGGGCTTTCTCTATAACTTCTTTTGCACGGTTTGGTCCTTGTGCAGTTGCTTTACTCATTACCGCTTGTCCTGCATTACTCAATACTTTTTTAACGTCCCTAAAGTCGGCATTAACTTTACCCGACTTGGTAATTACCTCTGCCACTGATTTTGCAGCATTTGCTAATACATCATCAGCGTGTTCGAAGGCTTCTAAAATATTAAGGTCTTCAAAAATTTCAAGTAATTTATCATTCAAGACAACTAAAACAGTATCGCAAGTTTGTTGTAGCATTTTGATACCTGCATTGGCGGCATCTATTTTGTCTGTACCTTCCCACGAATAAGGTGCAGTTACGATGGCTACCGTTAGGATTTCTAATTCTTTGGCAATTCGGGCGATTTCGGGAGCAGCACCTGTACCTGTACCTCCTCCCATACCAGCGGTAATGAAAACCATTTTGGTACCGCCTTGTAATAATGCTTTTATTTGAGCCTCACTTTCAAGAGCTGCCAAACGTCCTTGGTCGGGTTCTGTACCTGCTCCAAGCCCTTCGGTTAAAATTGCTCCTAATTGTAATTTAGTGGGCACTTTATTGTCGTTAAGTGCTTGTAAATCAGTATTGCATACTACGAAATCCACATCTTTTATTTGCATTTCGTACATGTGTTCAACGGCATTACTTCCGCCACCGCCAACGCCAATAACTTTAATGATATTATCTTTCTTTTCAGAGGGTATTTCGATATTATGCTCGTAAAATGCCATAGTGTATATATTCAGAACGGATCCTTTGGATAAGGATATTAATTTTAAAGAATTCGGAGGGGCTGATAGATTAAATGTGGTCAGTTAATGATAGCTTTACTTAAAGATTTGTAGTCTATAATTTTATAATTACTAAGATAGTAACAAAAAAACAATTCATCTTTTCAATAGCAAATAACTGATAACCAACACCTAATTTTAAAACAGCTATTCAAAATTAAAAGAAAAAATCGAAAACCCTTATAAAGTTTCAGAAATTTTTGAAAGAAAAATTTAAAGGACTTCACATTTTTATAAAATTTTTAGACAAAATAATCTAAGAAGTAAAAATGATGAATCTCTTAACGTTGTCAGCCTTGTAATACGCTGACAACGTTATTATCTACAATATACACTTTTAATCTATTCAACCAGATTTATCCTCAAATGCTATCTCTCAAACAAAAGTCTTTTGCCGGGTACGCTTTCGTCAAATGTTCCATCTTCAAAAGCTAAGTGTCCCGAAACTACTGTATGCGTAATACGGGAGTTAAATGTTTTTCCTTCTAAGGGTGACCATCCGCATTGATAATGAATATTTTCCTTGGATACAGTCGTTGAGTTTGCTAAATCAACCAACACCAAATCTGCCCAATAACCTTCACGAATATAGCCACGTTTTGAAATTTGGAAACAGTCTGCGACGGCATGAGACATTTTTTCGGCGATACGTTCCAAAGAAATTTTTCCTTCGTGGTAGAATTCTAACATCAAATTCAAAGGATGTTGCACCAATGGCAAACCTGATGGCGACGACCAATAGGGATTTTCTTTCTCAGACCATAAATGTGGAGCGTGGTCGGTGGCAATTACATCAATTTTATCATCTAACAATGCTTGAAAAATACGTTGCTTGTGTCCGTCAGCTTTGATGGCGGGATTACATTTTATCTGATTGCCCAAGGTTTCATAATCACGAGCATCAAAATAAAGATGATGCACACAAACTTCGGAGGTGATTCTTTTTTCTTTTAATGGAATATCATTTCTGAATAATTCCGTTTCGTCACCCGTCGAAATATGAAGAATATGTAAACGAGTATTGTGTTTTTTGGCAAGTTCAATCGCCATAGATGACGAATTATAACACGCCTCCACACTACGGATTTCTGGATGAACTCTTGGATGTGGGTTATCGCCAAATTTTTGTTTGTAAATTTCTGTATTGGCTTTAATAATACTTTCTACTTCGCAATGAGTAGCAATTAGCAATAAGCTTTTCGAGAAAATATTATCCAAAGTCTGCTCATTGTCAACCAACATATTTCCAGTGGACGAACCCATGAAAATTTTCAGTCCACAAACGTTTTCTGGATTTGTTTTCAATGCTTCTTCGAGATTATCATTAGAAACACCCATGTAAAATGAGTAATTCGCTAAAGAAGTCCGAGCCGCAATTTCATATTTGTCCGCCAAAAGTTCTTGGGTTAGCGCATTCGGAACAGTATTGGGCATTTCCATAAAGGTGGTTACACCACCCGCCACGCCCGCACGTGCTTCTGAGTGAATACAGGCTTTGTGGGTAAGCCCTGGTTCACGAAAATGCACTTGGTCGTCAATAACTCCAGGGAAAAGGTACTTCCCTTTGGCATCAATCACGCTATCTGCCTGCAAACCAGACAAATCTATTCCAATTTTATCAATGAAGCCGTCTTTCACAAAAACGTCTTTCGTTTCTATTTTGCCTTCGTTGACAACTTGGGCATTGAGGATAAGTATTGTGTTCATGATGTAAAATTACAAAAGCCGTAACTTTTTGGTTACGGCTTTTGTAATTTTTATTTGATATTTTAATGACTGACTCTTAATCTAATAGCCCCTTATAATTAGAATCCTTCGATGGATTAAGTTCTATCTTTTTTTCAGACGGAGCATCCAAAGTAATTAACTTGAATTCACCTTGATTATAAGCATCCAACATTTGTTGTCCTTTATCGGTCAAAATGCCGTTTTGAATATCTACAGAATTGATAAAATCCATTGAATAATCCATCGCACGTTTCATTTCTCCCAATTTTTTACTCATATCATCTTGGATATATTCCATCGATTCGTCAAAGTAAAATTTCTTATCTGGATTACCTTTAAAGATACTGATTGCCGTTTTCAAAGCATTTGAAGATGCCTTCACGATTTCGTATTCGGCTTCTTTCAATTTTACTTTAATTTCAGTTTCCTTGATAATATAATCTGCCGAAGAAGCTACTTTTTCCATGAAACCCAAAACCGTTTTCATGTTTTTTTGCAAAGGGAAAAGCTTTTCGTTCATTTCTTGTAAACCCGCCCCTTCGATAGTTGCCAAAGCGGCAGCCTCTTTCATTCCAGGTTTATCAGTCATTGAATTTGCTTTGTTAGCTTCGGCAAATTTAGCTTTGATATTCTCGTTATTTTCTGTGATTTTTTTGTTCAATTTCACCAATTGACCCGCCAAAATATCAATTTGTCCCGACATTTTTTCTTTCTTTTCTCGCAAGTCAGAAATATAAATTTTCATAATGGCAATTGGGTCAAGTTGAATAACCAAACCTGTGATTTTACGCATCATGGTTTTGAACAAAAAGAAAACTGCCGTTCTCACGTCACGACTTGTTACTAAGAAAATCACCAATCCCAAAACGGCTAAAAGTCCCGCTAAATAGAGGGTATTTGAAGTAACTTCAATCAAAAATTTAAGGATATTATTGATGTAATAAAGCCCAAAAGCCCCCGCTGCTCCTATAAAAAGCATGGAAGTAATTCCTTCTGGTTTGCTCCAAAATGATTTTTGAGGTCCTTCTCCTCCAATTTGTGATAAGTCTGCTGCCATTGTTATTTTGTTAATTTGGTTAAATTTTAATTTTTATCTTTTATGTACAAGCGAAACACTTGCAAAATTTCATTACTCCTTTCCTCCTAACCTCATTCCTCCTTCTTCTCAACTTAAATACTGCTGAATTTTCGCAATATCGCCTTTTATTTGCTCTACGAATGAACTGTACGTGATTTCATAATTGCTTTTATTTGCAGTAATTTTAGTACTTTGTTCCGAAATATCGCTTGTTATTTTCGTAATTTTCTCACTATTTGTATTTATTCGATTCTGCAATTCAATAATTTGTTTTGCCAAGGCTTCGTTTTCATCTTGAGTAGTTTTCAAATCGTTTTTCAAACCACCTACTTTTTGCGTGATGGCATTCTCGACATCTTTCAGAAAGTTCTGACGGTCGGTATCTAAAATTCCAACGTACTGATTAGCAGTTGTTGACAAAACCGTAACATCGGTAATTCCACCCATCGCCTTGAAACTTGCCCAAGCTGCTTGATATTGCTTATCTTCTGGAAGGCCCAAACCTACCAAACTCTTCAAAGCCTGCATATATTCAAAATAATCAGGGCCTTTAAGATTTGAGTTTTCAATCAACTGTACAAAATGGTCAACAAACTTTTTATCCACCACGCCCGTTCCAGCCGAGTTTTGTACGGCTACCGTTTGTTGAACTTCCACTTTGGGTGGTGTTCCTGCCTGTGTTGGCGTTGTGGTTGTTTGCGTTTGTGTATGCGTGGTTTCTTCTTCAATAAAGAAACTCAATAATTTTCGTCCAAGACTTTTTTCTTCTGCCATTTTTGTATTCAATGTTTGTATTTCAATTTTCGAGATTCGAAACTCAAAAACTTTATACAATATTAATGATTCTCTTCAATCAAAAGCTATTCCAAAGTTAAGAATGGTTACGGGACTTGATGGTATCTTGGTTTTTAATGATGCTTATTCAAATTTTGCACACAATCACATCAATTCAACACTTTATCCCAAACTCTCCTTGGTTCATCACATTCGTTTTTATTCTTTTCTATCAACTAATAATTTTGAATCACTAAAGCGACCACATAGGTCTCATAGGTCACATAGAAACGATAAGAGGAGATAAGAACATTATTCGTTTTGACAACCAGATGTACACCTAATACAAAAACACTTTTATAACGATTAAAAATATTTTGCAAATGATTTGCAACTTCTTCATAAACACTTGCATCTTATGAATATTAAAACCTATTGAATATGACTTTCTATTAACCTAAATATTGACATTTGTCATTACCATTCACATTAAAAATCAACCAAAACATTAGAAAATTTACCAGTAATCCATTAGAATAACCGATTAGCTAATTTGTATAACAAGGTACTGGCTTTAACACATAACTTTGACACAGAAATTAAAACAAAAACAATCTCTAAACTATCAAACCCTAAACCTTTTATCTTTAAAAAAACACTAAATCTATTTTAAAAACATTAATTCTCTAAACTTAAAAAAAAGACAAATACCTGTAAATCAAACCTCTAAACTTATTTAACTAAAAATTACACTAAATCTATTTCTCTGAAAAATTATAATTCTCTAAATAACTTTAAAAACAAAAAAATTATTCTAAACAAATCGAAAAATGAAAACTTTAGTAAAAACTTTCGCAATTACTGCTTTGTCAGCAATGTCTTTTATCTCTAACGCTGGCGACAAAAACGCTGAACCAACAAAAGCAAAAACTTTTGAAGTAGGAATGTTTCAAAGTATTAATTCTTTGAAAATGAATGTAATGATTGAGAAAACAGCCGACAAAGATTTATTGGTGGTATTGAAAGACGAAAAAGGGGAAGTGCTGTCAAGAGAACACGTAAGAAAAGGAGAAAAAAGCTATCATGGCAAATACGACATGAGTCAGTTGGAAGACGGAAAATACACTTTTGAATTTACAAAAGGTACAGAAAAAATTGTGAAAGAAGTAAACTTAGTTACAACAAAACCAACTACCATCAACCGCCAGATTGCTTTACAATAAAATTAACCTCTTGACTTATTCTATGAAAATAAAAGCCGTAGCACGAATCTGATTCGTATTACGGCTTTTTTATTTTTGTTTAAACCGTACCAATCCGTAAATTGGTATTCAGAAAAATCTTAAAATATTTAACAATGCAAATTTTCCCCAACCTTGCCTCGCTCAAAGCACAAGTCGGACAAGAAATAGGTCCAACGGCATACATGACCGTAACCCAAGAAATGATTAATGATTTTGCCAAAGCTACCCAAGATTTCCAATGGATTCACGTAAATGAAGAAATGGCGAGCAAATATTCTCCCTTCAAAACAACCGTCGCTCATGGTTTCCTGACGCTTTCGCTCGCTCCAAAATTTATGGCAGACCTTTTCAAAGTGGAATCTGTAAAAATGGGCGTGAATTACGGAGCGAACAAAGTTCGTTTCACCTCCGCCGTTCCATCGGGAAGTCAGGTGCGTATGCGAGCAAGTTTATTGGAAGCAGAAGATGCTCTACCTTCGGGACTAAAAATTACGATGAATTGTATTTTTGAAATCGAAGGAAAAGAAAAACCCGCTTGTGTAGCCGAGTTAATTTCAATGCTTTATGAGTAATATGTATCTCGATTCTCCAGAATCGAAAAAAGAGGTATAAACAAAAACGAACTTGGAAGTTCGTTGTACACTAACAAAACCATGAGACTAAAAGACAGAGTAGCCATCATTACGGGGGCAGCCAGAGGAATTGGCAAAGCCGCCGCCGAATTATTTTGCCGTGAAGGAGCAACCGTTATCATTTGGGATTTATTAGATGCGGGCATAGAAACCGCTTCAGCTCTTCGCAAACAAGGATTTAAGTGTGAATTTATGCAAATTAGCACAACCGATGTTCCTGCCATTGAAACCGCTACGCTTGATATTTTTGAGCGTTTCGGTCACATTGATATTTTGGTCAATAATGCAGGAATTACGAGAGACAAAACGCTTTTGAAGATGTCGCACCTTGAATGGCAACAGGTTATTGACGTGAATTTGACGGGCGTTTTCAATTGTACAAAAACAATTGCTCCGTACATGGTTCAAAACAATTACGGGCGAATTATTTGTACTTCATCAATTGTGGGTGTTCACGGGAATTTTGGACAAACCAATTATGTTGCAGCCAAAGCAGGCGTTATTGGCATGGTAAAAACTTGGGCAAAGGAATTGGGTAAAAGTGGAATTACCTCAAATGCAGTAGCTCCAGGGTTTATCAAAACTGAAATGACCGATGCCATGCCAGAAGAAGTGCGTCAAGAAATGGTGAAATTAATTCCTGTAAGAAGAATGGGCGACCCAATGGATATTGCGAATGCTTATTTATTCTTGGCTTCGGACGAAGCGAGTTTTGTAAATGGCCAGATATTAGGCGTAAACGGAGGGCAAGCGTCGTAAATAGTGATGAATTATGAGGTATGAATTATGAGTGGTTTCATTAGTTTGTAATAAATATCTCATAATTCATACCTCATACCTATTTCTTAGTGTCCACCACCAGAGCCACCGTGTTGTCCTGGTCCTTTTTCGTGTGGAGGAACAGGCAATTCTTCTTTAAATGTACCCGTTGCGTCGAATTTCAAGACTTTGTGTCCAGTTCCATTATCAATTCCTACAAGATAACTTCCATCGGCATCTTTACCTGCACGCTTAATAGTATAACCTGCATAATTTGCTGTTACATAAGCACTTACTTTAGCTGGCAAATCGGTAATAGCAACTTCTGTCAATTTAGCTTTTGAACCATAACGCTCTAACTTTTGAACAAAAACTCCGTTGGCATCAAACAATAAACCTGTTTCAACGCTATTTACAGAAACTCCTACTACGTACTGCCCTTTGGCATCTTTACCAGCAAATTTAATGGTCGCTCCTGCATAGTTTGTATTGATATACGAAATAACAGTAGCAGGTAAAGTAGCAGGGTCAATACTTGTCAAGTTCCCTTTACATTTTCCTTTTGTTACGGTATCATTTACCGCCGCAGTACGAGCCGCCGAAGCTTGCATTGAAGAGAACATATCGTCTAAAGTTGAAGTCGGCGAAACGTCTTGTTTGTTGCAACTCGCTAAAAATAAACCTGAAACGGCTGTCAATAAGAACAATATTTTTTTCATGTTGAATATTTGTTAATTAATGATGTTTGTGAGAGAATACGCACAAAGCAACATTCATATTGCCTGATTAAATATAATTTTAAAAAGTTTTTTCTTAAAAAAAGAACGCCATAAACGAAGCTATTTCATCTTTTATTTTATGGGTTATGAACTTTTTTTACTTCATTCAAATAAATAATATTTTTTCAAATATCAGGCAATACACCCTCCACAAGCCACGTAATCTTCATCAAACAGTAAAGGATTTGCAAACCCAAACTTTAAATTTTCAATTCATTTTTTAAAATTTCAATCAAACATGAGAAAGAACCTTTTAGTAATATGCGGATTATTTTTGTTGACATTAGCATCATGTAGCGAGCAGTCAAATGTTACACCAAGTGACGCTACTTCAACAGCATCTTCAGCGAGAGAAACAGCAGATAGTAGCAAGAAAAAAGTAACCAAAGTAGCCGTAACTCAAGCAAATTTATTAACTGCCATTTCCACTTATTTAACGACCAATTATGCAGGTTTTACGTTTGTTGATGCTTACAGCAAATCAGTTAGTGGTGTTATTGTAGGATATGATGTAAATATCACTTTAAATAGCACGCCATATCACATTAATTTTAGTGCAACGGGTGTTTTTGTAAGCGTAAACTCGGCAGGGAGAAAGGGGAAAATTGACCAAACTATCGCTTCAGTTGCTCAGGCCGACTTATTGGCAGCCATTAAAACGTATTTAAGTACCAATTACGCAGGTTATACATTTATCAATGCGTACAGCGAAACTTCAAATAGCACATTGACGGGATATGACGTAAATATCACTTATAACAGTGTAAATTATCACGTAACTTTTGATGCAACGGGTACTTTTATAAGCGTTGGAACAAGAGTAGCAAAAACGCCAACAACTAACGTCCCAGTAGCTCAAGCAGATTTATTAGCCGCTATCACGACTTATTTAAACACAAATTATGCAGGATATACTTTTGTAAATGCGTATAGCGAAGCAGTAAGCGGTGTAATTGCAAATTATGACGTAAATATCACTTCAAATGCAGTTACTTATCACATAGTATTTGATGCAAAAGGCGTTTTTGTAAGTGTTGGAACAAAAAAAGCAGGTAAGAAAAAATAAGCGATTCGCTTGTTTGACGATGAGTACAACAATTAATTTCTAAGTATTTTGAAGTGTCTTAAACGTTGTCAGTGTATTGAACACTGACAACGTTATTATTTTTTTACTAAAATGCCGTCTTTAAAGACCATTTTTACTTTCCGAATATCCCCAATTTGTTCCGCAGGATTTCCTTCTACTACCAAAATATCCGCTAAAAAACCTTTTTTGATTTTCCCCAAATCTTTCAGTTTAAATGATTCCGCATTAATTGACGTTGCTGATTTTAGAACATCAAATGGCTTCATACCATAATCTACCATCAATTCCATTTCTCTGGCATTGTCTCCGTGAGCAAAAACGCCAACATCGCCACCCATACAAATCTTTACGCCTGATTCCATCGCTAATTTGAAAGATTTTCTTTTCTCTTGAATACGTTCGGGTTCTGCTTCTTTGCCCTTTTTCCAACCTCTGTATTGACTCACGGCATCACCTGCGGCAAGGGTCGGACATAAACAAACGCCTTTTTCTTTCATTAATTTAAAAATCTCTGGTGTTCCACCATCGCCGTGTTCAATCGTGCTTACTCCGCCCACAATTGCCCTCCGCATACCCTCGGGCGTAGAAGCATGAGCCACCACTTGTCGCCCCGAACTTTGGGCAACTTTCACCATTAATTCAATTTCTTCTTGCAAAAAGGTCGGTTGGGCATCTTTCATCAATCCCCAACGATAATCAGCATAGATTTTAACGACATCCGCTCCTTTCCCAATTTGCGTTCTCACCGATTTTGTTAAATTATCCACGCCATCCGCCTCCTCAGCACCTTGTGGCACAGTTACTTCTGAATGAAATCCTTTTGGCCCATAACTTCCAGAAGCCACCAAAGCACGACCCGCCACGAACAGTCTGGGGCCAATAATGATTCCTTTTTCAATGGCTGTTTTTAGCCCAACATCATCATAATCAGCCCCTTCTGTACCCAAATCTCTCACCGAAGTAAAACCTGCCAATAGAGTTTTACGAGCGTGAACCGTAGCACGAGCAATACGTTCAGCACGAGATTCTTTCAGCACTTGGTCATCCCAAGTGGTTTCGTTGTAAGGATGCAAAAGTAAATGCGAGTGTCCTTCAATCAATCCAGGTAATAAAGTTGCATTGGGAATATCAATAATTTCTGTGTTGGGCTGAACAGTCAGCTTCTCTCCTACCCCCTCAATCCGCTGATTTTTGAGGAGAACTTGCCAGTTTTCGTGCATTATTTCACCATCAAAAACACGAGCAGGACGTAACAAAGTGTATTTTTCTTGGGCAAAAAGAGGAAAAGAAAAGAGAGAGAAAATTAGGAATAATTTATTCATGATGAAGTTTTATTGATGAAAATTATGAATTTATTGATTTAGTTCAACTCCCAAACAAAAACTTCTAACAAACATTGCCCTTATTCATCCTTTAAAGGTGGGGTTAGCAATATTTTCAGTAAAAATCTCGAAGCCAAGCCATTAAAACATTCTTTTTTGATAGCAATCTAATTTGTCCATCTCATTAAAGTACAAACAGCTGTTTATCACTAAATGAAGGAAAATTGGGAAGAAACATTTTCATTGATTTACCTAAATTTTCAGTAAAAATATACAATACGCCTTTAACCTGCTAATGCTCAAACAGATAAAACGATTAGAATATGAATAAAACAAGCCAAAAATTTTTTAAATATCAGATAATACTTGTAATTTTGCACCCCTGATTTTATGTCAGTTGTGACTTTTAGGTTTTAAGCGGTTCGCTGCTACGATTGTGAATAAGGTTCTCTTTTCAACATTCACTAAATCACAACTCACCAATAAGAAAAGGAACGTGTATCTCAAATAAAACAACACAAAATGCCAACTATACAACAGTTAGTAAGAAACGGCAGAGAGCAATTGACGTTTAAATCAAAGTC
>JAAFIU010000153.1 GCA_013298805.1 Cytophagales bacterium | reverse complement strand
CAGACGAAAGCGTTGAACATTTTGACGGTGGAATGTATAGCGGAAATCAGGTGTAAAAAAGGTACTGCCACTAACAGGGGTTTTGCAAAAGTGGGGCATTTGTACTAAATTTGAGCATTGGAATTCTATTGAACATTTGTGCTAAAATGAACATTTGTACTTCGATTTCCCCACCTTCGCAAAGCCCCAAAACGTTGGCGGTCAGCTTAAAAAAAACACCACGACATCAATAAAATCTAAAAAGAAATGCCCACTTTCAAATTGTGTTTTTTATTTTTCATGTTGATTGTCGATTCATGTTCAAAACCTAACAAGAATTCAAAAAATATGACAGTTGAATTAAATGATACTTTCACAGAAGAAGAAGTACCAACAAAAGAAGATTCAGTACGTATAAACGAATTTTTTAATTTATTGACTTCAGAAGGCTATTATGATGAAAATTGTTTGAAAAAACTGAAAGAAGATGCATTATACGAACACGAAAATAATGATGGTATACTTTGTTCTGACATTAGAGTTTTAGAATATCATACTTCTTATGTGAATTTCTTACCATTCTTAAAAAATGGAAATGACTTTGATTTAAAAGTTAACTTCAAAGATAACGCAAAAGATTATTTAAATTCAATGTATCAAAATTCATTTGAATACTTGAAAATTAAAGACATAATAGAAAATTTCAGAATTGAGATTGACACTGCATATTTAACTTTAAATGGGCGACAAATTAAAAATATTGCTCATAAAGTTAAATTTGAAAGCAATGGAATAGAATATGAAGATAAGTATGACAATCTGTTAGACTACATCAAAAAACATGCCGTTGAACCAAAAGATTTTTTTTATAATTACTTAATTTCTAATAAATCGATAAATTATTTATTAGCAGATATTAATAGTCCTAAACGATTTATCATTTCAAGGTTTAAAAATATGATGAAAACGTACTCAATGAATATTGAAACTGCTAAATATTTTGACATAGATATTTGTTTTGCAGACTCTTATGAAAAAATAGAATCAGTATTGGACAAATTTTCAAAAAATGAATTTTTAGAAAAATTAACTACTCAAACAAAACAAGAAATCATCAAAAAATATAGGATTCAAAATCCACAAATTGTATTGCCAACTATTTTAGTTTTTTCAAATACATCTAAAATAAAAAAATATAAAATTTTTGATTTTGAAAAAAACGAAGGTGACAATTGGAATAAATTAGTAGAAATATTATCAAAAGGTGAATTTAAATTAACGAATTATAAAGACAATATAAATGATTATAAGGCAAAATTAGAACAATTAAACAAAGGTAATTTATTGGAAAGTTTTATATACAAATTTGAATACGAATTTAACGACAAACTAGTAAAAAAAGAGCTACTAATTACTAAAGAAGACAGATTTATAATATCAGAAAAGAAAATCTTTAATTTAGTGTTTGTGGAATTAAACAAGCATTTACAAGAATTAGGAAATCAACGACAATTTTATTTTGATGGTTACAACTACCTTTACTATTTAAACAAAAAAGAAATAAAATTCCTTAAATCAGAAGGACTTGTATATGATTTGTTTGACCCCGTCTGTCCGTAGTGTTCCGCAGGACACTACGGACGAAGGATGAAAGTAGAGTGTCTGTGACACGGCAAGTACCAAGATATTAAGAATTTAGGAAAAAAAGACAAGAACAAATGGCAGAAAGAGGTTACAAAATAATTGACCAACCCCGTCTGTCCGTAGTGTTCCGCAGGACACTACGGACGAAGGATGAAAGTAGAGTGTCTGTGACACGGCAAGTACCAAGATATTAAGAATTTAGGAAAAAAAGACAAGAACAAATGGCAGAAAGAGGTTACAAAATAATTGACCAACAAGCAGTATATTTCATTACGTTTGCTGTGGTAGAATGGACTTGGCGTCCCCGATTGATGTATTCACAAGGTCAATGTACGCAGATATAGTGGTAGAAAGTTTAAATTATTGTGTTGAAAACAAAGGATTACTGGTTCATGCGTGGATAATTATGCCTAATCATTTACATCTGATTGTTTCATCAACGAATGAAGATGGTCTTTCGGCTAATATTAGAGACTTCAAAAAGTTTACTTCTCAAAAAACCCCGCAGTAGCTCGGCTCTTGCCGAGTTACACTTATCAAAAAGCTCTCTGGGCGTACCGTGATGACAATGATATTTGATTTCATCACTTCTTAGTCCTCTCCCAACCATACTGCAAATCAAACCATTGAATAGTATCACATTTAATGCCGTTGTTGGTGTTTTTTCCACCAATAACACGACAAACACTACCAAAGTCACAAAACAGAAAATAAACCAAAAGAGCGATGTGCAAATCAATGTATATCGCTCTTTTTTGGTTGCAGAAAACCAGAAACGACCGTTTAATAAGTTTTTTGGCAAAAATGATTTCTAACTCCTTATATTTTTATTAATAAATAGTATAATTGGATTGAAATTTAAAAGGTGTATAAAATTGAGGTATTAGAGACATGATAGGGGTAATAAAGACACCCAAATAGTATTTACTTCAATAACCACATTTTATTAATCTTTCATCAATACTAAAAGTACGACAAGAATAGTAGAATGAGAAATCGTCAAAGTGCCAAATACTGCAAAAAGCACGACAAAACTTTCGCATATTAAAGAGTTGTGCAATACTTTATGAAAACACTATACTTTAAACACTAACAATATGACAAAATTAATTCCTTTTCAAGACGAACTTCAAATCCCTGAAGTAATCGATTTTACTAAACAAGGTAAAACTGAAGAAACCATTAAAATAAAAAATGGGAAAACAACATTGCATAAAAATTTACCCGAAACTGATATTTGGGGATATAATGGTACATATCCAGGACCTTCAATAGAAGTAGAACAGGGTAAAAAAATAGCCATAGAATGGAAAAACTTAATAAATAATTCATCTTTTCCTGCTGTTGCTGTTGTTGATAACAGTGGGACACAAGCAGAGTATGGTCATAGTCCAATAGTTGCCAAGCAAGATTTTCCAAAAGTAATAGACACTTCTTCTATACCAAATGTAGCTGTAGTTCATTTGCATGGTGCATCTACAAATCCTGACCAAGATGGATGGACAGATAATGTTTTACTAAAAAACCAGTCTTCGCATAATGTTTATGAGAACAAAGATGATGCAACTCTATTTTGGTATCACGACCATGCAATGGGAATTACAAGGTATAATGTTTATTCAGGTTTAGCGGGTTTATATATTATTAGAAGCCCCGCAGTAGCTCGGTCAATATCATTAAGTTAAGAAAATAAGTCAGAATTTAGAACAGCAACGGCTGCCGCAAGGAATTGAGAATAAAGAAGTAAAATATCTGGGTCTGGTAGTAGGTTGAGCGCAGCGTTCCTACTACCTAAAATCTTATAGAGCTTCTCGCTCGTTTGTTAAACTTCCATAGCGAATAGAAATACTATTCAACTTTCAAAAGCTTTAAGTCATTGATTACGAACAAAAAGAGCGATGTACATTTGATTGTGCATCGCTCTCTTTAGTTTTAGTGAGTTAATTTATAAAATCAATCACGTTTCAGACGTAACACATATATTTCTGCATCTTTTTTCATCTTAGCAGTATCGGCGGCAATATCAGACCATTTGAAATAATCGCCAGCTTTCTCAACATAGCCAAGGGAATCAGTTTTATAAACTTCAAATTTATAATCGTTCCCAGGTTCACAAGATATTAAAAACAGACAGAGAACCGTAGTAATTATTTTTTCCACGCATTAAGTAAAGTTTGGTGCTTATACTCATCAACCAACTTAGCATATATCTGTGTCGTTTTTATATCAGAATGCCCCATCAATTGCTGAACTACCTCAATGGGTACTCCACGGCTCAATGATTGCGTAGCGAACGTGTGACGGGCAGAATGGCAGGTAATGAGCTTATATTTCTCAATCTCTTCACTAACCGACTGATTATTCTTGTACGTAAAAACCTCTATTTTATCATTTATACCTGCTTTTTCTCCAATAATTTTCAACGCTTCATTCATTTTTTGATTACTAATCACAGGCAGAGCCTTATAATGAGTTTCCTTATATTTTTCAATAATTTCAATCGCTTCTGGAATTAAAGCAATTTGCAATTTCTTTCGAGTTTTACTATAAAATGAATCCGTTTTTTGAGGAACAAAAGATATTAAAGTATTCCCCTTAGATTCTGTAATATTATTATTTGACAGTCTATATAAATCTGAATGTCTCAATCCAGTATAGCAAGCAAACAAGAAAACATCACGAACCTTATCTAAATGCTCAGGCAATTCAACAAGACATAAACAAGAAATTTCATCATTAGTAAGATATATTTTATCGACGTGATAATGAACAACAGACAATTTAGCATGATTAGGTGAAAGTAAAAACCCTGCTTCATTTACGCAATACGAAAAAAACGTCTTTAGGTTCTTAGTCTGAGAACCAATATAATTGGGCTGATAATCAAAGTTATCCATCAAGAAATGAATAAAATGTTGATATACATCCTTAGTAAAAGAAGTAATCTCTAAGCTACTTACTTTTGAAAAATTATATAAATGATTCCTTGTCGTCTTCAAGTTTTTTATTGTCCCAACTTTCTTTCCTTTATCTGAACTCCAAAGTAGAAACTCATCATAAACATCTATAAAAGTTTTTTTAGCGACAACAGAACCAGATTTAGGTGATACAAATTCTTTTAGTTGTTGTTTGGTAGGGATAATTCGTTGAAGTTTAAAATGATGCACAGCACTCTCTAAATCAGAACGTAATTTAGAAAGTCGTTCATTAACCATCTGCCAGCCATCATGTGACCGTTTACATTTCATTTTATCTGAATCCCAGTCAGAAGACTTACATTTTTCACCAGTAAAATAGCGAAAATCATTACCTGAGTAAAAGTACCTAAGAAAAATAGGGCATAAACCGTTAGAATCCTTCTTATTCTCGATGAGTTGAAATTTAACATTCATGGGTGCGGTATTTTGGTGCAAAATTGGTGCAGGATGAATGCAACAATGCACGATTTTAGAAAAATGATAGGAAGTTTTTTAGGGAAACTTTAACGTGTTACGAAGACAAAAACGACGACGGGAGCGGTAATGGGTGCAAGTTTAAAAGACACAGATACAAAGACGAATGTATTATTAGAAGTAGAAAACTATACCTATTAAATAAAAAAAGCACAAATCTTTTGAATTTGTGCTTTATAAGAATAGAAATGTTTTCTATGATTGTGGTCCCACAAGGATTCGAACCTTGGACCCCCTGCTTGTAAGGCAGGTGCTCTGAACCAACTGAGCTATGAAACCAAATTACTGTATTAAATGGTGGTCCCACAAGGATTCGAACCTTGGACCCCCTGCTTGTAAGGCAGGTGCTCTGAACCAACTGAGCTATGAAACCATTTGCGTTTCTTTTAACGTGGTGCAAAATTACGGCTTCTCTATTAATTATGCAAGCCAAAATATTTAAAAATAATTTAATATTCTTAATCACGTTGATAATCAATTATTTATCAAGAAAAATAATTTCAGTTCTTTTAATCTTTTCCTTAATTCTGCACGATTGCAAGTCTATTATTCAGTTTTTAAAGCTAAATAACAAGCTGAAATTATTTGATTTATACTTTTGAAATAAGGGCATTTCCTTCAAAGTTGATTCCGTTCCAACCAAATTTTATGAAATTACGAATATTTTGGTGGTTATCTCCCGTTGGATTTTCTAAAACATCCACTCTATAAAATGCTCCAAAACAGGCTAACGTTTGTGCTTGAGAAAAATTCTGTAATTGAGCAAAAGAAAATAATTTGCAAGAACCCGAATTTTGTCCTGCTTCATTACGGGTTTCTCCATTTTGAAAAGCAGTTGGCGTAAAATCATAGGTTGCATCTACAAGGGCAATTACTTCGGCAAAATCAATACTTTCTGGATGATGATTTAATTTTTCTAAAAAACTTTCTAATGACATGATTTAAAATAGAATTTGTGATTTATATTCCCAAAAATAAAACAAAAACATCATTTATCCATCCTAATCATTAAAAGACAAAAGCAAAAACCGTCATTATTATTTCAACATTGCTTTCGCTTCTGCTAATGTTGATTTATACTCTGCTAATTTAATTGCCGTTTTAGCATATTCTTTCATTTTATCAACATCTCCTGTACGTTTGGCAATGCGAGCGAGACCCATATAAGCAAGGGCGTGATAATCTTTTGTAAAACGTTCATCAAAAGGTAATTTCACCGCTTTTTGCAATAAAATTTCAGCAGTTTTATCGTCTTTTTTATGTTTTTCAGCTACTAATCCTTTAAAGATTGTACCTGCACATTGGAACATTGCCCCTTTTTGTTTCAAAATTTTATCCGCAAAATCTTCCGAATCTTCATAGCGACCAACGGCATATAAAAACTCCGCTCTTTGCATTTGATAGAGTAAATTATCAGGATATTTTTCAATCAAGATGTTGTTGTAAATCAAGGCTTTAGCAAAATTTGACTCGTATTTTGTGTGAACATATCCTGCATAAAAAGTAGCTTCATTTTTTACAAAAATGGTCTTTTTTGTCGCTAAATCTAATTGTTGTAAACCTAATTTTTTGTTTCCGTCGGCAAACATCCATATCACCGATTTAATAACTGGATGCGTTTCGGGATATTCAATTCGGTAATAGTTATAAATTCCCGAAGAATACAAAAATTCTGGTTGTTTATCGGTTAAAGACAAGCCTTTTTTCAAGTGAGAATAGGCTTTTTTAGCCACGCCAACGGCTTTCATAAATTCCTGATTATCAGCATTAAAAGCTGCCATATAGCCTAAAGTAGCTAATTCAAAAAAACTGGCTTCAATGTCTTCATCATTTTTGTCCAACATCGCTTCGGCGAGATTTCTACTTTGATTCAAATACGCTAAATATACTTTTTGTTGGGCAGGATAATCTTTCAAAGGAAAATATTGCAGTTCGGTTTGAATTGCCATCAAGGTATAAAACACTGGATGTTGTGGATATTTTGCTTTAATCCGAGCAAAAATCTCAGCCGATTCTTTAAAATCATAAGAATACATTTTATCTAAACCTTGTGAAATTTGCTGACGAGTAGCTGCATCATTCAGAATTTGAGCATTAGTATTGGGCATAAGGCAAAAGGCAATAAGCAATAGGCAAAGAGTTCTTAAAAAACATTTGAAAGAAATTTTAGAAAAATTGGTAAATAAAAGCTTTTTTTTCATATTGAGTTTATCGTTGAATAAATGATGATGTATATTTGCTGGAATATATGGATTTGTGATTGCGTTCGTCATTGCGAGCTTTTTCAGCGAAGCAATCCTTATGATTGATAAAAAAAGTTTGAAACCTTTTCTACTTCCTTGTCAATATACAAATTGTTCTATTAAAAAGCTCACAATGACATTAATCTAAAATCAAACAGATTGCTTCGCTGAAAAGCTCGCAATGATATTAATCCAAAGTCAAACAGATTGCTTCGCCGAAAAGCTCGCAATGACAAAAAAACCAATGATAAGCTACGAGCATTTTATATTAGACAACGGACTAAACGTTTACGTTCACCAAGATAATTCTACGCCTTTTGCGGCGGTTAATATCATTTATAATGTGGGGTCGAGGGACGAAGAGGAACACAAAACGGGTTTTGCTCATTTATTTGAACATTTGATGTTTGGTGGCTCAAAAAATATTCCGTCTTACGATACGCCATTACAAAAAGTCGGTGGAGAGAATAACGCTTTTACTTCGCCAGATATTACAAACTACTACATTACTTTGCCTGCGGTAAATCTTGAAACGGCTTTTTGGTTAGAATCTGACCGTATGATGGCTCTTTCTTTTGACCAAAAGGTTCTGGATGTACAACAAAAAGTGGTTATCGAAGAGTTCAAGCAAAGATACTTAAATCAGCCTTATGGAGATGTTTGGCTGAAACTTCGTCCGCTTGCTTACCAAACGCACCCGTACAAATGGGCTACGATTGGCAAAGAAATTTCTCACATTGAAAATGCGGTAATGGACGATGTTCGTGGATTTTTCTACAAACATTATTTGCCTAATAATGCCAATTTAGTAGTGGCGGGAAATGTAACCGTTGAGCAAGTAAAACAACTTTGTAAAAAATGGTTTGAGCCAATTCCTGCGGAAAATGTAGTGAAAAAGAATTTACCCGTTGAAGGCATACAAACGGCTTCAAGATTTTTAGAAACGGAAGCAAAAGTACCTTTAGATGCTATTTACAAGGTTTATCATACCCAAGGACGACACGATGAAGGTTTTAATGCAACCGATTTGATGAGTGATATTTTGGGAAGAAGCAAATCATCAAGACTTTATAAATTGGTGATGGAAAATCAAATTTTCAACTCGGTAAATGCTTATGTTACGGCTTCGCTTGACCCAGGATTAATGGTTATTCAAGGAAATCTGAATCAAGGGGTAAGTATTGAAGAAGGCGATGCAGCCATTCAAGATGTATTGGATGATTTCTTGAAAAATCCAGTTTCGGAAGAAGAATTAACGAAAGTAAAAAATCAAGCGGAATCAACTTTGGTTTTCTCAGAAGTTGAATTATTGAACCGTGCCATGAATTTAGCCTTTGCTGCCAATGCGGGCAATGTTGAATACGCCAATCAGGAATCGAGTAGAATTCAAAGTGTTACGACTGATGAAATTGCTAAATACGCTCAAAAGGTTTTGACAAAAGACAATTGTTCAACGATGTATTACCGAGCAAAAAATTAGTATTTCGATGTTCGTGATTCGATGTTCGGAGTCAAATCCCATACATCGAATCACGAACATCAAACATCGACCACCAAACATCGAAAAATCATAAATGCTTGCAGAATTACATTTTCCATCCGAACCAATCCTTTCAGAACAATTGGATGATTATTTAGAAAGGGGTTGGTTTAGAATGGGACAAACTATTTTTACCACTAACTTCTTGAAATTTAATGGCTTATTTTACAGTGCTATTTGGTTAAGGGTGGATTTAGAAACATTTAGTCCTTCAAAAACACAGGAAAAAATCAGGAAACTGAACAGTAAGTTTAATATTGAGGTTCGACCTACATCGCCTAATTTTTCTCCCGAACAACTCATTTTATTCGATAAGTATAAAAAATCCGTTCCCTTTGATACTGCTCCGTCACTAAGTCATCTTTTGTACGATAATGACTTTAGAAACGTGTATGACTCTTATGAAATTTGTGTTTATGACAACGAAAAGCTGATTGCTTGCGGAATCCTCGACTTAGGAAAAGATAGTTCAGAAGGCATTGTTTGCTTCTATGACCCAGATTACAAAAAGTATAGTTTAGGAAAATATTTGATGCTTATAAAAATGGAATTTTGTCAAAAACAGGCAATGAAATTCTTTTATCCTGGATATTTCGCTCCGCATTATTCGATGTTTGATTACAAATTAGATTTATCGTCTGACGCTATGGAATACCTTGAATTGAGTAGTAATTTATGGCAACCCATCAGCCAATTTAAGGTTTCAGAGACACCATTAGCCGTGATGAATCAGAAGTTAAGGGAGTTATCAGAATGTTTAAAAAGACGAAGATTTGAACATCAATTGCTTCATTATGAATATTTTGATGCCGAAATAGTCAAGACATTAAATGGCTTACAACTATTCGATTTTCCTGTTTTTATCTTTTGTTTTGAAGTCGGCACGAGTATTTCAAACCCAATTATCATTTATGATGTATTGAGTCAGCAATATCATTTAGTTATTTGTGACACCGCTTATAAACTTGATAATCAACTATATAAAGAGCATATTTACAATTCACACTTGCTTCAAATGACACAGCATTTATTCGCAAGTGAATCTGCGGAAGCAATGGCTTTGGTTGTTTCAAAATCTTTACAGAGGGTATAAAAAAAATTATTTCCTCAAAAAACAAATACTGGCTAATTTTGAAGCGTTATTAATCAAGTGTTTGACATTAGGTACTTTTGAAGAGGTTTAATCACAAATCACTCAATCACAATTATTTATACTTTTCATGAAAAATAAAATCATTCAAATTCTTCTCGTAGTCGGTGCAATAATTGGCTTGAATGTATTGGCAAATCAGTTTTTCTTTAGAGTTGACCTCACAGAAGAAAAGCGTTTTACCATTAATGATGCCACTAAAAATCTCCTCAAAAACCTCGATGATGAAGTATATGTAAAAGTTTATTTGACGGGAAAAAGTATTCCATCGGGTTTTAAACGTTTGGAAAATGCGGTGCATGAAACCTTGGACGAATTTCAAATTTACGGAGGAACAAACATCAAATACGCCTTTATCGACCTTAATGCTGAATACAAAGACGAGAAAACTCGTAATGAAAAAATTGTAGAATTAGCCCAAAAAGGCATCCCTCCTACCAATGTTATGGCAAATGAGGACGGCAAAAAAACGCAAAGTTTGGTCGTTCCAGGGGCAGTAATTACTTATCAA
>JAAFIU010000281.1 GCA_013298805.1 Cytophagales bacterium | reverse complement strand
ATTTTAGTTAAAATGCAAAAATGCCCCATTTTCGCCTAAAAAAGCGTCATTATGGGGCATTTTTCTTTAATAATAGTATATAAGATGCTGAATATCAAACTGTTGGGCATTTGCCAAGTTACCCAAATTTATTCTTGAAATTTAGCTAATGTAGTTCTTAATGTTGGAATATATTCTTCAAGTTGACTTTTGAAATTATCCCAAATTGGTTTAATAACATCAAAATTAGCTTTTTCTTTTGCCATTTTTTCAATTTGTACTAACTCATTTTCGAGTTTATTTAGACCAACCATTGCTAAGGTTGGTTTCAATTTATGAGCTTCTTTACTTAGCGTTTCCCAATCATTATTTTCTATAAGTATTTGTAATTGCTGTAAGTCGGGTAGAACATCTTCTAAAAAAGTCTGAAACATTTCTGCAGCGTATTCTTTATCATTCCCATACAGTTGGTCTAAACTTTTCTGGTCTAAATCAAGACTAACTTCGGTTGTATTTTTCCGTTCAGTATTACCAATGTACCGTTGTAATATGCTTAAAAGATTATTGGGTGCAAATGGCTTAGTAACAAAGTCATTCATTCCTGCTGACATTGCCTTGCTTTTTTGGTCTAACATTGCCGATGCCGTCAAAGCAATAATTGGTGTTTTTTGGTTCAAGCACTTTGTATTTCTAATGGTAATTGAGGCTTCATATCCGTCCATATTGGGCATTTGGATGTCCATGAGGATTAAATCAAAAAGTTTTTTTTGTGCGTGTTCAACCGCCTTTTTACCGTCTGAAGCAATGACAAAATTTATTTCCCATTTGGTTAATAAACTGCTGATATATTTTTGATTCATGATGTTGTCTTCGGCAACTAAAACATACGAACCATTTATATTTTTGGGAGCAAGCTGAATTTCATTTATGGTTGGCAAAATCTCTGATTCAGACTTTTTGTAAGGCAACATAAATGTAAATGTTGAACCGATACCTTCTTGGCTATCAACGGAAATAGTACCTCCCTGAATCTCAACTAATTGCTTAGTAATGGCTAATCCTAAACCTGTTCCTTTATGCTTATGTCCATGAGAGTTTATTTGCTTGAATTTTTGGAAAATTAGGTCTATTTTTTCTGCTGGAATACCACTTCCTGTATCCTCAATTTTGAATTCTATCCAATCAAATTCTTCATCTTGTTTCTTTTGTTTTACCGTTATATCAATTGAACCTTTTTCCGTAAACTTCTCGGCATTACCAATCAAATTTAGTAAAATTTGGTTCAATATTAAATCGTCACCTATGTAATACCCCGAGATTCTTCCATCAATCATTAAGTTTAATTCAATGGGACGGTTCTCAATTTTAATTTGAAATAACCTTTGGGTAGTTCTTAATAAACCTGTCAAATCAAAAGGGTGATTTTGGACTTCAACCTTGCCTGCTTCAATTTTTGCCATATCAAGTAAGTCGGAGATGAGCGTTAATAAGAAATCCGCCGATGTTTTAAGTATGTCTAAATATTCGTATTGTTGTTTGTTGGGACGAGTATCAAAAAGCAAGTGCGTCATACCGATTATAGCGTTCAGAGGAGTTCTGATTTCGTGGCTCATATTTGCCAAAAACTGCTTTTCAGATTGTCGAGCTTGTTCTGCAATTAATTTTGCCAGTTCAAGCTCTTGTTCTAACTTTTTACGCTCGGTAATGTCATAATGAATTCCCATTGAACCTACTACTTCGCCATCTTCGTCCAAAATAGGAGCTCCGCTAATAATAACCCATAGACGTGTTCCATCTTTCTTTTTGAGTTGTAACTCATAAGAAGATGCACTCCCTTTTTTTCGTTCGTCTTGATTATTATTCAAGACCTGATCAAACTCTTCAGGCAAGAATAATTCAGGAGCAGATTTTCCTACTAACTCATCTTGAGTATAACCTACCATTTCACAAAAACTATCATAAGCCCTTATGATAATTTGGTCATTGTCCACTTCCAAGAGTCCAAGTTCCATATTATTCATAATGCCTCGATATTTCTCTTCACTTTTTCGTATCAATTCACGGGCATTATATTGCTCAGTGATGTCAGCGTATTCCCAAAGATGTCCACGATATTGTTTCTCTAAGTAAATAGGAATATAGGTTCTTAATAAAATTCTACCATCAGCCATTTGGAGATTTTCATCTACAATAAGCGTTTTCTTTTCTAATATTTTATTGATTTTAGCAATAAAAATATTGGGGTGTTTAAAAAGGTGTTTGGTTTGTTCGGCAGAATTAGAACAATCCATGCCGATTAGGGTTTCTGGTGGTGCTTGTATGCTAAAAGTATCACAAAATTGTTGATTTACTAAAACAATTTTGCGGTTTTCATCCTCAACTAAAACCCCTTTTTGGAGATTGGTAATGAGTGTTGATAAGCGAGTTTGTGTTGCTCTGAGTGAGTCTTCGGTGGCTTTTCGGTCAGAAATATCCCTTGCTACTGCCACTAATTCTACAACAGAATCTCCGTTTTTAATTAGGCGAACGGTTTGTCCAATCCATACAATTCTTCCGTCTTTTGCCTTTACAGGGAATTCGTTGTAGGTGCTTTCCGTTTTATGCTCAATCATTGCCCGATATGTTTCAGTCAATGGAATTGCATAATCAGGTTCTACAAGCTCAGTAAAATGACGACCAATGATTTCATTTTCAGTATAGCCTAATCGATTTACGACTACGCTATTGACAAAGGTAAAATAGCCATCAGTAGAAATTTTATAAATAATATCTTGAACAGACTCAATTAATTCACGGTATCGTTTTTCTGTATCTTGTAACTCAAAAATCCCTTCATTTACCTGTTTTTCAAGATTTTCATTGAGGTGTTTTAATTGTTCATTCGTGGTGTATAGAGCCAAGGCTTTTTCTTCCAAGATTCTCTCGGCTTGCCTACGGGCTTTTTGTTCCCTTTCTACACGACGTTTCAGTATTTCAACCTCCTCCATACTATTTTTTAGTGATTACAAATTTTGTGATGCTTCCATCTTCATTTAATGGTGTTTGCGAAATTACTACATTTTCTTTGTAATATTCCATACAACCTTCAATCAATCCGTAGGCTAAATCTGCCATTTTTCTAACCGAACTATATGTCATAATCAAGGTGCTTTCATCTGGACGTTCGATTTCAAAATGGGGTAATTCTGCATCAGGATAGAGTTTTTGAACTTCAACATGGATGTAATGATGAATTGAAGCCAAAAATGTGAAAGCGTCTGGGGCATTCGTCATAAAATGACTATATGTTTTGGTGAAGGTTTTGAATAAATATCCACCAAAAACTTTGAGTAATTCGTTGATTGGAATATTAGTCTGTTCTCCCAAATTTATCACTAAACTAACCATTTCGGTATGTTGATATGTTCCAACAGAAGTATAAACTCCCTCAGAAGGTAATTCAGTGGTTGATAGTAGGTTATCTACCATAGTATAGCCGAATTTTTCTTCGACCATTTCAAGAAACTCTGTAAATACGATGCCTTTCATAATTATTTTAGGTTTTTTTGTTTATAATTTGCCCAAGCTAATTCCCAAAGTAAATTCACTCTATTTTCCCAAGAGTTTCCTTTAGCTGCTTCAAATCTTGCTTGTTTTTTCTCTAATGAATTATCTTTGATTGCGAGTGGAATCATTTTTAAAAATTCTTCATGATTATTTGCCAAATAAATGTTGTTTTCAAATGTAACAATATCTTCTGAAAAATTGGTAGTTATTACCGCTTTCCCTGCTGCTAAATATTCGTTGATTTTCAGTGGATAAATTCCACCCGTTAAATTGGTTTTGGCAAATGGAATAATGGTACAATCGAAATATTGGAGATAAGCTGGCAACTCCTCAATTCGCTTTGATGCTACAAAAACGATGTTTTTATAATCATCAAGCCTGATATTCGTAAATTCTTTATCCTTTCTTGGCCCAACAATTACAATCGTTTTATCTGGATTTTGTTCGGCAATTTTTACCATCAAATCGTAATCTATCCGCTGACACACTGCCCCTGTATAACCAATAATGGGTGTTTTGATATTTTCTAATTCTTTAGGTTTGGGTAAAACCTCCAAGAATGCTTTTTTGAATAAATGTACATCGCCACCATTTGGGAAATAATTTACGATTTTATTATTTCTTGCAGAAATATTTCTGCACAATTGTTTGGAGGTCGCCATTGACATATCGTAGTGCTGAATACAAATATTTTCTTTGACCAAACCATGTCCTTTTACTTCTTCAATGGCATCTCGACTATGATAAATACTTAATGTTGGAGATAAATATTTATCAATTTTAGCTAAATAATTGGGGTTGAAAGAGTTGATAAAAATATAGTTTTTATAGCCTTTCTCTTTACAAATCCTTTTGATAACATTGCTTAATAGGCGGTCGTTGTAGTCGCTGGCAATATCATATAATTTTCCAGCGGGTAAAGAATAAATAGGTAAGGCAGGTTTTGGGGTAACTGCCACAAAATTCTCCGATTGGTCTGGAATATTTACCATGTAATCTTTTCCCCAAAGTAAGGCATTCATCCGTTTTTTGACGGTTGGTTTGTTTCTTTCACGCCAAACATCCGCCCAAGAATAGGGGTAATCTATATAATAAACAGGATTATTACGACTCAAAACTTTTGCTAATGCCAAAGAAGCAGAGGACACATCACCATCCCAACGAGACATGGTAGTAATGAAAATTGGAAGGTTTTTGAGTTCTTCTTGGTTTAACATGATTTTGGGCTATCCCTCGTAAGGGTTATCAGAAGGATTATTTATTTTTACAAATACAAATCTTTACGAGAAATGGGCTTTTTCTTTTTCAGTTTTCTTCCTGCCCTAAATCCAATAATTAGAGCAATTAAAACGGGCGGTAAAATAAAGTTCCAAGGCATATTTTGTGTTACTTTTCTGAATCTTCACCGTGTGGCGTATGGATAAATTGTTTTCTGGCCTTGCCGATATTTAGGGCGGATTTCAAAATGGAAATTAAGGCAACTGGAATTTGTAAAAAAGCGTTTATCAAGTCTTTATTATACCATTTTGCAGGAATTCCCATGAGTAAGGCGATGCCTAATGCAACAAATAATATAACACTGAATATCAATAAATTAGTTGCAAAGAAAAAACAAAATAGAAGCCATAGTCCCAAAACTGCCACTAACATCACTCTCGGAAATAAATACGTTTGAAAAACTTTATTGAAAAATGCAATATTGCCTTTGAATAACTGAACCCAGCCTTCCATAAAATATTTCTCAAAAAACTCCACTTGTGTAGCCAGCCATCTACTTCTCTGTTGACTAAAAACATCGGTTTTCGCTACTTTTTCATCATACACATATTCTCCATCTAAAAAAGCAACATCTTTT
Source organism: Cytophagales bacterium (assembly GCA_013298805.1). GTDB lineage: Bacteria > Bacteroidota > Bacteroidia > Cytophagales > Spirosomataceae > Arcicella. The sequence continues at coordinate 130 of JAAFIU010000281.1, read as the reverse complement.
CTGAGTCGCATTAGTCTGAATTCCAACTCTTTATCTTCGCCAGAGGTTTCGCCAATATCTGTTAAAAGTTCTATAAATAATTGCCATTCAAAAGCCATTCCGCTACCAATTAAGGCAGAAGGTAAGCCCG
>JAAFIU010000270.1 GCA_013298805.1 Cytophagales bacterium | reverse complement strand
TTATGAATTGAAAATTGTTGAGTAGTCTTCAGAGTTAAACGATGTTTTCGTTAATCAATCCTATTGACTAAATACCAACCTCTATTTATGCTTTCTTTAGAATAGCAAAAAACTCTAAACCAAAACCCGCTAATACGATAATTGGACCAAGAGTTAAGCCTAAAAAGCCAAAACCAAACTCTGTTTTATCAAGGCTCATCACGAAAAAGCCGATAAGAATAATAGCAATACCTGCTAACATGAATAAATAGTTCGTTTTTCCGAATGGAAGTTTTTCTTTATTTGTCATAATTTTTATTTTTATTTCTGAAAAATCAGAATTGTTTCAAATCAATATAGTTCGTCAAGTGATAGTTTCAAATATCGTTCCACCGACTGAAATGTGCTTAAAATCCCGATTAAAGTACCAATTATTAAGATTCCACAGGTTAGCATAATCAATTTTGATGTTTCTTGTAAAACACCCAATCCTTCAATTTTCTGAACTGCCAATTGCTGTAAAAGAATCAAAAATGTACAAGCTACTAAACCGCTAATAAGTCCTTGCAAAGCTCCTTTCATAACAAAAGGTTTACGAATAAAATTATTCGTCGCTCCAACCAACTGCATACTTCTAATTAAAAACCTTTGTGAATAAAGAGCAAGCTTTATCGTATTATTCACCAAAATTACAATGATAATTAGTAACAAAATCACGAAAACGGAAAGTATTAAATATATTTTAGATATGTTTTTATTCACTTCGTCCACGAAATTTTCAACATAAGCAACTTCATGTACACCCGATAATTTTTCTAAATCAGCTTTTATTTCCTTGAGCTTTATTTCATAAAAAAACTCTTCTTTGATTTTGACCGAATACAAATTAAAAAGTGGATTATTGTTACCCAAAAGTTTACGATAATCTTCTCCAGATTCTTCAATAAATTGTTTGGCGGCTACTTCTTTTGAAATGAAGTTAATTTGCGGTGAATTCTCTTTTTTTAGAACAAACTCTTTTTTAACAATTAATTTAAAAATCGAGTCTAACTTACTCGTTGTCAAGTCATTATCAAGATATACCTGAACCTCCACATTTTGTTTTACCAATTCAGCTAACTTTCTGGCATTGAGCGTCAATAATCCACACAGACCAATTAAAAACAAGGCGATAGTCAAACTAATAATGACCATTGCATTTGGGGTACTGCCTAATTTCTTAATTTTTGCCATAGTTAAAATTGGTAAGGCTCTAACATTATTAATATTTAAAACAAAATTACATTTTTTTAGCTCTGAACTATCATTCTTAACGCTTTTTAACAAAAAAACCAACCGTTAAAGTTGGCTTTTTATCTTAATTTCTTCTGTCTATCTCATCTCTGATTTTAGCGGCTTTTTCATACTCCTCATTTTCAAGAGCTTCTTTGAGCATATTATTTAGCACTTCCACAGGATTTTCCCTTAATAATTCTCCAAATGTCTTTTGAGGCTTTACTTCTTCTTCCAATTCTTCTATCAATTCGTCTTTACCAGTTTCATTTATGGAGATTCCAGCTTCTGACAGAACATTCTCATACGTATAAATAGGTACATTAAAACGTAAACCAATAGCGATTGCATCAGAGGGGCGAGCATCAACAAATGTGTCTTTTATGCCGTCAGAACAGTGTATTTTAGCGAAGAAAACACCTTCTTTGATATCGGTTATTGATATTTCACTAACGGTATAATGAAAAGTTCTGGCGAAGGACTTGAATAAATCGTGCGTCATTGGGCGATTAGGCTCTATCTTTTCAATTTCAATAGCGATTGCCTGTGCCTCAAACATTCCAATAATGATTGGCAGTCTTCTTGGCCCATATTCCTCGCCAAGAACTAACGCAAATGAACCTGTCTGTGACGAACTCGGTGATAACCCTAATATTTCTAATTTTATTTTCTCCACTTTGTATTTATTCTGAAATAATTGAATGTTGGTAACAAAGATATAAACCTTAAATTTTTTAAAAAAGTTTTATCACTTAATACTTACTTAAAAATAGAACGCAGAAGTGGTCAAGTAGATTCAAACAGTTTTTTTAATCTGCTATAATCTGCTTGATCGCTTCTGCGTTAATTTTGTCAATTATTGGGACTACAAAGCTTTCACTGCTTTGGTTAGTCGTGGTAAAATATCAAAAACATCGCCAACAATTCCATAATCTGCTGCTTTGAAGAAAGGGGCTTCTGGGTCTTTGTTAATTACAACGATTACTTTTGATGAATTGACACCAGCCAAATGCTGAATTGCTCCCGAAATACCACAAGCGATATACAAATTTGGAGAAACCTTAATACCAGTTTGTCCAACGTGTTCGTGGTGAGGTCGCCAATCAAGGTCAGAAACAGGTTTAGAACAAGCCGTAGCAGCTCCTAAAGCATTGGCAAGGTCTTCTACGATTCCCCAATTTTCTGGACCTTTCAAGCCACGTCCTGCCGAAACAACAATATCAGCCTCTGGCAATGAAATTGTACTTGATGCTTTATGAGTTCCAGTAACTTTTACTGCAAAATCAGCATCTTTCAGAGCAGGCGTAAATACTTCAACACCTGCCGATGCTCCAGATTCTACTACTGAAACAGCATTTTTCTTGATGGCAATAATTTTTTTATCACTTTTCATCTCAACGGTAGCAAAAGCTTTTCCTGTATAAATGCTACGTGTTACTTTAAAACCACCCGATAAATCTGGCAATTCCGTAACATTTGAAACAATAGCCGCTTTTAATTTTCCTGCAACACGTGCCGCAACGGCATCTCCTAAAGATGATTTTGCTAAAATCACGACTTCTGCATTTTCTTGTGTTACCGCAGAAGCCAATACATCGGCATAAGCTTGGATATTTCCAGTTGCTAAACGAGCATCATTGGCATGAAGCACTTTTGTTGCTCCAAAATTCCCTGCTTTGGCTAATTCTGCTTCTGATGCCTCACCTATGGCTAAAACTGTGGCAGTTGTACCTTTCATTTTGGCAACTTCTGCACCATAATAAACGGCTTCGAGCGATGATTTTTTCAAAGCTCCATTATCTATTTCTGTGAATATGATTACTGACATAATTCAATTGTGAATGAGTGAATGTTTGATTGAGTGAATGTTTGGGTAATTTGATGAATTAGAAAACTCATAACTTATACCTACAACCTCATACCTAAAAACTACAATACTTTTGCTTCGTTTTTCAATAAAGCGATTAATTCTTCCGCATTTTCGGCAGGAATCATTTTACAAGCACCTTTTGGAGCAGGTAAAGTAAATTTCTCTGTAATGGTCAAATCGTCACCAACAGGTTCAACAACTCTCAAGGGTTTTGTACGAGCCGTCATAATACCACGCATATTAGGAATTTTCCATTCTGCAATGGGTTCTTGACAACCTAAAACTAATGGCAAAGATGCTTCAATATCTTCTTTTCCACCTTCAATTTCACGAGTCATTTTGGCGGTAGTGCCTTCAATTTCCAATTTCATCACTGGCGACAATGAAGGAATTCCCAGCATCTCTCCTACCAAACCATGAACCACTCCACTGTTGAAGTCAATTGATTCACGACCCATTAAAATTAAATCGTAATTTTCTTGAGCTGCAATGGTTGCAATTTGTACTGCTGTAAAATAAGAATCTTTCGGCTCACAATTCACACGAATGGCATCATCAGCTCCAATTGCCAAACATTTACGAATAACTTGCTCAGAATCAGACTCTCCAACGTTTAAAACGGTAACCGTTCCGCCTAATTTTTCTTTTAATTCAACTGCACGAGAAAGTGCATAATCATCGTATGGACCTGTGATGTAGGTTACGCCTGCTTTATTAAATTTGGTATCTCCGTCAGTAAACGATATTTTCGCTGTGGTATCGGGTACACTCGTTACGCAAACTAAAATTTTCATGGTATTTTATTTTAGGCACAAAGGCTCGGAAGCTCTAAGGCACAAAGATTTTAATTGTAAAGAATTGAATTCAGTATGTTATGCTGATGCAAAATACCAAATTTTCAATTTATAGTGCAATATTAATAAAAAGTTTTAAAAATAGTATGCAAGCATACTATTTTTTCTAAAATAATTTTAGAATGATAAATAGATTAGAAATTCTCCGACAATTTGTGGCTGAAGAACCGCAAGACCCATTCAATCATTATGCTTTGGCGACGGAATTATTGAAAACAGATAAGCAAGAAGCTAAGGCAATTTTTGAATATTTAGTAAAAAATCACGCTGATTATTTAGCGACTTATTATCATTTGGGAGCTTTATACGTGGAATTAGGCGAAAATGATTTGGCTTTGGCGACCTACGAAGAAGGAATTGTATTGGCACAAAAAATTGGCAATGAAAAGGCTTTAAAAGAGTTGAAGGGTGCTTACCAAATGTTTTTGGATGAGTTGGAGGATATGTAGTCCGATGCGGTGTGACATTCCGCTCTTGCATCAGAGAAAACTCACTGATGCAAAAGCATCGGGTTACATATTTTTCCCTGCCACATACCCTGTTGTCCAAGCGGCTTGGAAATTGAATCCGCCCGTAACGGCATCAATATCAAGTACTTCCCCGGCAAAAAACAAGCCTTTTACGATTTTACTTTCCATGGTAGTTGCATTAATTTCTGATAAATCAATACCTCCACAGGTTACAAATTCTTCTTTAAAGGTTGTTTTTCCTTGAACTTTGTGCGAAGAATTGATGAGGTTTTCAATCAGTTTATTAATATGTTTTGCGGTAATATCAACCCAACGGAGATTTTCGTCAATTTCTGAAAGTTCACAAAATCGCTTCCAAAGTCGAGATGGCAATTCAAATTGCTGATTAGATTGAATTAATTTCTTAGGATTTGTCTTTTTAATTTGCGTTATCGTTTCTCGAATTACATTTTCAGAAATCGTTGGAATCCAATTGATTACAATTGAAAAATCATAAGCTAATTCCGCTAATTCTCTTGCTCCCCAAGCGGATAGTTTCAAAACTGCTGGTGCAGAAAATCCCCAGTGCGTTATCAACAAAGCTCCATCTTGCAATAATTTCTTTCCAGCTACTTTAACAGTAGCATAAGGAACACTTACACCCGCCAAATCTAAGAATTGTGAACTTGGAACATTGAATGTAAAAAGAGATGGAACAGGAGGAATAATATGATGACCTGTATCCATAAGCCATTGATAACCAGTAATATTAGGATTACCACCAGTGGTCACAAGAACTGAATTAGCATTGATTATTTCACCCGTTTGTAACTCAATGCCAGTAATTTGATTATCGCTAATTTGCAATGAACTTACCCCGAAAGACGTTCTTACATCAACACCTAATTTGCGAGCTTTTTGTTCCAAACAAAGAGCAATTGTTTCTGAATTATCAGTCGTTGGGAACATTCTTCCATCAAGTTCATTTTTCAAAGCAACACCCTGATTGTCAAACCAATTAACTGTACTTTGAGCATTAAATTGATTAAATAATGGTCGTAGAAAACTGCCTCCTCTTGGATAAAATTTTGCTAATTGCTTATTATCGAAACAAGCGTGAGTAACATTACAACGACCACCGCCCGAAATGCGAACTTTATTTAAAACTGTCCGATTCTTTTCCAGAAGTATTACTTTTGCATCAGGGTTATTTTCAGCCGCAGTAATTGCTCCGAAAAAACCCGCTGCACCACCACCAATCACGATTATTTGTTTTTTGCTCATGTTTTTTGTTTATTACCACAAAAGTATTTTATATTAGCCACTAA
>JAAFIU010000383.1 GCA_013298805.1 Cytophagales bacterium | reverse complement strand
TTTTCCATTTTCATGGCTTCCAAAATCAAGATGGTATCGCCTTTTTGTAGGGTATCGCCAACTTTCACTTTTACGTCCACAATCAATCCTGGCATTGGGGCTTTGAGGTCATTTACCTTTGCAGAATTGGCATTACTCATGCCTAATTGGTCAAGTAAAATATCAAAACGGTCTTTTACCGCAATTGAATATTTGTTTTTATTTATCTTAATCAAAAAGGATTTTGATTGATAGTCTGTCTCTAAAACCTCCGCATTAAATGAGCGATTATTATAGAGAATATGAAAGTTCCCATCTTTAATTTCAACCATATCCCAATTGAATGGCTGAGTATTTACTGTGATACCAGTTTTATCAGACTGAATATCAAAGGTTTGGTTATTGACTGTTGCTTTGAGCATTGGTAATTGATAGTTGATAATTGACAATTATCAATTGCCAATTGAGTTACGATTTATTCACCAAATATACACCAACTAAAATTATTCCCATACCTAAAAAGTGCTGAATTTGTATAGTTTCTCCGTCAAGAATTCCCCATAAAATGGCTACTATTGGAATGAGATATGTAACCGAACTTGCCAAAACAGCACTCGTCATTTGAATCAACCGATTGAACAAAACCATGGCAATAGCTGAACCCATTACACCCAAAATAATGGTATAGAATAATGGTTGTAATGCTTCGGGGCGTTGTACTTTTTCAATAAAATCACCACTAAACAAAACTACTAATGCCACAGGTCCAATGGTCATAAAAATGAAGGACGTAATGAGAAATGGGCTTAAATTTAATCCAGTTAAATGTTTTTTGGTAATATTCAAATTTAGTCCATAAAAAACCGTTGCTAAAATAACGTATAAAGCATACCAGTTAAACGCTAATCCCTTTGCTCCTGCCAAAATCAGCAATAATGCTCCGACAAATCCTAAAATAATACCTGCCGTTTGTTTGGATGTTATTTTATTCCCGAAAAATAAACCACCAACGATGAGCGTAAAAAGTGGCGTTGTTGAGTTTAAAGCTCCCGAAACGCCGCTATCTAATTTTGAACCAGCCAAAGAAAATAGGTAAGCAGGAAATAAATTTCCCAGACAGCCCACCAATAAAAAGAAATGTGCTTTTTGAAAAGGAATCTTTTTGAGATTAATCAGAAAAAAAGGCAAAAAGAATAAAAATGCCGCCGTAATACGTAATGAACCTACTTGTGGAGCATCAAAAATGCTTAGACTTTTCTTTACGAGAATGAATGAACTTCCCCAAATAACCGCCAAAAGAGCCAATAAGCCCCAAGCAAGTAAAGGATTTTGAAGTTTTGAAGTAGTAATTTGATTAGTAGTTGTTTTTGTTTCCATAAAAATATAACCCACTCAATTTCAGGAAAGTTTCATGGGTTAAGGGGTTATTAGTGAGAAACAAATATGTATTTTTGAAAAAAATAACAAAACTCATGCAAACAATCAAAAACAAAAACCTCACCGTAAAAATAAATCCGAAGGGAGCAGAATTAGTTAGTCTTTTCAAAAATGAAAATCAAACAGAGTATATATGGTCTGCCGACCCAAATTTTTGGGGGAAATCTTCGCCTGTATTATTTCCAATTGTGGGTTCATTGAAAGATAATATTTATCGTTTTGAAGGAAAAGAATATTCTTTACCACGTCACGGATTTGCTCGTGATAGAGAATTTACGATTGAAAGTTCTTCTGAAAATAGAGTCATTTTTTTATTGACTTATGACGAAACTACCTTGAAAGTTTATCCTTTCAAATTTGAATTTCGACTGATTTATACTTTGATAGATAATACGCTCAATGTTACTTATTCAGTAAAAAACATCGGCGAAAATAAAATGTATTTTTCAGTTGGTGGACATCCCGCTTTTGCTGTTCCTTTGTCAGAAAATACCAATTATGATGACTATTATTTGTTATTTAATAAAACGGAAACTTTCAAGCGTTGGGGACTAACAATTGATGGACTAATTGAAACACAACCATTTGATTTTCTGGTAAATACAAATCGTTTACCTTTGACAAAAGAACTTTTTTATGATGATGCCATTGTCTTCAAAAACCTTAAATCTACCTTAGTTACACTCAAATCTGATAAAGCAAGTCAGCAATTGGAGTTTGATTTTGATGGGTTTCCATTTTTAGGAATTTGGGGTGCGAAGAATGCCAATTTTGTGTGTATTGAACCGTGGTGTGGCATTGCAGATGCGGCAAATCATACCCAAGAATTAGTCGAAAAAGAAGGAATTATTTGTTTGACTCTTAATGAGGTTTTTGAAATAACTTGGCGTGTTTCTGTTTAGTTATTGGTTACTGGAAATTGGTATTGGTTTCAATAGCTTTGTTATTTAGCATGAGTCATTTCCTCCCCAAAGAGAAAAGTATTCCATATATAAACTAAAGTCTGGGTTACAAAATTTAGATAAAACTGATATAAAGTATAATTTTAATCGGCATCCTGTTGTACTTTTGCCGAGTACAACTTTAATAAACTTCTCGAAAACATTTACCCATGAGCCAAAAACCAATCCGAAAACAAGATGCTTTAGATTATCACTCCAAAGGTCGTCCAGGAAAAATCGCTGTCGTTTCCACCAAAGAAACAGAAACACAAAGAGACCTCTCATTAGCTTATTCTCCAGGAGTTGCCGAGCCTTGTTTGGAAATTGCCGCCAATCGTGAAAATGTCTATAAATACACCGCCAAAGGCAATTTAGTAGCGGTTATTTCAAACGGAACTGCTGTTTTGGGTTTAGGAAATATTGGGGCGGAAGCCTCAAAACCAGTTATGGAAGGCAAGGCGGTTTTGTTCAAAATCTTTGCGGATATTGACGTTTTTGACATCGAACTAAACACCGAAGACCCTGAAGAAATAATTAGAACCGTTAAAATTTTAGAGCCAACTTTTGGCGGTGTAAACTTAGAGGATATTAAATCGCCTGAGTGTTTTGAAATTGAGGAAAGACTACGTAAAGACCTCAATATTCCAATCATGCACGACGACCAACACGGTACTGCCATTATTTCGGGAGCAGCTTTATTGAACGCTTTGGAGATTGTTGAAAAGAAAATTGAGGATTGTCATTTTGTAGTATCGGGTGCGGGTGCAGCAGCATTGTCGTGCATGAAACTATATTTAGGGCTTGGAGCTAAAGTTGAAAACCTTTTGATGTTTGACAAAGACGGTTTGGTTTCAAAAAGCCGTACTGATTTGAATAAATATGTTCAACCTTTTGCCTCAAACCGTACTGATATTCATTCACTTGCGGATGCGATGGTAGGGGCAGACGTATTTTTGGGTTTATCAGTTGGAAATATTGTTTCGAAAGAGATGATTAAGTCTATGGCGAAAGATGCCGTAGTTTTTGCGATGGCAAACCCAACACCTGAGATTTCTTACGAAGATGCGGTAGCTGCTCGTGAAGATATTATCATGGCTACGGGACGTTCTGATTATCCCAACCAAGTAAATAACGTTTTAGGATTTC
>JAAFIU010000428.1 GCA_013298805.1 Cytophagales bacterium | reverse complement strand
GAAGGTTATATTTGGAGATATAATGGAGACTTGCAAGCCGATTTGAAAACCCGTATCATTAAGGCTAAAAAAGACGGAGATTATCAAGTACAGGCAAGTATTACCTATACCGACGTTCCTTTGGCAGGAGGTAAATTGGTTTGTTATTCTAAAACTTCAGATGTTATCAAATATGTTCGAGATTTAAGTTTTGATGGAATGAGTGTTTTTCCGAACCCAAGTGCGGATGGTATTATAAACGTAGAAGTAATTGAAGACTTAATTGGTGCAAATATTACTATTTATGACCTTTACGGAAGACTTATTTTTGATTATAAAGTGGATAAGTTTACGACATTGAAAAAAATACAACTTCCAGATTATCATGGAGATACATTCATCGTGAGAGTAACGACAGATGGTTTTGAGAAAACCAGTAAAGTTATTACGCTCAGATAGCAAACAGTTACAGCGGGCGGCGTTCCGTTTAGCAGTTATCAGTAAACAGTTAACAATTATAAAGTAGAAACAAAAAAGCCAGTTTAGGAACTAACAATCCCCAAACTGGCTTTTTTACTGCTTACTGCTTACTGCTTACTGCTTACTGCTTACTGCTTACTGCTTACTGCTTACTGCTTATACATCACAAATCAAAACACCTTGTTTCAATGAAGCAATTTTATCGGTTCTTGCAGGAACAAATTCTTGTCCAACAAAACCTTTATAACCCGTTTCAACAATTGCTTTCATAATGGCAGGATAATATAATTCTTGTGTATCATCAATTTCATTACGTCCTGGAACACCACCTGTGTGGTAATGAGAAATATATTGGTGATATTTTTTAATCGTTGCAATTACGTCCCCTTCCATAATTTGCATGTGGTAAATATCATAAAGCAATTTGAATTTATCAGACCCAACCATTTCGCAAAGTGCCGCACCCCAATCGGTATGGTCGCATTGATAATCCTTGTGATTTACCTTTGAGTTCAATAATTCCATCGTGATGGTAACGTCATGCTTTTCAGCCGTTTTCATGATTCGTTGAAGCCCTTTTTTACAGTTAATCAAACCATCTTCATCGCTCAAACCATTACGATTTCCTGAGAATGTAATCAAGTTTTTGATACCTGCTTTAGCTGCCTTTGGAATCAAATCTTCGTACAATGCTACCAATGCGTCATGATTTTTGACATTGTTGAAACAAGACGTTAATCCCATTCCATTTCCCCATTGGTTTGCTTCAGGCCAGCCAATAGCGGCTGTAAGGTCATATTTTTTGAGTATTTCCCATTCTGATGGACCCGTTAATTCAAGAGATTGCATCCCTATTTCTTTGGCAGATTTACACAAATCCTCAAAAGGGATTGTATTATAACACCAGCGGCAAGCCGAGTGTTGAATGTGTCCTTTAAGACCCGCCCCCATTTGGGTATCGGCTGCTTCGATACGGTTGCTAAGTGAACTTGTTAGCATAGTCGCAGTTGCTAAACCGACGCTTTGAAGAGCAGTTCGGCGTGAGATTGATTTTTCCATTTTTTGTATTTCCTAAGTCTGAATGAGAGAGGCTTTGTTCTTTGAATTATACTCAAAAATCTACGGAATTTACAATAAGTTTTTGAAAAAACTATCCTTTAGTACGATAGATTATTTATGCCAAGCCTTCATAATATTTAAAGTCTCATAAGCCATTTTTTGATTATATTCAAAAGCCAAAGTTTTATGATTTACCAAATCCACAATTGTACCTACTAAGCAGAATCCACCCGTGAAAAAATACAAAATACCCATCCCAATTTGGTCGGTCAAAAAACGTTGAATCCCCGCAAATCCAAAGAAACCAATAATTGTGGTTACGAGAATTAAAGTAGTATCACGGCGTTTGTTTTGGTACATCATCACGAAGTTGCGTTGTTGGTCTTCGTCTAAGTCTTTAATCAAATTTTGGATAAACATTGCTTCCTCAGCATCAAGGTTAGAAAGCATCATTAAAATGTTAGTGTTCATGGCTGTTAAATGTTAAGTTTTGAGATAAAATATTTTATAAACTAAATTTTGTATTTCGGATTAATCGAAAAATTCTTGTCAAAATCACCGCTAAGGCAAATATACCTAATGGATGATGATGCAATGACTCTTTTATTTCTCCGTGAAAAAGGTACGATATTGAATGTCCTAAACCACAACCAGGGCAAAATGAAAACCCTAAATTTTTAATCGGACATAACGTGAAATGACTTTCAGAAGGATTCATAAAGGCTAACCAAGTAAGTCCGCCAATCCAAAAGAGGAGTTCTATGTTTATCTTCCGTATCATCTTGAATCAAAGTTGTACTAATTTTCAGTTTATTGGTTATGTTACTACATGAAGTGTCAATTTTGACGTATGACCAAGACGTTTTTGGGGATGAGTTTTAAATTATCCACTCGTTACGAACTAAATATACCGTCGTATCCGTTTTAAAACTATATTTACCAGTTGTGCTAATTACTTTTTTTGTTAAAAACGAAAAAAAGGGTTATCTCTGAGGTTGCAACCAAAAGAGAAAACCCATGAACCAAGAGAAACGACTCTTAGCATTCAAAGATAATCCCAAA
>JAAFIU010000105.1 GCA_013298805.1 Cytophagales bacterium | reverse complement strand
TTGCCTTAGTGAAAGTAACCACTGCTTACACTGACAGTAAACTCTCGAAAATCTTGGAAATGGTGCAAAATGCCACCGCCCAAAAAGCCCCAACGGAGTTATTCATCAGGAAATTTGCCAAAATATATACGCCTATTGTGGTGCTTTTGGCGGTACTAATTGTGGCAATTCCTTATCTTGTGGTAAGTGATTATGTTTTCAGAGATTGGTTATACCGTGCCTTGGTTTTCTTGGTAATTTCATGTCCTTGTGCTTTGGTTATTTCTATTCCTTTGGGCTATTTTGGAGGAATTGGAGCGGCTTCAAAAAACGGCATTCTGTTTAAAGGAAGTAATTTTCTCGATATTATCGCCAATATTCAAAACGTGGTGATGGACAAAACGGGAACAATGACCGAGGGCGTTTTTAAAGTGCAAGAAGTGGTATTCAAACCTGAATTTAACAAAGATGAAATCTTGCAAATGGTTAATGCTTTGGAAAGTAAAAGTACCCATCCAGTAGCCACCGCCATACATCAGTTTGTGGGAGAAATAGAGTTAGAAAAAGAGCTAAAAGACATTGAAGAAATAGCAGGACACGGATTAAAAGCGGTAATTGATGGGAAAGAATTGTTAGTGGGTAATTTTAAATTGATGGATAAATTCAGCATCAAATACGATATTGACCCAACCACAATTGTCTATACTTTGATTGCAGTAGCATACAATAAACAGTTTGTGGGATATTTGACCATTGCCGATTCCATTAAAGAAGATGCCCAAGAAGCGGTGAATAAATTGAAGGAATTGGGCGTAAAAACCACGATGTTAAGTGGAGATAAAAGTAATGTTGTAAAATTTGTAGCAGATAAATTGAGTATCATAAACGCCTTTGGCGACCTTCTGCCCGAAGATAAAGTAAACAAAGTCAAGGAGTTAAAAGATAAAAACGAAACCGTTGCGTTTGTGGGCGATGGCGTAAATGATGCCCCCGTTGTGGCGCTGAGCAATGTAGGAATTGCCATGGGCGGATTAGGCAGTGATGCCACCATCGAAACTGCCGACGTGGTCATTCAAGACGATAAACCCAGTAAAATTGCTATGGCAATCAATATCGGTAAGCAAACAAAACGAATTGTTTGGCAAAATATAAGCCTTGCTTTTGCGGTTAAAGCCATCGTTTTAATTTTGGGTGCAGGCGGATTAGCGACCATGTGGGAGGCAGTCTTTGCCGATGTGGGCGTGGCACTTTTAGCCATTTTGAATGCGGTTAGGATTCAGCGGATGAAGTTTTGAGTGGGAATTAAAGTGAACTTTTGAGAAATCAATTGGTAGGTTACATAATTACTTTTATCCGATTTAGTTACTTTTCAAATCGTAAACAAAAATACAGCATCGTTTACGATTTGAAAAGTGTATATTCCTATCAAACAGCACCACCTGTGGATAACTTTCATAGAACTCTCAAAGCCCCAATTTCATCGCTGCATTATGTTTTTTAATATCCTCAATCCGAGTATAACGTTGAATCATGGTGGACGTTTTGTGTTTGGATTGTCGCATAATTTCGGAATCATCCGCTCCATTTATTTTCGCAATGGTAATAAATGATGCCCTGAGTGAGTGAGCGGAGTAATTTATACCAAAATAGGATTTCACTAAATCGTTCACGGTGGTATCAGTGAGGCGATTGGTCGTCATTCTATCGCCTTTTCTTACTCTAACAAATAAAGGACTACAGTCTTTTTCTAACCGTCCAATCCACGCTTGTAACGTTCTAATGGGACATAAAACCGCTTCTGGACTGTAAAAAATGGCTTTTTCTTCGTAATCTCCGTACTGATTGGTTTTACTTTTTGATAGAGAAACGATTAATCCTTCCTCTGTAAAGGTTAAATCGTCCACATTTAAAGCCACTAATTCCGACCTTCTGAAAGCTCCCGTGAAGCCTAAGAGTAATAAAGCCTTATCCCGTAATTTTCCATTACTCTCCGCATCGAGTTCTCGAAAAATATTTTTTAATTCATTGATTTTAAAGGCAGGAGCTTGTTTTTGGCGAATGCCTTTGGTGCGTTTAATTCCTTCCATGACCACCCGAAATATTCGATTTTGCGTGGGCGTTTCTACATCATTCAATTGATGCAATTTAGAAATGGCAGCCAACCTACGGTTGATGGTTGCCCACTTGCAAGCATCCGCTAAATGCGAAACGTAAGCCGCCAAGGTTTCGGGCGAAACGGGAAAGGGAATTTGTCCATTGGTTTCACACCACCCATTAAAATCTCTCAAATCCGCTTGGTAAGCTCTTTGGGTATTGACCGCCCCTTCCAACCCCAACCGTCCGTATTCCTTGACTTTTTCAGTCAGGTCGTTCGGAAATCCGATTGCCTGATTTTGGGGAGCGATGGGAATTATTTGGAAGGTATTTTTGGTTTCCATAGATTGAAAATTTGTTTGGAAATACAAAGGTAATAAGTCTTGATAAGTAAGAATTATCAAAAGTAATAATTCTTTCCATTAAATTGAAAAATTACCTCAAATTTGATTAAAATGCTTCGATATTCTTTGAGGTCATTGTTTGTTAATTCCTACAAATTGCCTAAACTTGTAGGATATTAGGACGAACCTTTTTCAGAGTTAATTTATCTCTGTGTTAACATCGGGTATTCATCTTTTTTTTAAATTTACTTTATATCAGATAATTGGTAAGTTGTTATTAATCAGACTATTACCCAAGAATAATTTCTAACATTCGCCCTGGCATATTCAATATAAAATGGAAACAGAAACCTTAACATACGGTAAGAAAATAGAAGAATTGAAAGGCATGATTTCAAAAATCTACGATGATGCCGAGTGGCTACGTGATTGTGCCACAATGGAAGAGAAAAAGCATTGGAACGATTTGAGAGAGATATTTTACGATGCAGACAAGCCATTGAGAAACCTTTTGCGAGATATGAGTGAAAACCGATTTAATAGTGAACTTTGAAGAAAAAGACCCCAATAGGCTTATTTCCCCTTTTGTTAATTAAAAAATGGAAATGAGAACCTAAAAATAAAACGCCTCAAATTGATTATAAAAAAGCTATTTGGAGCAAATTGATAGATATTTTAGAAGATTTATCGAGAAAGTGAAAGCCCTGAGAATCGTTTAATTAAAATTGTTGCGAAGGAAGATGCAGAATAATATATTTACAATTGTTAATTAAGGACAGGCACTATAAAATATTGAGTAGCAAAAATGTATTTACTGACAAAATGACATAAATATATAAAATAATGTTAAGTGTTCCACGGAGTTTCCTTAATTAAGAGATTAGGTGTTATTTTATGTAGGTATATAAATCATATAACTATATAAATGCAGTCGCTCGAAATACAAAATTTACCAAGAAATTAATGTAAAGTATTGATATACAGTTAATTAAATAATACTTCTCTGGAATTACAATTATTTTTCTCTTTAATATATAGTTAAAAATCAATATTTTACTAATGCTCGGTGGGATGTTTGCCCCAGATTTAAGTGGGCAACATACTGCATTTATGAAAACGCTGAGAATCGTTTATTTGAAATAATGTCAGGACAAGAATATTTTACGGAAGTCGTGGGAAAATTCGTACTTTTCTTTAATTGAGCCGTAAAGTAAGACTGTTACTGAAAATAGATATATTGGAAGTAATTGTTTTAGCTACCTACGTCTTGTTACTTTGTAAAGTACATTACAAAGCATTTTGTAACAAATAGTATTACAAGTATTTCTAATATTGTTAATATTGTTAATATTACTAATATTACAAGTATTAACTAAGTAACATTTTATTTAAATTATAATATAGTATTAACTGTATTATAAGTATTAATAACACTTTTTAACTCAGAAACTATTAATATAGTATTATAAGTATTACACTTGATTTTAAATCAAGTTACAAGTATTACAATGTAACTTTTATAAAATTGATTAAACAATCATTACTTAATAATAGAGTATTACAAATATTAATTACATAATATTTGTAATACTCATTAATACTATATTACTTTGTAATACAATAAATGTAGTTTGCAATGAAAGTAATAGCGTTTTCAAACCAAAAAGGCGGAGTAGGGAAAACTACATCCGCAGTTAATGTAGGTGCTGCCTTAGCTCGACAAGGTAAAAGGGTTATCTTGATAGATTTAGATTCTCAGGGTAATATGACACAGGGGTTGGGAGTTGAGAACCCTGATTTTACTATCAATGGTTTGTTATTCCACGAACAACCAATACACGCATATCCTGTTACTAAAAACTTAGTATTGGTGGCAGGAGATGGCTCTTTATCAAATTTTGATAAAAATGCTCAGGATAAAATTCAGAGAGAATTTATTTTAAAGAAAGCATTAGAATCATTGAAACTTAAAAGTGATTACATTATTTTAGATTGTCCTCCAATGCTTGGATTAGTAACAATCAACGCTTTTACGTTTGCAGACGACATTTATATTCCTGTTGAAGCTCAGAAATATTCGATTGAGGGACTCGCAAAGGTTTTTGAGATGGTAAAGGCTGTAAACGAAATAAATCCTGTCTTAGCAGTCAAAGGAATTTTTTTTACAAGACACAACCACCATAAAATACTTAATAGAGATGTGGAAGAATATATAAGAAATACTTATGGCGATACCGTACTGAAAACATATATACGAGAAAATGTTGCCCTAAGAGAAAGTCCACACGCAAATGAAGACATTTTCAGATATGCCCCCGATAGTAACGGAGCAGAAGATTATTTGAACTTAACACAAGAGATATTAACGAAATAGATATGGCAAAGAAAAATTTTAGTGGTACTGGCTTAGGAAGTATTGCAGAAGAAAAACCTGCACACAAGCGTACTCTTTTGGACGAAATTAATGTGGGAAAACCATCTACTAACTTTGAGAATAAAAAGACCGACATAGAGGAATCTACATTAAAAAGGCATACTTTTTTAATTAACGATTCTATTTTAGAGAAAATAAAAGACTATGTTTATACTGTTAGAATTGGCGGAAACCTTCTATTTACTCAGCAAGAATGTCTTGAAACAGCTATTTCTGAGTATTTAGAGGATAAAAAGATTACTCCACGTCCTGATGAATATAGGGACAAATTTAAAAAACGTTAAGTCAAGAGTAGAGTTATTCTATTTTTTATCGTTTGTTAAACCGAAAACTTTTGCTGCATATCCTCCTATGTTTGTAATTGGCTTTTTGTCATTTTGCTTAATGATTTTTACGGATTTTTCTCTAATATCATCAATCGAATGATTCTTTATTATTTTTTCGATTTGGAATGGGCTTAATTTAAGCACATTCAAAAGATACTCGTAAGCGTTAAAGTTGCCCCCAGAACGCTCACTAACTTGTTTCGTTTTGTCGAGAGCTTGGTTGTAATCAATACTAAATTCAATTTTTGCAACCTTTCTCCCAATCTTTACAGCCTTGTATGTGAATCTTAAATTTGCCTTACTATTAATTTCTTTTTCAGCAGGTTTTAACACATTCTTCTCAAAATCTGCATAATTTTTATATAAATCCTTTCCCGTTTGCTCGTCAATTATCCCAAGCATTATTTTCAATTCATCAATACTTTTATCAAAAGATTGATTTACTAAATTTTTATACTCACTAATTAACTGATACATTCGTTTTGCGTACTTACCAGTCAAGCCCAAAGCAATGTTTAACTCAAATTCAGTAAACCTCTCTTTAAGGTAGCCATAATACGGACGAATTTTCTTTGAAATCTCAATTTTGGCAACCCCCTTTTCGTAAAGCACTGATGAAGCAAATGCGACCTTTAAAAAACTGTTTGCATCTGTTTTGTTTATGTTCTTTACGGTAATAATTGACTTCATTAGCTGTTCGCAAGCATCTTCAAATCGTGTGTGTATTATCTTTGAAACTCCCATCCGATTAGTTAGGTCGGCAATAGAGATAACATACTCTTTGTCCAAATCATCGTCCTGACGTACTTTGGAAATTACCATCAATAGAATATTAATAGCAGTTTCAGAAAGCTCATAGCGAGCTTCCGTCATGTGATTATGTTGTCTAACAAGAACTAATTGATTATCCATAAGAAATACACGTTTCACAAATGTATAAATTAATTACGAGAATAAAAAGCGATACTCGTAATTAATTCTCGTAACAAAAGGAACAATTTCTCGTAGTTAATCATACTTTGAGGAACAATTTCTCGTAGTTAAATCATATTTGAGGAACAATTTCTCGTAGTTTAAGGAACAATTTCTCGCAATTGGGGATAACTCATATTTTACAAAAACAATTAAACGTCTGAAAATCAATAACTTAGTAAAAAAACAAGAGGAACAATTTCTCGTAGTTTAGGAACAATTTCTCGTAGTTGGAGGCTAATTTAGGAGTCCAAATGCTTGATTACTAATGTGTTAACTTTAAACCATTTTTTTGAGAAAGTCAAATCATTGATTAATATATTGAATTTTTTTAAAAAAATAAAAAAATTAACAAAATTTTTGATGTTTTTTTAAAAATGTTGAAAACGTGTTGATAATTACTAAAAATAATAGTGTTTAAGTCGTTTTTTGCTAAGCTTTTTCTTGGTTTTAAGGCGTTCAGAATTTTATCTCTTTTTTGGGGTCTTCTTTTAGCTTTTAACGAGTTTTCACTTGTTTCTGGTATGTATGTATATTTGAGTAATTTTTAAACGATTTAAGACGGGTTAAAAGAAGTTCCGCCTGAAAACTAAATTTTTAGTTTTCAGGCGGATTCATAGCTTTATATCTCCCCATTTTTTACTGACCAAACAGAGATTGAATTACCGTATTTAGAATCGTGAGAATTAAAAAACTGCCAAACCAATTTAGTGCCGTAGCTTGAATATCGGCAGCTCCGCTTTTGAGTTTTTTATGGACTTTTATCGCACCGATAATGCCCACCAAGGCAATTATGCTCACCACAATTATTCTAAATATTTGTGGGGTTGCTGTAAGACCCACGCCAGCAGGGGCTAAAAAAAGTAAAGATAGAGCAAGGAATCTTTGTCCTTGTGTTTGATTTACAAGTTGTTTCATGGGATTGATTTGATTATGTTAATTTTGAAATTGATTTGTCAAGTTTTCAGCGTTTCTTGTTTACAAAGGTCTTTTGCTATAATGTAAAGGGACTAAAATTCTTTCATTTTCTTGGTCATAAATGTAACACTTCCCTGCCTCAGCTCCTTCTCCCTTTTTGGGTGCAGTAAGTATCAAAAATTCACCGACCTTTCCATCAGGATTAGATTCAATCGTTCCCTGTTGTGCTAAAATCTGAAATTTATGAATATTAGGATAGGCGTTTAAAGCATCGGTAATTTTCTTGTATTCTACCTGACGTTCTTGATAATAGTTGTACATTAAACCTAAAAAAAATACCAACAATAATGTCGCAGAGCAAATTATCTTGTATTTAGAAAGATTATTTTTTGCTACAACTGCCATCACTTCTGGATTTTCGGTAACGATTGCTCCTTTTTGTTTCCCAATTGCCATCACCGCATCTTCAATGACAGCGGTATATTTTTCGTGTTGTTCTCTATCTTCTCTAATTTTTTGGTTAAGGACCTCAATTTGCTTTTGATATATTGTGGCATTTTCTTGTCTTTGTTGTTCAAACAAATTTTTAATCAACTCTATTTCTTGGAGGTGAGCCGTATTTTGAGCTTCAAAAAGTAGGAGGACCTGTTTGTTCATGGTGATACCAAACCGAGCCTGATATTGCCCTTGCAATTTTTTAAATTCTTCTTCGGACAATTCTTTTGGTGTTATTGGTGCTACGTTCATTATCTGACAATTAATGGTTCAAGATTTATGATTATTTGTGCTTTAAAGTTTTTGTATTTCTTGTTCTACGAGCCATTGAGTAATCATGTCGGAATACTCATCAAGGGATTTTCCTTGTTGCATCATTAAGCGTACATCTATTTCAGTTTCTGAATCTCTGCCAAAATCTCCAAAGGGTTTACAAGGGAGTTGGAATCTTTGGGCATAGTCTTTTACTTGTTCAAGTTGTTTATCGGCATGGCTGAATTTTTCGAGATTTGGATAAATCAAAATGTCGTGATGTTCTCCAAATATTTGTTGTACTTTTTCAAGATATGACATACAAGATAAATAGTTTGTATTACCTGCCACGACTACCTGAAAAATAAATTTCAAGTTCAAATCTTTTTCCAATTCGTGCAATTCCCCAGGTTTAAAGTGTCTGATAAATAATTCTAAAAACTGGTCAGATTCAAGCGTTCCAAAATCAATAAAAACCCTCTCAAAAGTAAATATATCACTTCCAAAGCGAGTAAGCATATTCATAAACTTTCCTCTTTCAATATTTTTCTTTTCATCCAAGATGTTAAAAAATACGACCCTTTCTCTATCTTTTTTAGAAAGTCGGGTGTCCTTTTTCGGAAGGATAAAACGCAAATTTTGGGTAGAAGAAGTTTTAGAATTAAAATCTGCATCAATGAAGAGCGTGCTTTCATCACGGTAAAATTTTAGTCCGAATAGGTATGTTATAAAAGATTTACCAGCACCTCCTTTTCCTTGGATTTGACAATAAATATATCGAGTATTTCTCATAAGCCACTACGCAAAGAAAATAGAAAAAAGTAAAAAAAAGCAAGAAACAGGTTTAAAAAACAGGCTGTTTTAGCGAGCTGTTAAAATTCTAATTCTTGGGTATCAGCAGTTTTAAAATCTCTCCAAGACGTTTTCTCCTCAGTTGTATTTTCAGGTTCAGTCAATTCCGAAATGATAAATTTCTCAGGGAGAAGGACAGGGATAATTTCCGCAGCGGAGCTTCCAAAATTCTCTTCTTTTTCTCTCTTACTATTCTCTTCTTTTTTCAGCGACTCAGGTACTTTTACTGATTTAGGTTTCACTTTTTTCGTTTCTTTTTTCGTGGACTTTATTTTTTTACCGACTCGAAATCGAGTCATGTCAATGGTAGATTTAGAAATAGGAATCCCTAAATCTTTGGAAATATAGTCAGCGATAAACTCCGCAGTATGGTCATAAGAGAATACTGATTCATAGACTTTAAAGAGCATAAAATTACGTTTTCTCTTGTTAGCGAGAAAAGCCTCTTTGAGCATTTCTTTGGTAAATTCTATTTTCATGTACGGATAAAAAAGAACAATTTAAAGGCAAACACAGCCAAAAATGTTAATTTGATGATATAGTGCAAATATAGTGCAAATTTAATGATGAAATTTGGCAAAAAAGCATTCTAATAAAGTGTTTACGAAGTATTCAATTTCCTTTTTTTTAATTAAGGGGTTATTTTACAAAAATATTCTCTTGATTAACGGAAAAGGCTTTTTATATATTACGAAGGTAATAAAAAAGAAATAAAAAAGAGCCAAGAAACTTAAAAAAATAGTAATTTTTTTCAATGGAAAGGAAGAAAAAGCAAAAAAATATTAATGAAGAAAATATTTGGCGGATTGAAAAGCGTTTAGTAGTTTTATTTATCTTTTTAAAAAAAGAACAAGGTGTGTCGAAATGTCATAACAAAATATCACTACGTTCTATTTTGCCATGCCCTTTCGACCCGCCCCCACACTACGTGATGTGGGCTACCCCTTGTTTTTTTCGTAGCTTGCCCCGACTTTGTCAGGGGCATCGCAACGAAAAAAAAGAAAAGGCAGAAGTTTTTTTGTTTATTTTTCTTAGCCCTACGTCTAATAGCATGGGTAGTCTTTTCGAGTATCGTGTTATTTAAAAAAGGGTATAAACTTTCTAAAAATGATGGAAGAGTCCGCAGTAAAAATAAAGAAGGAGCGTAAGCCAAAAGTGGAGCATCCGCAAGACAGGCAGCATCCCAAAACTACCCAAATTCAATTTCGGGTAAGTGCGAAAGACAAGCAGGTTTTGATGATGAAAGCTAAGGCGACAGGTAAGAAGATATTGAGCGTTTATCTCTTAGATTTAGGTTTAAATGCCAGCAATGAAGTCGTTGAAAAAGTGGTTGAGAAGCAGTCAGAAGACGGTGAGTTAATCATTACTTTACGAGCCTTACGGCAGAGCTTAATTCACGTAGGTAATAATCTTAATCAATTGACTAAGAAGCGTAATTCCGTTGGTTTTCTGATTCATTCAGAGCAACGAAAAGTTTTTGAATTGAGCCAAGAAATAGAAATGATTTGTGCCTTAATTAAGGAAAAGTTATGATAATTAATTCAGGTGTCAGTAAGAGTTATATGGGTAGTGCCTTGTATAACGAACACGGTTCGAGAGCCGAAATGAAATTGCGGCAACAAGAAGCACAGGAAGCGAACCTTCCTTATATTCCGAAGGGAGAATTGTATTATTCACAATACTGTGGTTATGATAGTAAGGACATCGGAGAGCAGATGGAAAACTACAAAAAAGAAATGAATCCTACCTTAGAGAAGTGTGCTTATACGCCTTCGATGAACTTTGCCCCCGAGGATAGGGGTAAACTCAGTGAGGAGCAGAAATTGGGGATAATTCATGAATTTGCGGAGTACATGGGATTTGCACAAAACCAATATTGTGTTCATCGTCACGATGATAAAGCCCACGAGCATTTTCATTTTGTGGTGAACCGAATCGGGTTTGATGGGAAGACTTGGAATGACAGTTTTAGTAAACGGCGAGTGAATGAGTTTTCCAGACAAATGGAAGTTAAATACGATTTACGGAAGGTCGTAGGCAAATCGAGAGAGCGATTAAGAGCCAAAGGGAAAGATGAAAGTTTTGTGAGTCAGAACCCTTATTTAGCCCCTCTTCGTAAAGATATAGATGAAGCGATATTGAACAATGATGATTTCAAAGGCTTTAAAAAAGAGATGGAGCGTAGGGGTTACAAAGTGCAAACAGGTTTTGGATTGGGTTATACAAATGCCAAAGGAGTCAAGATTGGGAGTAAAGATTTAGGGGAAGGGTACAAGAAAAATGAAGTGGATAGTCGTATAGAAATGGGTCGATTAAGCCGTGAGCAGGAACGAGAAACGTTGCGAAAATTACAACTTCAACGGGATATAGAAGAACGGCAACGCATAGCGGAAGCCCAAGAAAAACAGCGATTGCAGGAATTGGCACAGGAGCAGGAGCGAGAAGCAATCCAAAGAGCAAAGGCAACCGAGGAGCAGGTTAAGAAAGAAAAGCAAAAGGAACAATTCCGAATTGTGCCGATGTTTCCTAAGCGGAATGGTAGAATGGGGAGGTAAAATTCAACATTTTTTCAAATTATTTGAAAATAGAGAAAAGAGTTGTAACATTGCGAAAAATATAAATGACGAAAAAAACAAAAAAGAAATAATTTAATTAAAAATATAGTTTGCGTTTAAACTGAAATTCCTGTCTCAAAAAAGTCGAAATTTAAGCATACAGGGAGTAAAGTTCAAACGCCACGTTTAAAGCGTGGCGTTACTTTGCTTTGTATGCAGGGCTTCGACTCCCTTAGAGACAAGTATGAGTGGCGTTCACGCTTTTTTCATGCCCCTTCGTGAACTTCATACGCTCATTATTTTCCAAAAATAATGAGAAAATCCCTTTCAGTTTCTTGCAATCTCATTTTTTTGATGAGGGTATTATCGTGTAATACCGCTTAATTAATGATTTACATGGGAAAGGTTGCTATCACCAATTTACGGTCAAAAAATAAACCGCAGTCAGCTTTTACAGGGACGAAGACGGTTTTTGTCGTCATGCCCTTTACCCGAGTGGAACAGAGGATATATGAAATATTCATTAACGAAATAGACTACCATTCATTGAAAGAAGAAGGCTCGCTGTGCGTAAAGATTCCGAAAAGTAAGTTGCAGGAATTTATAACGCATAAACAGATATTTATCGTGCCTAAAACCATGATTGATAAACCCGTGCATTTCGTTGAATTTTACGCCCCTACAAAGGTGTATTGCAGTTCGCCCCTATTTACTGATGTAGAGTTTGATGGAAATGATTTTGTGTTTCATACGCATCCCGACGTTGCTCCTTATTTACAGGATTTAGCCCCTAAATATGCTCCTTATGATTTAGATGTAATCCAATCGCTCAAGCATATTTATGCCGTCCCTCTGTATAAAATATTGAGAATGTACGAGTGCCGTAAGTATAAGACTTTCAGCTACGATTTACTGGAGTTGAGACAACTTCTCCAAGTTGAGAAAGGAACTCTTTTGAACCTTCATCATTTTAAAAACCTAACCGTAGAAATAGCCCGATTAGCGATTACCAAGCATCCGACCCACCCGATAGATTTTGAGTATTCCACGAATGGAAGTTTTGACAATTATACCGTCAGACGGAACTGTACCCGACTCTATTTCCGCATTAAGAATCCTACTTACCATCCATTGCCGCTGAGTGTAGAAGACTACGAAAAATATTGGTATGTGTTTAGAAGTGGAATTGTTTGAAAATCATCTGGAGTAAATGATAGGGCTAAGATAAATTTTAAAGTAAATCATGGGTAAATACCCCAAAAATCATGAATATGAAACCAATAGATAAACTGATTGCGGAGATTCAGCATCATCCCCACGAAGGATTTATCTTATCCTGCCTTTCGTTGGTGGGTATTAGTATCGCTTATTCTTTTGCGAAAACAACATCTCTATCAGGATTGGTAATCCTTGTGGGTCTTATGTTATGCTATTTGTTATTCTGTTCGAGATTACTTTTTAAGTATCTGAAAAACAGATAGATATAATACTTTTTGTTGCATTTTCATTTTTAAACCCCAATATACATCATGTTACTCATTGCCATTCTATTCCCTTGGTTATCATTTTTTCTCAGAGGTAAAATCATTCAAGGCATCATCTGTTTATTTCTCCAAATCACTTTAATTGGTTGGCTACCTGCTGCTTTTTGGGCGGTGTCTTCTCGTAGTGAAGCCAAAGCCGATAAGAGAGCCAAAGACTTAATTAAGCAGATGCAAAACAACCATGAATAGATAAGACACCCTCTATTTGTTCAATTCTCAACACCATAAACTTTTTTACATGAATTTCTTAATTAAAAAAGCAGTACCCTTTCTTGGGTTGGTTCTCATCAGTAGTGTTTC
Source organism: Cytophagales bacterium (assembly GCA_013298805.1). Classification (GTDB taxonomy): domain Bacteria; phylum Bacteroidota; class Bacteroidia; order Cytophagales; family Spirosomataceae; genus Arcicella. The sequence continues at coordinate 826 of JAAFIU010000105.1, read as the reverse complement.
TTTTGCTCAAGAACAACTCACCAACAAAGAAATTATCAATTTGCAAACCGCTAAGGTTTCACAGGATGTTATCCTTGCCAAAATCTCCGCCAGTAAATCTTCCTTCGATTTGACCGCCCAGGGACTTATAGAATTAGATGCCGCCAAAATATCCGATAGGGTTATTAAAGCGATGTTTGTTGCTTCTCCTCCCCAAGCAATCCTGCATAATCAAGAGGTCATAAAAATTGCTCAATCGGAAGTTTCAACAGCCATTTTAAAAGAAGCTATTAAACAGAGTCCTCACCAATTTGAAGTATCGGCTGATGCTCTCATTGCCCTCAAAAATGCCAAAGTTCCCGATTCGGTGGTCAAGGAAATGCTTCTAAATCCTGCTCAGGGCATTATGCCTACGAATGAAAACAAGGGGGCAAGTCCTATTCCTCCGAAAACCACTACCCCAGCACCCCAAAATACTACGTCAAATAACGTGGTAAATACGGTGGCTCAGTCAAGTATCATCGTTACCAATGCCTACGAAGAAGTCAAAAACCTAAAACGCATCGCTGAAATTTCAGCTTCTGCCAAAAGAGCTTTCGGCTCGCAGAGTAAACTGAGAATTGAAGCGATTGAGAATCTTAAAAAAGAAGCGGCTGCCAAAGGAGCAACTCATGTGTTAATTCAAGCGGAAAACTTTGCTCCAACCCCATTAAATACCGTTAGTATTAGTGGTGTCGCTTATAAAAAGTAATAAATGACGAAAAATAGGGTAATTCTACGCTAAAATGTTTCGTTAATTTTAGTCAAATTTGTGGACTATTTTAGCTTGCCAAAAGTTTACCCTCAA
>JAAFIU010000055.1 GCA_013298805.1 Cytophagales bacterium | reverse complement strand
TTCCTGCTTTGGTTGGTTCATAATTTTCGTAAGCTTCATCCACTTCGCTAATCATGGTCAATAATTTCGAAAGAATCCAACGGTCTAATTCTGACAACTTTTCGTAAGGTAATCGGTTGAATTCATTGACTGCATAATTATCCAAATTAGCGTATAAGGCAAAGAAATTATAAGTATTCGTCAATGTTCCAAAGAACTTATTTCTAACCTCTGTGATGCCCGCTAAATCAAATTTAAGGTTATCCCAAGGTTGTGCATTCGTAATCATGTACCAACGAGTTGGGTCGGCACCGTATTTTTTGAGCGTCTCAAATGGGTCAACAGCATTGCCCAAACGCTTAGACATTTTGTTGCCATTTTTATCCAAAACTAATCCCGTAGAAACTACGTTTTTGAAAGCAACAGAATCCGCCAACATCACTGAAATAGCGTGTAAAGTAAAGAACCAACCACGAGTTTGGTCAACACCTTCCGAGATAAAATCGGCTGGATATGATTGATGAAAAATCTCCTGATTTTCAAATGGATAATGCCACTGAGCAAAAGGCATTGCTCCAGAGTCAAACCAAACGTCAATCAGGTCTAATTCACGAGTCATCACTTGTCCAGAAGCCGAAATTATATAAACTTCATCAACATAAGGACGGTGTAAATCGTGTGCTCCTTCGTTTACTTTGGCGATGAACGCTTCATTTTTAGCACGTTGGTCGGCAGACAATACGTCGTCTTTCAGAGCGTGTTTAACCGCATTTACCAATTCTTCAACCGAACCGATGCAAATTTCTTCGTCTCCGTTTTCAGTTCTCCAGATTGGCAATGGCGTTCCCCAATATCTTGAACGAGATAAATTCCAATCTACCAAATTTTCTAACCAGTTACCAAAACGTCCCGTTCCCGTTGACTCTGGTTTCCAATTAATGGTGTTATTCAAGGCAATCATTTTATCCTTTACGGCAGTTGTGCGGATAAACCAAGAGTCTAATGGATAGTATAAAACTGGTTTGTCCGTTCTCCAACAGTGCGGATATGGGTGGTCAAATTTCTGCACATTGAAAGCACGGTTTTCCGTTTTCAATTTGATAGAAATTCTTTCATCAACCGATAAATATTTGTCTCTATTTTGTTTTTCACGCTCAACTTCTTTCTCTTCGTCGGTTAAGTACGCTTCTTTCACATATTCAAGGGCAAAATCAGTAACTTCGGCCACAAAACGTCCTCTACGGTCAACCAAAGGCATATCTTTACCATTTTCGTCTTTTACTAAAATAGCAGGAATACCATTTTGAGCAGCCACACGGAAGTCGTCCGCCCCAAAAGTTGGAGCTGTATGAACAACTCCAGTACCGTCTTCTGTCGTAACGAAATCACCGATAATCACTCTGAAAGCTGCCGTTTCTGGCTGAACGTAGGGCATTAATTGCTCATATTCAATACCTTCTAAATGTGAACCTTTACAAGTTGATAAAATTGTCCAAGGAATAATTTTATCACCATCTTTATAAGTAGCAAAATCGCCGTCTTGTCCTTTTTCGTTGAAATATTTACCGATTAAATCCTTCGCAATAATTACATTTACGGGTAAATACGTGTAAGGATTGTACGTTTTTACGAGGGCGTATTCAATGTTTTTGCCAACGGTCAACGCTGTATTTGACGGTAAAGTCCAAGGCGTAGTCGTCCAAGCTAAAATGAATAATTCAGCCGCACTACTTTGCAAATCATCAAATAAAAAGGCAGACTTTCCAGAGTATTTTACTTTAAACTGAGCCGTCATCGAAGTATCTTTCACTTCACGATAACAACCAGGTTGGTTCAATTCGTGGGAAGATAATCCCGTTCCCGCTGCTGGCGAATACGGTTGGATTGTGTAACCCTTATACAACAATCCTTTCTTGTATAATTGTTGTAAAATGTGCCAAACCGACTCAATATAGTTGTTTTCGTAGGTAATGTACGGATTGTCTAAGTCCACCCAATAGCCCATTTTTTCCGTCAAATCATTCCACTGGTCAGTGAATTTCATGACGGTTTCACGGCATTTTTGGTTGTATTCTTCTACGGTAATTTTCTTGCCAATATCTTCTTTAGTAATGCCCAATTCTTTTTCAACCTGTAATTCTACGGGTAATCCGTGCGTATCCCAACCGCCTTTGCGTTTTACTTGCTTGCCTTTTAGGGTTTGGTAACGACAAAAAATATCCTTGATAGCACGAGCCATCACGTGGTGAATTCCGGGAGTTCCGTTAGCTGATGGTGGCCCTTCGTAGAAAGTAAAAGTAGGATTTCCCTCACGGGTTTCGATAGATTTTTGGAAGATATTTTCATCTTGCCAAAACTTCAAGATTTCGTCTGCAACCTGACCGTAGTCGAGGTTTTTATATTCTTTAAAATTCATTATTATCCTTTTATCTTTACTTGTTCTCTAAAACGTTTGTTTTTAGATGAAAATTCCTGCAAAAGTACAATAAATGAGTGGTTTTTGGAAGGAAAAGAGGGGAAGAAAAGAAATTATTAAACACTTTCCAACGTTTTAAGAATATAAAGTGTCTTTAACGAAAATATTTTTAATTATGAAAGCAATCGCCATTTTAGCATCAATCCTTTTAATAGCCTGTACTTCAAAGGAAGACATTACGCCAACTAATATTGTAGGTAAGTGGGCTCCAACGTATCTTACTCAAACCAAAAATGCTGATGGCACTTTTAGCGAATGGCATCGTATAAATACTTTCGTTGCTTTACCCGTGTATGAATTCACGAATGATGGACGTTTTTTGACCGATGGAAAGGCTGGTGCAAACTGCTGCTTTGCGGGAAATAAGTATAGCGTTGCGAGTAATAAAATAACTTTTGCGGAAGTGATGGCTTGCCCTAATGCTCTTTGTGTGGCTTGCCCAGCAGGTTGGACAATCAATGAAATTAAGGGTGATACATTAGTTTTAGAAGAATGTGCCGTCAGAAATAAATACGTAAAACAGAAATAGGTGCCCAAATAATATAACTATTAAAAGTATAAATAGTAATAATAAAATTTATTGGTGTTTGATTAGATTATTTTCAATAATTTGCTATTGAAAACAATAATTTATGAATCGTCAAGAACAACTCAAAAAGTTACAAAACACTACTGAATTTGATATTTGCATAATTGGAGGGGGAGCAACAGGGGCAGGAATTGCCTTAGATGCCGTGATGAGAGGATTAAAAGTAATGCTTATTGATAAAAATGACTTTGCCGCTCAAACTTCTTCAAAATCAACAAAGTTGATTCACGGAGGGGTTCGATATTTGGAGCAAGCCGTCAAAAAATTGGATTGGGAGCAGTACAAAATGGTGCGAAAAGCCCTGCGTGAACGTGAAATTTTACTCCAAAATGCCCCTCATTTGTCTCGTCCATTGGCATTACTGACGCCATGTTTCAACTTTATCGAAGGAATTTATTACACCATCGGCATGAAAATGTACGAGTGGATTGCGGGTTCTCAGAATATTGCAAAAAGCGAATGGTTATCCAAGAAGACTGCCTTAAAACTGATTCCAGAACTGAAATCTAAGCGTTTGAGTTCAGCAGTTTTGTATTACGATGGTCAGTTGGATGATGCTCGTTATTGTTTGGCACTGATTCAAACTGCGGAAGCCAAAGGTGCTACTATTTTGAATTATACTCAAGCCATAAAATTCAATAAAAATGAAGATAATGGTCGACTCAAATCATTGATAGTTAAGGATTTAATTAATGATTCGGACTTGACAATTAATGCAAAAGTATTCATTAATGCCACGGGTCCTTTTGCGGATAGCATTAGAACGATGGCCAGTTCAAAGCTAAAACCACGTATCAAAGTAAGTCGTGGGGCTCATATTGTTTTGCCTCGTAGCGTAATGCAAGGTGATACCGCTATTCTTGTTCCTAAAACAGACGATGGAAGGGTGATTTTTATGATTCCGTGGCAAGACCAAGTGTTGGTAGGTACAACCGACGAAGCTGACGAACTGTCTGAAAATCCAAAATTGGAAGATTATGAAAAAACGTATTTATTGGAATATGTAAATCGTTATCTTGATAAAAATGTTACGCCCAACCAAGTAAAAAGTGGCTTTGCAGGACTCAGGCCGCTTTTACAGGCTCAGTTACAATCGGCGATGAATTCGGATACAAAATCTTTAGTCCGTGATCATGAAGTTGAAATTGACCGTCGCTCGAAATTAGTTAGTATCATGGGCGGAAAATGGACAACTTACCGAATCATGGCAAAAGATACGTTGGACGAAGTTTACAAAGAAGTTTTGAAAAAGGAAATCGTTAAATGTACAACCGAACATCAGGTGCTTTGGGGCGGAGAAAATTATCGTTTTGAAGACTGGCAGAATTTAGTGGAAGAATATCAAGTTTCGGAAATTGTGGCTCAACATTTACTGAAAAAATACGGAGTAAATGCTCAAAAAGTATTGCAATTAACCGAAAATGAGCCTGTTTTGAAAGAATTATTAAACCCAGAGCATCCATTTATCAAAGCAGAAATTAAATACGTTATTCAATCAGAAATGGCTCAAACTGTTGATGATGTTTTGGAAAGAAGATTAGGTTTACGCTTGCGAGATGAAGCTGCCTCAAAAGCAGTTGAACCTTATGTGAAGGAGGTTTTATTAGAGAACTCCAATTAACCCTTAGTACACTGTTTTATAAGTTATTTCAACTTCCCGAAACAATATCCATAACGGAGTTACCATAACGGAGTTACCATAACGGAGTTATTTCGGGAAGTTCCCCAATCAAAGGTTTTGGGATCAAAAGCTAATGAATTTACTTTTCATTTCTACATCTATCCGAGCAGTATTTTACTTCTTCCCAAACCTTCTCCCACTTTTTACGCCATGTAAATGGTCGTCTGCAAGTGATGCAGATTTTACTGGGCAAATCAGATTTCTTACGCATTTTCATAATTTTCAAATTATCTTCGATAAAATATTCAACCATTAAATCAAAAGATTGTTTATCAAAATCAAATGACAGATTTACTAAAAGATTACCCTTGTATCATTTCTCAACAAGTTCAATGGGGTGATATGGATGCTGCCAACCATGTCAATAATACCGTTTATTTACGTTATTTTGAATCGGCTCGTATTGAATTTTTCAACCAAATTGGCTTTATGGATTTTACGGGAGACGAAGGTGTTGGACCGATTTTGGCGGAGACAAATTGCAAATACAAAGCTCCCCTGACCTTTCCCGATAATATCAAAATCACGGCAAAAGTATTACCCGATTCAATAACTGAATATGGCTTCGTAATGCAACACGTCGTTTACAGCGAAAAACTCCAACGAATTGCCGCTGAAGGTACTTCTCGGATTGTTTGTTATGATTATAAAAACAAACGCAAAGCTTTGATTCCGAATAACTTGTCTGACAAAATCAGGTCTTAGCGTTTTCATAATACTCTTGTCAAAACCAATATAATTATTAGTACTAAAAAATCTACCTTATAGTGTATGTTTGCTAAATATCGTAAATAAAAAGTACCAGTTTAATAGAAAAATTGTAGTGAATCATTGAAATAACTACTAATTGATAAACTTGATGAAAGTAATACAATACTGCTTGATGATGCTTGGTGTAGTATTTTCAAATTTGCTTTTGGCACACGTTGGCGAGCATCCGAATGAATCGGATGTGATTTATACCATTAAAGCCAAAAAAGTGGATGGCCATTTCTTGATGGAACGTGATGGAAAAGTTTTCATTCAGCAAAAAGATGGCAAAGTCGTATCGTCGGCACTACAAGATTTCTCTTTTGAAACCCAAATACCTTTAAGTCAAAAAATAGCCTATTTAAAACAAATCAACAATCAAAATAATAGCTTAAAGAACAAGTCTGTAAAAGAGGAAAAGCCTAATTATCAGTATCTTTATTTGATTATGATTTTATTATTTTTGGTACTACTCACTTCAAAAAAAAGCGTGGAAGGCGTATTTTTGTTAGGAAGCGTTTTAGTATTCTTTTACGCTTGTAAAACTACAAACGTCGAGCCTGTAACAAACGCCACACCTGTACTTGCTAAGACTGACCCAAGTTTCGTTGAAAAGGTATTTGCACCTTATAAGTCAGAAGTTAAAACTCGCTACGACGATACCTATTTTTATGTAGAAACAGAGGGAATTCCCCAGACACATAACATGATGATTGGGATTACGAGTTGGCAACAACAAGTACCAATTCCACAGGGATATGTAGGCACAAATGCGTGGTCGATTCCTCTCAAGCCTGAATTTTCCACTTCACCATTAAGTTTAAAATCTAATTTTATGAAAGGGGCAGTGGCTATTGCTCCCAATGGTATTCCCATTTTTAATCCCTTGAATAATCGGGGAGAAGATGCCTTTGTCATTGGCGAATTAGACCAATGGGGTGGGCATTGCGGACGTGCCGATGACTATCATTATCATATTGCACCGCTACACTTTGAAACAACTGCGGGTAACAATCCAATTGCTATGGCTCTCGATGGATTTGCCATTTATGGAAGTAAAGAACCCGATGGAACTGCCACGAAAACCTTAGATGAATATCACGGTCATAATTACAACAACACTTATCATTACCACGCCGAAACAAAATACCCTTATTTTATGGCGGCTATGCGTGGTAAAGTGAGTTTAGACCCCACTACTCCTGCTCCCGAAAACCAAATTCTTCCACAAGCAAAATCTGCGGGAGTTCGCCCAGCATTGACCGCCCTCAAAGGGGCATCCATTACCAACTTTAAGTCAACGGGTAGCAATGCTTATTCGCTTGAATACACCGTAGATGGCAAGAAAGCTTTCGTAAATTACACTTGGGACAATACCAATGTTTATACATTCACATTCGTTGGAATCGATGGTGTATCCACAACCACTAAATATGTTAAAAAATAAATATTTAAAGTCATGAAATTAAAGGCATCATTGATTCTGTGTTTTATTATTGTTCTACTCACTTCAGCTAAGCAACTGGTCTTGACAGATTACCTTAATCTGCCCGAAATACCTTTTGATTATAGCATAAATTTACCCACATATTTTACGACTAATGCCCAAGGTGGCCCTCCGGGGGCGGTAACTGTTCTAATAAATACTCCCGTTGATAACCCCATAACGAATGATGGTGCTACGCTCGGGAGAGTATTATTTTACGATAAAAACTTGAGTCTAAATAGAACAATATCTTGTAGTTCTTGTCATCAACAAGCAAATGGATTTAGTGATTTAAGTGTGAAAAGTACGGGTTTTTTAGGAGGATTAACAACAAGGCACGCAATGACATTAATTGATGCTAAATATTATCAAAATGGTCGTTTTTTTTGGGACGAAAGAGCCGCAACTTTAGAAGCTCAAGTATTACAACCCATCCAAAATGAAGTAGAAATGGGTTTGACTTTATCCCAAATTAGTGATAGAATAAATGAACAACCTTATTATAATCAATTATTCATTAATGCCTTCGGTAATAACACCGTAACAACCGACCGAGTGTCTAAAGCGTTGGCTCAATTTGTAAGAAGCATTGAAAGCTACCAAAGTAAATATGATGTTGGCAGAGCTACGGTAAATAATCCCAATGCAAATTTCCCCAATTTCACTGCTGCCGAAAATCAGGGTAAAAACTTATTTTTTACTCCTCCACAGAATGGTGGCGGTGGCTGTGCGGGATGCCATGCAACAGAGGCCTTTGCAGGAATAGGAGCTCAAAATAATGGTTTAGACTTAAATACAAGTGCTGACCAAGGACAAGGACAGGGAAGATTCAAGACAGGAACTCTGAGAAATATTGAACTAACTGCCCCCTATATGCACGATGGAAGATTTAGCACGCTTGAACAAGTAGTTGAACATTATAACAGTGGTGTAAAGGCCCATCCAAACTTAGCCAACAGGTTAAAAAATGCGAATGGAACTCCCATTATTTTGAATTTTACCGATGCTCAAAAAGCGGCATTGGTGTCATTCTTAAAAACACTTACCGATAACACCATTGCCAGTGAAGTTCGATGGAGTAATCCATTTGTCCCTTGCCAAGCAGATTTGAGTCTATCGGGTAATATTAGCTCTGGAACTTATAAGTCCAGCAATGCCATCAACCTTTTGAATGGAAGTAATCAAAATAGCAGTAATCTAAATGTAAATGCTGGTAAATATGTAGAGATTAGCGTTCCTTTTGAGGTTAAAACTGGTACCGTATTTAAGGCTCAAATAGAAGGATGTAACTAACATCGTTTGTAAGAAAACGCAGTAAATATTTATTTATGAAAATACAAATTATGATGCTTTTTTGTTATTTTTTAATAACAAGTTGCAAAGAAAAAGAAGAAACCACGCCCACGCCCACGAATACGGGTACTTTTATCTTAGAAAGTTCGGGAGTTGTAAATGGAGTTTTAGACAAAAAATATACCTGCGATGGACAAAGTTATGCTCCTCCATTGACTTGGAAAAATGCCCCAAGTGGTACAAAATCATATACTATCATCATGCACCATATTCCCCCAACGGGTGATAAACACGTGTATTATGTAGTCTATAAATTACCTTCAACCATCACTGCTCTCCCCGAAAACAATACCACCATTGGCTCGTTTGGCGTAAATACGGTCAACGGAAAAAATAGCTACACTCCACCTTGTTCACAAGGGCCAGGGGCAAAAATTTATATCATTACCGCCTACGCTCTTTCTGCTGAACCTATTATTCCAGCAACTACAACGAAGGTTACGATGGATGCCATTTTGGAAGCTATTTCAACCACAATCTTAGCAAAATCTGAGTTATCAGTAAGCTATACTCGACCTTAAGTTTATAAAAATCAGGATAATGATTGCCAATTTGTGAAGTCAATAAACGGTAAAAATCATATTTTTAGTATAGATAATTTGCAAATACAAAACTCTGCTAACCTTTCCTGATAATATCAAAATCTCGGCACGAATATTGTCCGAATTTATTGCGGAATACAGCTTTATTATGCAGCACGTAGTTTATAGCGAAAAACTCCAACGAATTGCCGCCGAAGGCACTTCTCGGATTGTTTGCTATAATTATAAAAACAAACGCAAAGCTCCGATTCCAAATGATTTGATATATAAATTGAGGATTTAGCCTTTGTAAGTTGGATTTAGGAAATGGTAGATTAAGATTAATAAACAGTAGATTGACCCAATACGATGCTTGTTTTTTTTGCTATTTGATAAAATAAGTAGTAAAGTGTTATAGATTTATGCTGTGTTTGCTTGATGTAGTTATCTGATAATTAGTTAGTTGTATTGTAATTCCCAACGATTATATCCAATCTTCACTCTAAATAAATCCTCCCAAAATATAGATAATGAACCGCCATTCATTAATAAATTTATTTTGTAGGAAGCCCTTTCTACCGTTGTTACTATATACACTCTTACACGTGTGTGTAGATGCTCATGCACAAATAACTCCACCTTCCATTCTTTGGAAAAAAACATTAGGTGGAACTCTCAACGAAACACTTAATTCAACTTACGAAACGACCGATGGTGGTTACATTTTAGGGGGACAAACTACCTCTGCTAATGGCGATGTTCAAGGAACTCGGAAAGGTACTTTTGATGCTTGGGTCGTAAAAATAGATGCTAATGGTGGAATAGAATGGCAAAAAGATTTTGGAGGTTCTCGAGATGATATTGTTATGTCAGTTAAAGAAACTTCAGACCAAGGGTTTATTGTGGAAGGCTATACGGCTTCGACAGATGGTGACTTTTCCAGTAATCACGGAGGAACGGATATTTTTGTAATTAAACTATCAAAAAATGGCTCTATTGAATGGATTAAGTGTTTTGGAGGAACATTAGATGAAAAAAGTGGAGAAATTGTAGTGAGTTCAGAAGGGGGATATTTACTGACAGGCAGTGCAACATCTTTTAATGGCGACCTCTTAGGGCAGTCTCCAACTGATGCCGATGCGTGGGTTTTGAAAATTAGTAATACAGGGATAATACAATGGCAAAAACTTTTTGGTGGAGCTTTTACGGACTTTTGTAGAGCCTCCAAACAATTACCTGATAAAAACTATGTTGTGGCAAGCAACATAGGAACAACCTCTGGAGCAAATCAACGAGAGGATATTTTGGTTTCAATGATAAAACCAAATGGAAGTATTGCCTCACAAAAAAGCTATGGAGGAACTCGTCAAGAGTTTGCATCAAGTTTAGAGCTTACGCCCGATGGGGGCTTTGTGATTTTAGGAAAAACAAATTCCAATAACGGAGATATTACCAAAAATCAAGGAGATTTTGATGTTTGGGTTTTGAAAATGGATGTATCAGGAAATGTACAGTGGCAGAAAACATTTGGTGGAAGTGGCGTTGATGGAGGTGTTGCAACCGAAACTTGGGGAAATATTCATGCCACTGATGACGATGGTTATATTTTTACGAGTAGTACCAATGTAACGAATGGAGATGTTTCTCTTCCGATAAGTTCATGGAGTGGTTCACAACCCAGGGTTTGGGTCGTCAAGTTAGATTGTAAACAGAATATTCAGTGGCAAAAGGTATTGGGAGGGAATTCTGGAGATTATGGTATTTTTGCCAAACAAAACTCTGACCAAAGTTATTTTATTACTGCCAATGCTGCTTCAAATGACGGTGATGTGGTGGGAAATAAAGGAAGTCGAGATTTTTGGTTTGTTAAAATTTCTCCAGAACCCAAATTGCATCCAATTTTAGCAATTTCGGGCCCATTAGAATTTTGTGAAGGTAATTCCATAAGACTCAACGGAGACTTAGGTCCTCAGTATAAATACCAATGGCAAAAAGATGGAATAGATATTCCAGGAGAAACAGCAACTCGATTAACAGTAAGTACATCAGGGACTTATAAGGTAATATCAAGCCCCAAAAATTGCCCCAAGCCACAAGTAGATACCTCAGTGAATGTTGTGGTGACGGTTAAGCCAATACTCCTTCTACCACAAGATACTACTTATTGTACCTTACCGATGAAACTCAAAGTGGGTACTGTTAGTCCAATGAGTAGTAAGGCTACGTATCTGTGGTCTTCTGGAGAAACAACGCCTGAAATCAACCCCACAGCTATTGGACAATATGAAGTAACGGTATCGGTTGGAGGATGCGAAGTGAAGGCAGCATCACAGGTTAGCAAAGGTACAATACCCGTCGTTTCGCTTCCAGCACGGGTAGAAGGGTGTTTTGATATAACGCTCCCTTATATTTTATCTGCGGGGAATGACCCCTCATGGCGTTATCGGTGGTTGCCCAATAATGAGACTTCCAATTATATCAATGTCTCAAAAGCTGGGACTTATACCGTAAAAATCACGAATGGAGATAATTGCTCGGTAGAAAAAAGCGTCCTTATGGTTCAGAAATGTGTTTCTAAAATTTATATACCGACCATTTTTACGCCCAATAATGACGGTATTAATGACGTTTTTGCAATTACAGCTCAAGATGTTATGGAATATGAACTACAAATTTATGACCGTTGGGGAGAGTTGGTTTTTATGACCCAATCACAATCGGACAACTGGGACGGAACATATCGTGGTCAAAATGCTCCAGAAGGGACTTATTCTTGGCAAATAAAATATAGTAATAGTTATCAGCCTACGGAAATACTTACGCAGACAGGAACAGTATTGCTGACGAGATAAATGAACAGCATTGAAAATCATTGCAACTACCAAAAGAAGTCTCTATTTTTGTTTAGAACCTTAACAGAAACACTTCATGAAAAAACTACTTTTCCTTTCTTTTTTATTACTAAGTATCAGAATCATCTCACAAACGCCAGAAAATATTACCGTTATTAAAGCAGGTAGAATTTTTGATGCAGAAAAGGGGATTTTCCTTGATAATCAAACGATTATTGTCAAGAATAACCTTATTGCAGAGGTAGGCACTAATCTGAAAACACCTGCCAATGCCACGCTTATTGACCTGAGCAAACAAACGCTCTTACCAGGGTTGATAGATTGTCACACACACATTACGAGTCAGCCCGAAAACTATATGGAAGATCTCTTTCGTAAATCTCCCATTGACTATGCCGTAGATGCCCACATTTATGCTAAACGGACGTTAGAAGGAGGCTTTACTGCGTGCCGTGATGTTGGGGCATTAGAATACATTGACGTTGCTTTACGTAATTCTATCAATGCAGGTAGAGTTATTGGCCCAAGATTATTTGTTTCAGGGCCTTTTATTGGAGCAACGGGTAGTCACGGGGATTTAACGGGATTTTCGCCTTATATCCAATTTAAAACAATTTCAGCTATTGCTGATGGCGTTGATGCTATCAGAAAACAAGTTCGTACCAATATCAAATACGGTGCTGACCTGATAAAATTTGGAGCAACCGCAGGGGTTTTGACCGAAGAAGAATCCGTTGGAGCACCACAATATTCCCAAGAAGAAATGAATGCTTTAGTGGCGGAGGCGAATTTATGGGGTAAAAAAGTAGCTGCTCATGCCCACGGCACAGAAGGAATCAATATGGCAATTAAAGCAGGCGTTTCTTCCATTGAACACGGAAGTTTCTTGAATGACGAAAGTATCAAACTGATGAAAGAGAAAGGCACGTATTTAGTCGCTGATATTTATAATGATGACTTTATTTTGGCAGAATACGCTAAATTGGGTTTTCCCGAAAAAATCATCAATAAAGAAAGATTAGTGGGAAGATTACAGCGTGAAAATTTTCAAAAAGCTGTGAAGGCAGGTGTGAAAATCGCTTACGGAACGGATGCAGGAGTATATCCACACGGAGATAATGCCAAACAGTTTTTCTACATGGTGAAATACGGACTGACTCCTGCTCAGGCAATACAATCCGCAACGATTAATGCGGCTGAGTTGATTGGAGTAAAAGATAAAATGGGTTCAATTTCAGTAGGAAAATATGCTGATATGGTAGCAATTGACGGTAATCCCGAGCAAGATATTTCATTAATTGCCAGTAAAATGGTTTTTGTTATGAAAGATGGAAAAGTGTATGTCAATAAATTGAAGTAAAGATGAATATTGATAATAATGGAGTTAAGTATTCATCTTATGCACCTTCCCAATCTTTGAATTTCGAAGAATATAGATTGTTCTTGCCGTTTTTTTTGCGTAAAATTGTTATCTCAAATAGGGGTAAATTAGGAAAAAGAACACTGAAATCGTTGCTCTTTTTCCCAAATATACTCCTAAATCCGCAATCCAAAAGATGACTTCACGAGAGAAAATACAATTAGTTTTTGATGAAATGGGGAAGGTAGTTGTTGGTCATGAAAAATTGACTAATCGCCTTCTAATAGGGCTTTTTACAGGTGGTCATGTTTTGTTAGAAGGCGTCCCTGGTTTGGCTAAAACTTTGGCAATCAATACTTTGTCTAAAATTCTTGACCTTCATTTTCACCGAATTCAATTCACGCCTGACCTTCTTCCTGCCGACCTCATCGGAACGATGATTTATAGTCGTAAAGCCGATGATTTTGAAGTAAAGAAAGGTCCAATTTTCGCCAATATTATTCTTGCCGATGAAATCAATAGAGCCCCAGCCAAAGTGCAATCAGCTTTATTGGAGGCAATGCAAGAAAAACAGGTAACGATTGGTGACGAAACGTATCCGCTCGATAAACCATTTTTGGTTTTAGCGACTCAAAACCCCGTTGAACAAGAAGGTACATTTCCATTGCCCGAAGCTCAAGTGGATAGATTTATGCTCAAGGTTTTTGTGGACTATTTGAATAAAGAGCAAGAATTGGAAGTAATGCGGAAGATGTCAAACATGGAATTTAGTTACCAACCGAAGCCCATTTTGAGCAAAGAAGATATTTTTGCCATTCGTAAAGAAATCAATAACATCACGATTTCCGAAACCTTAGAAAAATATATTATTGAATTGATTTTTGCCACTCGCAAGCCCGCCGACTATGGAATGCGTGAAGAAGGACGCTATGTACAGTTTGGAGCTTCGCCACGGGCGAGTATCAATATGAACTTAGCCTCTAAAGTATTGGCATATTTGGACGGCAGAGATTACGTTTTGCCAGAAGACATCAAAGAAATTGCTCCTGACGTTCTTAATCATAGAATTATGCTCAATTACGAAGCTGAAGCCGACGGCATCACTACCATGCAAGTAATTGATACCATTCTTAGAAAAGTAGCCATCGGGCGATAAAATTTTGACCACAGATTGTACCGATGTCACGTATTTACACGAATTTTATTTTAAATTTAATCTGTGTAAATCTGCTAAATCCGTACAATCCGTGGTCTAATCTTTTGCTAAAACGCTAACATTTTTACTGCCGTTATCGCCGCTTCATCACCTTTATTACCATGAATTCCTCCCGCACGGTCAAGCGCTTGTTGTTCGGTATTGGGTGTTAACACACCAAAAATCACAGGTTTGTCGTATTTTAAACTCACATTGGTTAAACCCTGAGCCACAGCGTGATTGATATAATCATTATGTTTTGTTTCACCTTGAATGACACAACCGATACAGATAACCGCATCAATATCAGATTTTTGAGCCATTTTTTGAGCCGCAAAAGTTAATTCATAGCTTCCAGGAACATTGGCTCTGATGATGTTTTCTGGTTTTGCTCCGTATTCCAACAGTGTTTTTGCCGCACCTTGAGCAAGTGCTTCGGTTACTTCTTCGTTCCATTCGGCTACAACCAAAGCAAAACGTTTGTTACTAATATCAGGAAGATTATCCGTTGAAAAGATACTTAAATTTTTATGTGCTGAAGACATGAGTTCATGTTTTAGTTTATGATTGTAAAATTACGAATCAACTCCTTAAAAGCATCATAATTAATTGTATGAAACTTTTGTGGTTAATTTTTGGACATCATATCGTGAGCAAACGTTAACTTGAAACATCAATCACTTGTGTTGCTTGCTCACCATGTTTCTTGAGTACACTATCCACTGACTTATTACTTTAGTTTGCCTCTCATAACTAACTTCTCAGGAAAAATACCAACAACCAAAGCAAAAACGCACTCGTTTCAGATTTATTTTGGCTAACTTTGTTGCCATAGGTTTTAAGGCTTTTATCTGTCTTCATTCTTAAAGTTCCCAAACTGTAAACAAGTATAATGTTAACTCATCAATTAAAACTCCGTAAGCCACTCGCAGTTTTCGATTTAGAAACTACGGGTATTAATATGATAAAAGACCGTATTGTTGAAATCAGTATTGCCAAAGCCAATATTGATGGAACAGTTACGGTAAAAACCAGAAGAGTAAATCCAGGAATGCCTATTCCTTTGGAGTCATCGCTCATTCACGGAATTTATGACGAAGATGTAGCCAACGAACCTAATTTCAAGCAGATTGCCAAATCAATGGCTCAATTTTTGGAAGGTTGTGATTTAGCAGGTTTCAATTCAAATCGTTTTGATGTACCCATGTTGGTGGAGGAGTTTCTGAGAAATGACGTTGATTTTGACGTAAAAAATCGCCGTTTGATTGATGCTCAACGTATTTTCCATTTGATGGAACCACGTAATCTTGGGGCAGCGTATAAATTTTATTGTCAGAAAGAATTAATTGATGCCCATTCAGCCGAAGCCGATACCATTGCTACTTTGGAAGTTCTGAACGCTCAAGTTCAACATTATGAAGGTGTAAAAATCAAGAATCATCAAGGTGAAGAAATCGAACCTGTAAAGAATGACATGGATGCTTTGCATGAGATAACTGCTTCAAAATTAGTGGATTTCGCACAAAGAATGACTTATAACAAAGAAGGAATTGAGGTAATTAATTTTGGGAAACACGCAGGAAAACCCGTTTTACAAGTCTTAAAAGAAGAGCCTTCTTATTACGATTGGATGATGAAGGGAGATTTCCCGATGGACACCAAAAGAAAATTAACTGAAATAAAGTTGAGAGCTTTTAACAATAAGTAGAAAATAATCGTTTCAATTTTAAAGGCAAAACCGTATTTTTGCATCTTATTACGTAAACCAAGCATTATGCAAATACCTGACATTATCCGACAAATTCCATTGAACTACTATATATGGTTCAGCACAGCTCTGTTTTGCATCGGAATCATCGGCGTATTGACTCGCCGAAATGCCATTATTATTTTCATGTCGGTTGAGTTAATGCTCAACTCTGTGAATCTTCTCTTAGCAGCATTTTCATCATACAAGTCTGACCCATCAGGTCAAATTTTTGTATTTTTCATTATGGCAGTAGCCGCCGCAGAGGTAGCAGTTGGACTGGCAATCATCGTTATGATTTACCGCAATATCCAAACCATTGATGTTGGCTTGTTGAATAAATTGAAATGGTAAATTTCGGAAAAGAGTTTTAGAGATATGGAAATCCACTCTCTAAACTTTAAGAACTGATAAAGTGAGGATGAGTTGTTAATTCACTCATTCACTCATTCACAAATCACTCATTGTATTTATGTCTTTAATTACACTAATTCCCCTTCTTCCCCTCCTTGGTTTCCTTATTAATGGAATCGGGTTTCGCCATGTACCCAAGTCATTGGCTGGAATCATCAGTTCGGGAGCAGCTTTAGCCTCTTTTGCTTGTGTATTGTCATTATTCTTCGGATTTGACGGAAAACCACAAGTAGTTTCCGTTTTCGATTGGATTACCGTCGGGAAATTGAACATTTCTATGTCATTTCTAATCGACCAATTATCTTTATTGATGTTATTAATCATCACGGGAGTTGGTTCATTAATCCATATTTATTCAATCGGCTACATGAGCCACGATGAAGGTTTCGGTAAGTTTTTTGCTTTCCTAAACCTTTTTTTATTCTTCATGCTACTTTTAGTAATGGGGTCAAATTACGTGGTAATGTTCATCGGTTGGGAAGGTGTTGGTTTGTGTTCTTATCTATTAATTGGATTCTGGAACAAAAACAACAACTACGGAAATGCTGCTCGCAAAGCCTTTATTATGAACCGTATCGGTGACTTAGGCTTTTTATTAGGTATTTTCTTAATCATTACGCACTTCGGTTCTGTTGAATACGCAGATGTTTTAGAAAGAGTAACTGACGGTGGATATTTATCAGGAGATAAAACATTGTTCTACATTACACTTTTGTTGTTTGTTGGAGCAATGGGTAAATCAGCTCAAATTCCATTATACACATGGTTACCCGATGCGATGGCAGGTCCAACACCAGTATCTGCTCTTATTCACGCAGCTACGATGGTAACGGCTGGTATTTACATGATTATCCGTTCAAACTTCATGTATTCGCTTGCACCAGATACCTTGCATATTGTGGCTTGGGTTGGTACAGCAACGGCAATTTTAGCAGCTTCAATTGGTTTATTCCAAAACGATATTAAAAAAGTATTGGCTTACTCAACGGTTTCTCAGTTGGGATATATGTTTATGGGCTTGGGCGTAATGGCTTATTCTTCGTCATTCTTCCACGTAATGACTCACGCCTTCTTCAAAGCATTATTATTCTTGGGAGCGGGTTCAGTAATCCACGCTATGTCAGACGAACAAGATATTCGTAAAATGGGTGGTTTGCGTAAAGCATTACCAATTACATTTATTACTTTCTTAATTGCAACTATTGCCATTTCGGGTATTCCTCCATTTGCAGGTTTCTTCTCAAAAGATGAAATTTTAGCTCACGTTTTCGAGCACGATAAAGTAATGTGGGGTTTTGCTGTATTTGGTTCAATGATGACTTCATTCTATATGTTCCGTTTGTTGTTCTTGACATTCTTCGGAGAATTCAGAGGAACGCACGAGCAAGAGCATCATTTACACGAATCACCAATTACGATGACTGCCCCATTAATGATTTTGGCAGTGCTTTCGGCAGTGGGTGGATTCTTCAACTTACCACATATTTTTGGTGGACACGCAAGTTTAGCTGAATTTATGGCTCCACTTTTTGCCCATTCAAATGTAGAACACGCAGCGGTTGATGAATCATTAGAAAAAACATTGATGATTGTTTCTGTAATTGCTGCCTTGATTTCAGCAGGATTAGCTTACGTTATTTATGTAGGTAAAAAGACCGTTCCTGTGGCAGACGAAAAAGTATCAGGAATCCAGAAATTGATTTACAACAAATACTACGTAGATGAAATTTATGATACTGTTTTTGTGAAACCAATCACAACATTGTCTAATTTCTTCTCTTCTGTATTTGAGTTCTTAGTAATTGATTTAATTGTAGAAGGCGTAGGTAAATTGGTAAAATCATTATCGGCAGAAGCTCGTTTATTACAAAATGGTACTACGGGTTACTACCTTTTTGCGATGGTATTATCTATTGCCATCATCATTATCTATAGTTTGAAAAGTTTTATTTTAGGGTAATATAAAATATAAAGATGCTAACAATTTCACTAATTCTCCTACCCATCATTGCAGGGCTTATAACCCTCACGACTAAAGGGGAAAATACTAAAAAAGTTGCGGCTGCTTTTGCTTTTGCAGAATTAGCTTTGGGTCTATTTATTTATGGCTCATTTGTACCTGACGCAACCACGCAATTTGCCACAAGTTTCGACTGGATTCATTCAGCGGGAATTAAATTCTCAGTAGGTATCGACGGAATCAGCTTAATTCTGGTTTGTCTTTCTACTTTGATGGTTCCATTTATCATTCTTTCCACTTACGGGAATGATTACAAAAATGCTCCAACTTTTTATGCTCTTATCTTGTTTATGCAAGCGGCATTAATTGGTGTGTTTACAGCAAGAGATATTTTCTTGTTCTATTTCTTCTTTGAAGTTGCTTTGATTCCAGTGTATTTCATCGCTGCTATTTGGGGCGGAGAAAATCGTATTAAGGTTACTTTCAAATTCTTTGTTTATACCATTTTCGGGTCGTTATTTATGTTGTTGGCTTTGGTTTATTTGTATCTTCAAACACCAGGGATTGCTCATAAATCTGACTTTGCTTCAATTTACGAGGCAGCGAAAATGTTAGACATTACGCAACAAAGCTATATTTTTGGAGCATTCTTTATTGCGTTTGCTATCAAAATGCCTTTGTTCCCTTTCCATACTTGGCAACCAGATACCTACGTAGAAGCTCCAACGGCTGGTACAATGTTGTTATCAGGTATCATGTTGAAAATGGGTACTTACGGTTTGATTCGTTTTGTATTGCCAATTGTTCCATTAGCGGTTGATAAATATGGAATGATTGCCGTTATTCTTTCTGTAATTGGTATCGTGTATGGTTCAATCATTGCCATTCAGCAAAAAGACATGAAACGTTTAATTGCGTATTCATCATTTGCACACGTAGGTTTGATGTCGGCGGGTATTTTCAGTGGAAATATTGACGGTATTCAAGGAGCATTAATTCAAATGTTAGCTCACGGTATCAACGTAGTGGGACTTTTCTTTATCGTAGAAATTATCCAGCAACGTACTAATTCTCGTGAATTGGCTCGTTTAGGTGGTATAACGCAAACAACACCAAACTTAACGGTTTACTTCATAATCTTAATGTTAGGTTCGGTTGCTCTTCCATTAACCAATGGTTTTGTAGGTGAATTTTTATTATTAAAAGGAGTTTACGAATATAACGTATGGGTTGGAGCAATAGCAGGTTTGACAATCATTTTGGGTGCTGTATATATGTTAAGAATGGTTCAGAAATCAATGTTTGGTATTACTTCTCGCATTACAGAAGGTTTTACTGACCTTACATTTTCTGAGAAAGCAGTATTATTACCTTTGTCATTTATGGTTATTGCATTAGGGCTTGCTCCTAATATGTTCTTAAAATTAACAGAACCAGCCGTTATTCAATTATTATCAATCATTAAGTAATAGGAAGTTTAGGTATGAGGTATGAGATATGAGGTAAGTGGAATAGATTTTGCAAAAATTGAATCCCTAACTGATAACTGATAACTGACAACTGATAACTGATAACTGATATTATGAACGCAATTATAGCATTATCACTTTTTGGAATAAGTAGTTTGTTTTTAGGGTTTTTAAACAATCGTAAAATCTTACTA
>JAAFIU010000249.1 GCA_013298805.1 Cytophagales bacterium | reverse complement strand
AAAGAAAAGTGAAGTAAGAAAGTACAAAACCGACGAAATGCACACTTTTACGGGAAAATTAAAACTCAACGCTGATGATATTTATGAGATGAATTACATCTTGGAACAAGCGGATTTAATTGAGTAATTCATTAAGTGGTTATTAGTGATTGGGGATTAGAAATTAGCGAATATTTGCTTTTAATTTATAATGAATAAAAGTTAGTGTTGGAACGAACTAATCAATCCGACACTAATCCCTAATTACTAAATACACTGTTTA
This sequence comes from Cytophagales bacterium, assembly GCA_013298805.1. Classification (GTDB taxonomy): domain Bacteria; phylum Bacteroidota; class Bacteroidia; order Cytophagales; family Spirosomataceae; genus Arcicella. Next base: position 6,092 of record JAAFIU010000249.1, on the reverse strand, counting down.
ATAAGTTATTTCAACTTCTCGAAAGTTTTAAACTTTCGAGAAGTTCCCCAATCAAAGACTTTAGGATAAAATTTATTTAGAAAACTTATTAAACACTGTACTAAATCCTAATCTCTAATGTAACTCATCAACATTTCATCAATAAACCGTCCCTCACTTTTCAGGTGCGTAAATTTCCTAAGCACTCCCTCCTCTTCAAATCCCACCTTTTTATAGAGACTTATCGCTTTTTCATTGGCAGTTCCGACGCTTAATTCTACTCTTCTAAAGCCCTTTTCGTTGGCTAAATTGATGGCTTCCATAAGCATTTTTTCGCCCAAACCACGCCCACTATAATTTGGATGAATGCCAACCCCTCCCAAATAAGCAATATGAGAATTACGATGTTTCAGCGGAATCAATTTGAACATTCCCACGGCTTGTTGGTTATCTTCAAAAATGTATTTGACTTCATCTTTCAACAAATCCTGATAAATAGGTTGAAATTGCTCCAAATCCATTTTTTCATACAGTAAATGGGGATTTACCTGTGGCTGCATATACAGGTCATAAATAAATGGCAGGTCGTTTTCAGTAGCTTTTCGAGTCATTTTAAAAATAAAATTGATTATCCAAATCTTTTAAAAATTTACGCATATTTTCCTTTACTCGAAGTACCGAAATATCCTTTTCTAATTCCTTTGTATTCTTTTTTAAGCGATTGATTTCACGAGTGAATTTGCTTTTCATCGTTTTTTCATCTCCGCCAAACTGCGAAAATAAATCAGCACCTGTCATTGGGTTAGATGCCTGCATTCTCACTTCCCAAAGGTTTTTTTCAAGTTCAGAAACTTGCTCTTTCAAAATTTTATTATAGTATTTCAATTGTTCATCTGCCATCGTAAGCGACTCAATATCGGCATTTTGCAACTCAATTTTGAGTCTTAACAGTTCAAACAAATCATCTTTTTCATAAGCTTGTGTTACCAACTTCATAATTTCCGTTTTGCGTTCACGCTCAGTTTCATCCTGTTCACGGTCTGGATGAAATGCCTTTACCAAATCGGTGTAAATACTTCTTGCGGCTTTACTAATCTTATTTGCCTCTTGCTTCAATTTTTCCTCTTTTTCAAGTTGCTTTGCCGTTTTGGGTTTTGCTGCTTTTTTAGCCTCCGCTTCTAATTGTTTTTCCTCCATTTTCTGGGCAACATATTCCTGCATTTTCTGCGGGTCACTCACGTCGGCATCATCTTCAATTTCAATTCCAAACATAGATTGCATCAAATCTTTCATCAAATCAGCCGTTACATCTTCAGCTTCGGCATCCATTTCATCATAAGTTTGGTCTGAATATTTTTCATAAAGAGGCTTCAGCGTATCCATTCCCAAACCTTGAATCAAATCAACGGTTTTATCCATAATAAACTCCGAGATTTTGACTTTTTCTTTTTTCTTAAAAAAAGGGTCATCGTAATGTTTATCAAAAACATATACCAACTCAACCAGCTGTTCATTATGATTCTTTTCAAGCGGTATAATTTCTGCCTGAATACGAGTCGTAATTTGTTCAATCATCCTTTTTTCTTCAATCAAACGACCTTTCAAATCGTTGATTTTTTTAACATTCGTATTGAATTGTTTTTGAAGTTTAGATAAATCCTTCGTTGGTTTCTTGGTAAGTATTAATGACTGATGTGGCATTGCTTTGGGAAAATTATATTTATCTTAATTTATCAATAAAAATCAAAAGCCGTGAGATACTAACTATTTCACGGCTCTGAGTTTTGAAATTACTTATGAAATCTTACTTCGTAAATACCCAACCAATATTTCAAGTCCTTTTTCAAAATGAACATTATTTGGAATAACAATGTCGGATGCTTTTCTATAAGGTTTTACGTATTTCTGAAAAGCAGGTTCTACATGATTATCCCAACGATATAACACTTCTTCCCGTTCTCCATAACCACGTTCTTGGGCATCACGTTTAATACGACGGTCGAGTCTGAGTTTTCTTTTTGCATCAATAAAAACCTTTAAATCCAATAAATCGGCAATTTCTTTGTAATAAAACACAAACAGCCCTTCCACCACGATAATGGGTTTAGGCTCAAAAGTTAAAGTTGCTGGAATTATATCGGGATTATTAAAGGTATATTCTTGTTTTTGGAAAGGCATCCCCGAACGAATCGTCTGAATATCAAGGGCATATTGGTGCAAATCTAACGATTTTGGCTCGTCAAAATTAATATATCCATGTTCATCAACGTGCTGGTCTTTGCGGTCACGGTAATAATTGTCCTGCGAAATCAAACATATTTCTTCTTTGGAAAAAGATTTTAATAATTGATTCAAAAACAATGTTTTACCAGAAGCACTTCCTCCAGTTATACCAATAATATACGGTCGTTGATTTGATTTCATGTGATAAATTATCGTGGTAAATTTTCTGCAAAGTTCGTATAAGAATATTAAAAAAACATCATTTTGAAAGATAATGTCAATGAACCAGATGCTGAGATTTGAAAATAGATAATTTTAGAAATAATTTGTCCAAATATTTAATAGCTTGCACAGCTTTTGAGTCTTACCATGTATGCTTTTTCTAATTATGAGATATTTTAAATTGTTCAAAAAAACCTTACTATTATCAGTATTACCTGATTTTCTTGGGGTGAAAATTATTTTTTTAGCTTTTTTACTATCATTAATATCATTTTCTGATGTATTTTCTCAACGAAAAATCATTATTCAAAATCCTAATGAAGCCCAATTAATCGGGCGACAAATTGAGGTTTTTGAAGACAAAACTGCTTCAATAAGTTTTGAAAAAGTCAGCAAAAGCTCCGATATTGATGCTCGTTTTACCCAAAGTATTCAGCCCAATCCTAATTTTGGTGTTACATCTTCCGTAATTTGGGCAAGATTTACCTTACAAAATAAATCATCTCAAAAACTCTATCTCGAAATTTCAGAACCTGTAATTGATAGCATTGATATTTTCAGAATTGATGCCAACAATAAAATAACCCATAAAAAAGCGGGCGTTTACGTACCCGTTTCAACACGAGATTTTCATACTAATTTTTATCTATTCGACCTCAATCTCAATTCTGAACAAACCTGTACGTATTACATTCGTTTTCAAAATTCATTACCCTTATTATTCCCTCTAAGAGTTGCCCCACTCAAAGTATATTTTGAGGATAACCATTCCAAAGACTTAATGCAGGGCATTTATTTGGGAATTATGCTGGTTATGGCAATTTTCAACTTCTTTATTTACTGGACAGTTCGTAGCAAAGAATATCTTTATTACGTATTTTATGTATTTTCATTTGCTTGTTTTTTTGCTTACAACAAAGGCATTTCGCACGAATTTGTTTGGAATAATGCTTTGTGGTTCAATCGTTTTACGCCCATTTTTATCTCTTCAGGAGTTGTTTTTGGGGTATTATTTGCCAACAGTTTTTTAGATGTAAACCGTTATTTACCCATCGCTCAAAAAATCTCAAAGATACTCATCATCCTCATTATCATTTGTTTACTCTTTCATTGGGTTGGCTTAGGCTCACTCAGCATAATGCTTTTGCATTTATTCGCCTTTATAACGGTAATCTATGTGTTAATGATTGCTACCTACGTATGGTTGCAAGGTTCACAATCGGCATTATTTTTCTTGATTGCTTGGTCGGTATTTTTGGTGAGTGCCTTAATTTTTATCATGCAATTATCGAATATTTTACCAAGTGATAATTTTACCAGAAATGCCCTCCAAGTGGGTTCTGCCTTAGAAGTAGTGCTACTTTCCTTTGCTTTGGCGTACAGAATAAATGCCGACCGAAAGGAAAAAGAGCAGTATCAAGCCGAAGTAATCCGACAATTACAGACCAATGAACAAATGCGAAATCGTATCGCCCGAGATTTGCACGACGATATTGGTTCTACTTTGAGTAGCATAGGCATTTTGAGCCAGGTTGTTGAAAATCAAATAGGTAACAATTCTGATTCGGTCAAAGAAATGGTGCGTAAAATTGGTGAAAGTTCGCAAAAAGTACAGCGTTCATTGAGTGACATTGTCTGGACGACTAAACAAACGGAAGATAATTTTGATAATGTTTTGGTAAAAATGAAAGAATTCACTTCCGAAATGTTAGAAATGAAAGACATATTTTACACTTTCAATACTGACTCTTTACCCAATGTAAAACTCTCACCTTCAAAGCAATACAACTTTTATTTGATTTTTAAAGAAGCAATAAATAATATCGTAAAATATTCAAATGCTGATGAGGTAAGTATCGAACTTAGTTGCCAAGAAGAACACTTAATTTTAAACATTACCGACAATGGAATTGGTTTTGACGAGAAAAATATCAAATCAGGTAATGGTTTAGGAAATATGCGTAAACGGACAGAAAGTCTTGGCGGAGAAATCAAAATAGATTCAAAAAATCAAGAGGGAACACAGGTAAGATTGAAAATACCCGTATCATAACATTTATCAGAATTGTATTTTTATCATTTTAGCACAAAAAAACTAATCTTAAATCCAAATAACAACGCTTATCAAATAGCTATTATTCATTGATTTACAACAACTTAACTATTCTGATGATAAATACTTAATCCAAATTATTTCTTCATTATTTTTTCCTTCAAATAGTATTTTTCTAAGATAATCTCCGTACCTTTGCACCCTAAAATCTAAGAATTTGAAAATGTGCCAAATTTGAAAATTTTAAATTTTTATGACTCAATTTAGTGAATAAAACAATAATGAATTGACTGTCTAATAATTTTTGAATTTCATTTTCAAATTACCGAATTTTCAAATATTCAAATTGAAATCATGCAAAGTATTCGTAACATCGCCATTATTGCTCACGTTGACCACGGTAAAACTACCCTTGTCGATAAAATCATCCACGCTTCAAAGTTATTTCGTGATAACCAAGAATTCGGAGATTTAATCCTTGACAACAACGATTTAGAGCGTGAACGTGGCATCACAATCGTTTCAAAAAACGTGTCTGTTCGCTATAAAGGCGTAAAAATTAATATCATTGATACACCTGGTCACTCCGACTTTGGCGGTGAGGTAGAAAGAGTTTTAAAATTAGCTGATGGTGTTTGTCTTTTAGTCGATGCTTTTGAAGGTCCAATGCCTCAAACTCGTTTCGTATTAGGAAAAGCACTTGATTTGGGTTTAAAACCTATCGTAGTTATCAATAAAGTTGACAAAGAAAACTGTCGTCCTGACGAAGTACATGAGCAAGTTTTTGACTTAATGTTCAACTTAGGAGCAACTGAAGACCAATTAGACTTCCAAACACTTTACGGTTCATCTAAACAAGGATGGATGAGTACAGACTGGAAACGTCAGACTGAAGATATTACTGAATTATTAGACGTAATCATTGATAGCATTCCTCCTGCACCAGTAAACGAAGGAATTCCACAAATGCAGATTACTTCTTTAGATTATTCTTCTTTCGTGGGTCGTATCGCTATCGGTCGTGTACACAGAGGAACATTCAAAGAAGGAATGCAAGTTGCTTTGATGAAAGCTGACGGTTCTGTAAAAAGAATGAAAATTAAAGAACTTCAAGTATTTGAAGGTCTTGGAAGAGCAAAGGTAACAGAAGTTTCTTCTGGCGAAATTTGTGCAATGACAGGTATCGAAGATTTTGAAATTGGTGATACTGTTACTGACTATGAAAATCCAGAAGCATTACCAAGAATCTCGATTGATGAGCCAACAATGAATATGTTGTTTACCATCAATAACTCTCCATTCTTTGGTAAAGAAGGTAAATTTGTAACATCTCGTCACTTACGTGACCGTTTGTTCAAAGAAACTGAGAAAAACTTGGCGTTGAAAGTAGTAACAACAGGTTCTGAAGATAAATTCTTAGTATTTGGTCGTGGTATTCTTCACTTGTCAGTTTTAATCGAAACGATGCGTCGTGAAGGTTATGAATTACAAGTTGGTCAGCCTCAAGTAATTTTCAAAGAAGGCGAAAACGGCGAACGTTTAGAACCAGTTGAAATCTTGGTAGTTGACGTTCCAGAAGAATCAGCGGGTAAAGTAATTGAAATTGCAACACAAG
>JAAFIU010000230.1 GCA_013298805.1 Cytophagales bacterium | reverse complement strand
GACCACTATATCAACAGATTAGCGTCAAAGGTTAATGCCGTTGATATAACCCTAAACTATAATGCTTTAGACCATTTTGATAATTCTCAAATACAAAACTCGTTAGTTAAGTTAAATGAGCATTTGATGGCAGGAACTATCGAAGGCTTGGCAAAAGGAATTCATGCACTTCAAGATTTTTACTCGCATACCTCCTTTGCCCATTTTGCAAAGATGGAAACAGTAGATACCATTAAATTGGCTAAAATTAGTATTGATGGTTACGATTTAGAGGATTCTACCATTATTGACTCACCAGTTTATGATGGAACGGGAACACATCCTTTCGATTTTAAAAGATTTAAAGTAAATCAAAAACTTTTTGTGAGTGCTGATGGCACAACGCCATTGACACCACAAGATGCTATTAACTTTTGGAAGGAAAAAATAGTTTCAGGAAGATACGGACAACCTTCTGACTCAAGGGGATTGCTTGAAGGAACAACTCAATACGTAGATTTGACCTTACCACATCTTAATATGGCAGCAGGTGTGCCACACCACGAAGATATGGCGGTAGATAAGGACGGAGGAACAAATGCTCTATATCCAAACGCTGTTGAGTTTTCGGCTCAATTCAGAAAAAGAAAAGATGCAGCGATAAGACACACCAAACAAATTGTGCTTGAATGGATAAATTTGAGAAGCTGATTTTTAACGCAGCTTTTAGTCTGAATCACAAATGAACAGACTAAAGGCTGAGTTAAAAATCAATTCAACTTATATACAAGTCCATTAATCTTCAATATTTCCTCCAAAAACTCATTCGATGGAGAAATTTTGTTTTTTCTTGACATCATGGTAACCTCGACTTTTTCGTCTGGGTCATAAACAGAAACTGTCAAATTACAAGTCCCTTGATTTTTGGAAACCGCTTGATTTAGCTGATTAATTACCTCCTCATTAATCATTTGCAAACCAAGTGTAATTTTTAATTCTTTAGAAAACTGATTTCTAATTTCGGACAATAAACGAACACTGGCTGGTTTAAACTCCCATTCGTCGGGTCTTCCCCATTTGTTTTTGATTACCCCTTTGATGTACAAGAAACGGTCGGGGGCAATGTATTTAGCCAGATTCACGAAGTCTTCGCCAAACAAGGCAAATTCGTAACTGCCGTTATAATCTTCTAAAGTGAAAAGCATAAACGGGTTACCATTTTTTGAGAAACGCTCAATGGCTTTTGTAACAATTCCGCCCACAGCCACTTCTTTTCCTCTGAAAACGGGTTCCATCACACGGTCGAGGGTACATGAACAAAAACTGTCTAACTCCAAGCGATATTCGTCCAAAGGATGTCCAGAAATATAAATTCCAACTACCTCTTTTTCAAACTTAAGTTTTTCCATTTGCCCCCACTTTTCAATCTGTGGGATTTTTGGCGTTGCAATTGCTCCTCCGCCACCGTCGCCCATCATACCAAATAATGAAGCTTGGGCTGAATTGGCATCTTCGACGGCTTTATTAGCGTAACGAATCAGTTTTTCGATAAAATTAGAGCCTTCAAAGTCCTCAAAATAGATGGCACGGTGCAATCCATTAATTTCTTCAAAACAGTCAAAACCTCCACCATAAGCTAAACTTTCAATGGTTTTCTTGTTAACCGTTCTTAAATTAACCCTTTTTACGAAATCATAAATATCTTTATAAGGGCCATTTTTATCTCTTTCTTCAATAATACTTTCGACGGCGGCATCACCCGTTCCCTTGATGGCGGCTAATCCAAAACGGATTTCACCTTTTTTATTTACCGCAAATGAACGGTAAGATTCATTTACATCTGGCCCTAATACGGGTAAACCCATTCTACGACATTCTTCCATAAAAAAGGTAATTTTTTCAATCTGACCCAGAGAGTTCGACATTACCGCTGCCATGTATTCTGACGGATAATGTGCCTTCAAATAACCAGTATGATAAGCCACAAAGGCGTAACAAGTTGAGTGAGATTTGTTGAAAGCGTACTGAGCAAATGCCTCCCAGTCTGTCCAAACCTTATTTAATTTATCTTCAGGGTGTCCTTTTGCTTTTGCACCGTCCACAAACTTACTCTTCATTTTGTCGAGTGTATAACGGTCTTTTTTACCCATTGCTTTACGCAAAACGTCGGCATCACCTTTGGAGAAACCTGCAATTTTTTGCGACAAAAGCATCACCTGTTCTTGGTAAACCGTAATTCCGTAAGTATCAGCGAGATATTCTTCCATCTCGGGCAAATCATAGACAATTTCCTCTCGTCCATGTTTACGGGCAATAAAGTTGGGAATATACGCAATTGGGCCTGGACGATAAAGGGCGTTCATCGCAATTAAATCAGAAAACTGGTCAGGTTTGAGGTCAAGAAGGTGTTTTTGCATACCGCCTGATTCAAATTGGAAAGTAGCATTGGTTTCACCTTTTTGATATAACTCATAAGTCTTTTTATCATCAAGTGGTAAATTATCCAAGTCAATAATAACCCCATGATTTTGCTTTATCAAACGAATAGCTTCTTTTAAGATTGATAGCGTTTTCAAACCCAAAAAGTCCATTTTAATTACGCCTGCATCCTCAATAATTTTACCTTCAAATTGAGTAATCAATAAGTTTACTTCTTTTGAGGTATAAACTGGTAAAATTTCGGATAAATCTTTGGGAGCAATGATAATACCTGCCGCATGAATACCCGTTCCACGTACAGAACCTTCCAAAATCAGGGCTTCTTCCAAAACTCTCGACCGCAATGAACCCTCCCGACGAATATCTCTCAGTTTCTTTACATTTTCGAGGTCTTCTGCTTGCAACTGTTCTTTTTCAGCTAAAGAATTTGCCCCAGTCATCGGAGCATTCATCACTCTATTTAAGTTTGTCCCAGGTTTATCAGGCACTAATTTTGCCAATTCGTTCGATTCATTAAGCGGCAAATCCATTACCCGAGAAACGTCTTTAATTGACATTTTTGCCGCCATTGTACCGTATGTTACAATATGGGCAACTTGCTGTTTTCCGTACTTTTCGACAACATAATCAATCACTTTTTGGCGACCTTCATCGTCAAAATCCGTATCAATATCGGGCATTGATTTACGGTCAGGATTGAGGAAACGCTCAAAAAGGAGATTATATTTAATGGGATCAATATTAGTAATACCAATACAATACGCAACCACCGAACCTGCCGCCGAACCACGCCCTGGTCCAACAAAAACGCCAATTTCTTTTCCTTTATTGATAAAATCCTGGACGATAAGGAAATAACCAGCAAAACCCATTGTTTTGATGGTATGCAATTCAAAAGCAATACGTTCTTTTACTTCGGGGGTTTCCCAATTTTCGCCGTATCGTTTTCTTGCCCCTTCCCATGTTAAGTGTTCAAGGTAAATATCTTGGGATGCAAATTCAAGTGGAATTTCATAATTGGGCAACATGATGTCCTGCTTCAATTTCAGGGTATCAATTTTGCCCACAATCTCATTCGTATTGTCAATGGCTTCTGGAATATGACTCCACAATTGAGTCATTTCAGCGGTATTCTTAAAATAAAATTCGTCGTTATAAAAAGCAAATCGTTTTCCTTTGGTTGATGTTCCTGCATCATCATCAATATCTTTGTAAGTGGGCGTTGCTTGTTTTTCACCTGTATTAATACAAAGTAAAATATCGTGAGCATTCGCATCTTTTTGGTCAAGATAGTGGGCATCATTTGAAGCAATAACTTTTACATTATATTTCTTCGCAAACTTCAACAACACCTCATTACACTTTAATTGGTCAGGAATTTGGTGATTTTGCACCTCCACATAATAATCCTCACCAAACAAATCCAACCACCACTTGAATTCCTTTTCGGCTTCTTCTTCCCCACTTCGCAAGATGGCTTGGGGTACAGACGCACCCAAACAGCATGTGGTAGCAATAAGTCCTTTATTGTATTTTAAAATCAACTCTTTATCAATCCGTGGATATTTACCGTAAAGTCCTTCAATGTATCCTAAAGAACACATTTTTACCAAATTAGCATATCCTTCGGCATTTTTTGCGAGCATCAATTGGTGATAACGCTTGTCTTTTTGTTCTTTAGAAAATTGACGTTTATGACGGTCTTCAACTACATAAAATTCACAACCAACAATGGGTTTTACACCTTCGTGCTTACCTGCTTCTGCCACAAATTGAAAAGCCCCGAACATATTACCGTGGTCAGTAATAGCAATGGCAGGCATATTATCCGCTTTTGCTTTGGCAAAAAGTCCAGAAATTTTTGAAGCTCCGTCAAGCAGAGAATATTGGGTATGACAGTGTAAGTGGGAGAATTGCATCGGGTAAGGGAGTTTATTATTCTACAAAGTAAACAAAAAAAGCAACCGAATAGGTCGCTTTTTTTGTTTAAGATATAAATTTATTTAGCAGTAATTGAGACTAAATCGGGCAATACAAAAGCGACTCCATCTAAAAGCACCGTTAACGTCCACCGATTGGGAGCAGGAAAAGTGGTTTCAATTTTGTACTTTATTTCTGTTCCATCTGCATTTAGGATAGCATCTTTTGTTTGTATTGTTCCTCCTAATTGTGGTTGAAATTTAATCTGAACCTTAGTTGCCTTCAAGTTTTTACCTGTTATTATTAAATCTTGTCCTCTAATATATGCCAAAATCGTCATTCTATCAATAATTGGCCGTGTTCCTGTTCCTAAAACGGTTAAATTTAGTTGTCGGTATTTTACTTGACGCCCGTTTACATCAATGGTAATTGAATATATACCTACTGGAACATCATAAGGAATTTGCACTTTGGCTTGAGTAGCAGATAAACTCACATTAGAAAGGTCATAAGTTTTTCCTGTAATTTTATTAGTCAAGAAAAATCTTGTTAAAGCCCCTCCACGAGTCAAATTCTTTCCATAGATAAAAAAAGTATCAGTTGTTCTTGCCGACAACGTTTCGATTCCTGTAATTTCTGGGTCGGTGGCTAAGGCAACTTCCACGGTTACTTCAAAGGCTCTTTTGGTACAATCGGCGGCAGTAACCATGTATGTTACTGGTTTTGTAAAATTTTGAGCTACTAATGAAGTAGGGAAAACTGTCGCTTGAGACGAAACAGTAATGGTTGGAATAAGTGCTGCAACTTTTGTACTCAGAGGAACTCTAACTTTAATTTTTCTGAGAGTTGTGTCAATATCACCATCTGCCACAGGGTTAAAATCAAGAAATTTAAAAGTCAAGATTTCCTTTTGAGAACTCTTGGTTGCTTTTAATTCTGGTAATTCTGAGGAACAACTTGACAAAACAAAAGCTACAAAAATTATTAAGTTGAAAGTGTTGAAATACTTTTTCATAGAAATTAGCGGTAACAATTATTTGGTGAATAAATATATACTTTCAATCTTTAGAAATTTATAAAGCACTGATTTACTGACTTTTACTGTATAAGATATACCATTCTATTTTTGATTTTTTTTTACAAGTCAATCTCTGGTTCTTGATGTTCAAAAAACACATAATTCAAGAAATCTAAAAACGGTTTTAATTTTCTACAGACTTCGGTGACAATTTTCACAAAATCAGGCGAACAAACCTGTTCATCCGTAAATTTGTGCCAAAAGAACATCTGTTTTTTCCTTAATAACTCAATCTCTGGATGTTCTTTTGAATAGCCTTTAGGCGAAGATTTTACAACTTCGCCTTCTGCTTCTCCAAATGTTTTCACAAAGTCAAGATTGAAAATAATATCTTTTAATTCCTTCGCATTATAGTCTATTTCCTGACGAAGTTTTGCCAATTGTTGCGGTGTTGGCGAGTACATCCCTCCACCTAAAAAAGACTCACCTTCTTGAATATGCAGATAATAATCCATTTTCCCCGACTTCCTCCCTCCTTCCGAAAAACTCGCTGACAGCCAAGTTTTATATGGGTCTTTGTTCAATGAGAATCGAACATCACGTGCAATTCGGTAATTACAATCCTTCACTTGAACACCCCCCATATTTTCAAATTCACCAATTGAAACAATTAATTCTTTAATGCTTTCTTCAAAAGTAGCTTTTACATTATCGTATCTTTTCTTATTGGCATGAAACCATTCTCGGTTATTGTTATTTTTTAAATCTTGTAAGTATTCAAATGTATTGTTTGTGATGGACATGATCTTGTTTAATTAATGTAAGTTGCGTTAAACTGAAAATTGCTTATCCAGTATATACATAATAATGAAACAGAGTATTTTTAATAGAAATCCTTTTGCTGTTACGGCATGAATTTTCTTTGGAAACTTTGCGTTAATCTCAGCAAATGTATTTTCTATTGTTTTTCGATAATAGCGATTTTCAAGTTCTTCTGCCCAAGTATTTTTTACAACAGAGTTTTTCTTTGTAGCAGCTTTAAGTCTTATTTGATTAAATTCTAAAAGTAATTCTCTATGTTGTTGGTTTAAATAAGCAGCATCTCCATATAAATCTCCATTCTTAGGAAGGTTTATATCCATTACTTGAAATGTTGTATTATCATGAATACTGCCAGCCGTGACCATAAACTCAACAGGAATACCTTTCCCAGTAGTAATTACATGAACCTTAAAACCGTAAAAGTATTCTCGTTTAGAAGCATTAAATCCTCTAAACTCTTTTCCTTGCACTATTTTTGTTCGGCAAATACGAATGTTTTTACAAACTGGTACTGGAAATGAGTCAATTAGATAAACACTTTCAGTATTAAGATTCTTGAATATTACGCCTAACGCAGAGAATAAATCAGAGATTAACTCTGTTAAACTGTGCAATATTCGATTAAAATTACTCTTGTCAGGAATATTAAAACCATGATGACTGGCTAAATAACTACAAGCTGATGTTTGATTCACATAAAAGTATTTTGCAGAAATAATGACAGTTGTGATAACTTGAGAATTACTCAGTTTACGACGTTTGTCAATAGATTTATTATCAAGTTTTAGTAATAAATCGTCTACAAAACAATAAATTGCAATGGTAAAATCTTTCATTGAGAGTAAATTTAGTTGGCAAACCAAATTTAGGTCGATATTGAAAGATTTTGCTTTTTATAATACGCAACTTACATTA
>JAAFIU010000424.1 GCA_013298805.1 Cytophagales bacterium | reverse complement strand
CCCATATTTTTGATAAAGAAATTGGTGTAATTATTCTCTAAACCCATCAAATATTTTATTTGTTCGGTATGATGTATCAGAACAGAAAAAGCAGCGATAAAACGAACTCCGTTGAGATTGGGAAAATAAACTGGTTGATGAGTATTTTGCATTATTTTTTTATGTAGTATCCTTGTATGGTTTACAAAATTACGCTTCGTAACTTTGATTTCAAATTTTAATCCAACACAATGGAAAAACAGAAAAATAATCCACTTCATGGTTTGACCTTAGAAACCATCGTTACGCACTTGGTAAACTACTATGGTTGGGAAGATTTGGGGAGTAGAATTAACATAAAATGCTTTAATATTGACCCAAGTATCAAGTCAAGTTTGACTTTTTTACGAAAAAACCCTTGGGCAAGAGAAAAAGTAGAAGGTTTATATTTAAAAAGTTTAAGAGATATTGCCAAAGAGGCAAAATTAAAGAGTGTAGATGATAGAGGTTAGATTTTAGATTTTAGATGAATTGACTGTAAAATTGTTTACCTTCCAACTAACCAATTCATCTAAAATCTAACCTCTAATCTATAATATTCTCAAGCCAAGGGTTAGCTGCCAAAGATTTCCTTTTTGAGAGAAATTAACGTTATTTAGTGTATTTACTCCTGCCACTTCCGACAAACTCCCTTCATATCGCAAGTCAACCGAGAATGAACCTACATCTATTCCTCCACCTGCTTGATAACCATACGATGCCTTTTTGAATGAATCACCCAAATTGCTCGAATACTTTTTCAAGGCTTCATCCAAGCCATTATTTGAAACCGTAAACGATGCCATTGGCCCTGCATTCAAACGCAAAGGACCAACTTTAAATCCAACTAACAACGGTACATCAATACTGGTATAATCAATGGCAACCGTCTGCGAACTTCCCCCATTAGTTGGTAAAATATTAATATTACCCCCTTTTGCCGAAAAAATAACCTCTGGTTGCACAAAGATACCTGAACCAATCCGTGCAAAAACACCACCAACATATCCAGTTTTTGTATCTAAACTTTGCTGTATATTCACTCCAACCGACTGAGATGATACAGTTTTGAGTTGTGCAAAATTAATACCTCCACGAATTCCCAAACAAAATTGAGAAAAAGATACATTCGCTTTCGCAAATGCCAAGACGAAAAGAAGGGCTAACATTTTTTTGTTCATATTGCATATTTTTTAAATTGTTGGCAAGATAACGTGAATCTATGGCTTCAATGTATCTGATTACTCAATAATTTGATATAATTTAGTATGCGGAGGTCATTGTGTAGGTATGAGGTAGTAGTTATGAAGTATGAATCGAAGCACCTTTTCATACCTCATAGCTACTATCTCATACCTACTTCATACCTACAACCTCATAACTCATACTTAAACAAATGGCTAAAGTAAAAACATCATTTTTCTGTCAAAATTGTGGACATCAAGCTCCAAAATGGTTGGGAAAATGTCCTTCTTGTGGCGAGTGGAATACCTTTGTGGAAGAAGTTGTTCAGAAAGATGAACCCACCAAAGGCTCTTGGAAAGTCTCAACATCCTTGAAAGTTGCCTCAAAACCACGAGCTATTCAAGAAATAAATTTTGAAGAACAACCCCGAATCCTAACCAAAGATGCCGAATTAAATCGTGTTTTGGGCGGCGGAATCGTCTTGGGTTCGATGGTATTAATTGGCGGAGAACCAGGTATTGGAAAATCAACCTTGATGCTTCAAATTGCTTTGATGCTGGATAATTATCGAGTTTTGTATGTTTCGGGCGAAGAATCGGAGCAACAAATCAAAATGCGAGCGGAACGTTTGGAAAATAAAAGTGCTAATTGCTTTATTCTGACGGAAACCCAAACGCAAAACATTTTCAAGCAAATTGAAGATTTTGAACCCGATATTTTGATAATTGACTCTATCCAAACCTTACAATCTTCTTTTGTAGAATCAGGGGCGGGAAGTGTCTCACAGGTGAAAGAATGTTCGGCTGAATTGATGAAATTTGCCAAAGAATCTGGCACGCCCGTCTTCATGATTGGACACATCACCAAAGATGGTTCATTGGCGGGTCCAAAGGTTTTGGAACACATGGTAGATACCGTTTTGCAATTTGAAGGCGACCGTCATTTGGCGTACAGAATATTGAGAACTACCAAAAACCGTTTCGGAAGCACCTCAGAATTAGGCATTTACGAAATGTTAAATTCTGGTTTAAGAGAAGTTTCTAATCCTTCGGAAATTTTGATTTCACAACGAGATGAGGATTTTTCGGGTATTACCATCGGGGCAATGTTGGAAGGAAATCGCCCGCTTTTAATTGAAACACAGTCTTTAGTTTCCATTGCCACTTACGGAACACCACAACGAAGTTCAACGGGGTTCGATGCCAAACGATTGAATATGTTATTGGCAGTTTTGGAAAAAAGAGGTGGGTTCCGTTTGGGGAATCAAGACGTATTTTTGAACATTGCAGGTGGCTTAAAAGTAGAAGATCCAGCGGTTGACTTGGCAGTTTGTGCCTCAATTGTTTCTTCTTATGAAGATTTGAGTATTCCGTCCACAATATGCTTTGCGGCAGAAGTTGGTTTGGGTGGAGAAATCAGAGCCGTAAATCGCATC
>JAAFIU010000143.1 GCA_013298805.1 Cytophagales bacterium | reverse complement strand
ATTAGCTCTGCAAGTTATTTCAGAGCATAAGGATAAACTAAGTCTAAAAAAAAGAAGAGTAAAAGCCGCTTTTGATGTTGAGTACCTAAAACAGTTAATTATTTAATTCTCGTGCGTTTGCCCTAAATTTTTGATACTCCTTTAAAACGAAACTATTTGTGCGAATCGTCAGTTCAAATATAAATAAATCTAAACAAAATATCATGTCAACAACAATAAAAACAGCCTTGATAACTGGCGGTTCAAAAGGAATCGGTTATGGCGTTGCGGAGGCTTTAATCAATGATGGAATTAAAGTTGCCATTACTTCACGTACCCAAGCAAGTGCCGATGAAGCTGCGGCAGAATTGAATAAAATTAAAGAAGGTTATGCTATCGGTATAGAATCTGACGTAAGAAATTTAGCTTCGCAAGAAAAAGCTGTTGAAATGATTTTATCAGCTTGGGGACGTTTGGATTATGTCATTGCAAACGCTGGGGTAGGGCATTTTGCTCCAATTCAAGAATTAACATCTGAACAATGGCAAGAAACAATCGACATTAATTTAACGGGAACTTTCAATTCAATTAAAGCATCTTACGCACAATTGAAAGAAACGCAAGGTTATTTTATCACGATTTCGAGTTTGGCAGGAACAAATTTCTTTGCAGCGGGTGGAGCATATAATGCGTCAAAATTTGGAGTAGTTGGTTTTTCACAAGCCATTATGATGGATTTACGAAAAGATGGCATCAAAGTAACGACGATAATGCCAGGTTCGGTGGCAACTTATTTCAACGGACATACGCCAAATGATAAAGATGCTTGGAAAATTCAGCCAGAAGATATTGGTCAAATTGTTTCTGATTTAATCAAAATGCCAGCGAGAACATTGCCAAGTAAAATTGAGGTACGTCCAACAATGCCTGCATAAAAAAAGAACACGGATTGGAGGGATTTGACACGGATATTATTTGCAAATCCGTGTCAAATCCCTTAAATCCGTGTTCCATAAAAGTCCTAATTGAAAACAAAATTCACCAAATAAGCCATCTTCTTTTTCTTTCTCTCTTCCGACGAAATACTCATCGTTACAATTTCTTTATCAGTTGAAGCACTATAATTATTATCTGTATTGCTTTGCTCCGTCCAACTCCGAGCTAATATTTGCAATTGCTTCTTGATTTTGTCAAAATATTGTTTCGCCTCTTCTTCATTTTCAGATTCAAAAATGACAGATTTATAGTTTACGGCTTGCCCTGCATTTTCTTGTATTAAGAGGGCAGGTTTTCCTACTACAATTTCTAAAGTTGACTTAAAACGCTCTTGTCCAGACGATTTGTCTTTTTTGTCTTTCTTGATTTTTTCACCCGTTATCGACTTGAAATTGTCTTGTTTAGAATTCAATAAAGTCTTGAATTGCTTCGAGAAAACAGGGTCTAATTGAGCTTCAACGGCATTAGGAGGCGTAATCATTTTCTGGATTCTGTATTTGCCAGTTTGTCCTGCATCCATTGAAGTTGCCAACAAAGTGTAAGTTCCAGTAGCAGGAGCAACATAAAAGAACTTATTGTAACTTCCTCCCAAAAACGGCTTTGAGTCGTAACTCATTTCTTGTTTGTCCTTTGTGGGCGTTTTCAAACTTAACATTACCCTAAAATTATCAGAAGAGTGTTCAAGTGTCAATTCTTCGCCAGCGTGCAAGAACAATTTGTACGAATCATAAAAGCGTTTTTCTCCATTCTGTGAAGCCGTTTGGTCTTTACCTGTAAGACTTGCCTCTACTTGGTCTTGTGCTTGTTGGATTCCCGATTTTAATTGATTTCTGTTCAATAATTCAGTTGAATCAACCGCAACGGTTTTTGTTTGGGGCGTTTTTTTAGTGGATTTCTTTTTTTGTGCGATAGTTGTTACGCAACAAAATACGCACAAGAAGGTTAATAGTTTAAATTTCATTTGTCATTTTTAATTAAAATTTTCGCAATTAGGCACAGAAAACGAAAATGACCAAATATTATTTTGATGAATTCGTTATCGGTAAAATTATCTGTATGGTTTTGTATGTATATTTTTTTGAGAATGTAAGCAAATAATGCAAATTTTTACAATTTAAGTGTAATTTTACAAATAGATTAATTATCCCAAAAAGTGACTCAAAACGCTTTTAAAACTATTATTAGAAAATAAACAAAAACAAATACATGAAAAGAAGAGACGCAATATCCCGAGTAGCATTACTGATGGGCGGAGTGCTATCTGCTGGTACTTTAGCAACTGTTTTAGAAGGTTGTAAGTCAGGAGGTGGTTCAACGGCTGGAACTAATTTCGCTATTACTCCAGAACATGGCGAAATGATTGCAGAAATTGCAGAGATTATCTTACCAAAAACATCTACTGCTGGTGCGAAGGAAGCTAAAGTGCCTGAATTTATCCAGTTCATGTTGAAAGAATGTTATAAAGACGACCAACAAAAAGCATTCTTTGCGGGATTGGATAAATTGAATGAAGGGGCAAAAGGTAGTTTCATGAAAGCAACTACGGAAGAAAAATTAGCCTTAATTAAAGCTGAAGATTCTGCCAAAGAAAAATCTGAATTCTGGAAAACAATGAAGGATTTAACTGTATTGGGTTATTTTACCTCTGAACCTGGAGCAACCAAAGCTTTAGAATATTTAGAAGTACCTGGGAAATACGAAGGTATTAAATTGCAAAAAGGACAAAAAGCTTGGGCAATGAGTTAAGTGTAGTTATCAGTTAATAGTAAACAGTTATCAGTTAAATTTTAAAGAAAATTATAAAAGGCTATTTTGTAAGTGTACTTAACTCTGATAAGACATGGTACATAATACTTAATACCTGATACTTATAAAATGGAAATTACAGGAACAGGACAAAAAGCTAATACCTACGATGCCATCGTAGTTGGCTCTGGAATATCAGGTGGCTGGGCTGCCAAAGAACTTTGTGAAAAAGGATTAAAAGTTATTATGCTTGAGCGTGGTCGTGACATTAAGCACGTAACTGATTATACAAACGCTACTAAAAATCCTTGGGATTTTCCTCACCGTGGTCGTGTAGATAGTAAAACCGCTGAAGAATATTTTATTAGTGTTCGTACTGGCTATACAGCAAATGAGCAGTGGAGAAACCATTTTGAAAATGATAAATTAAATCCAATCATTGAGAAAAAACCAATCGACTGGATTCGTGGTTATCATGTTGGTGGACGTTCATTAATGTGGGGACGACAATCATATCGTTGGAATGAAAAAGATTTTGAAGCAAATGCAAAAGAAGGTGTTGGAACAGATTGGCCAATTCGTTATAAAGATATTGCTCCATGGTATGACCACGTAGAGAAATTTGCGGGAATCAGCGGTAATAAAGATGGTATTGACGTTTTGCCACACGGCGACCATTATTTGCCAGCAATGAATATGAACGCTTTGGAAAAAGATATGAAAAAACGTATCGAAAAAGAATTTCCAAGCCGTCACTTCATTATGGGACGTACTGCTCACTTAACGGGCGAATCTAAAATTGCTTACGATTTAGGTCGTTCTCAATGCCAATTCCGTAACCGTTGTATGATGGGTTGTCCTTACGGAGGATATTTCTCAACACAATCATCTACGCTTCCTGCGGCAGTAAAAACGGGTAATTTAACGCTTCGTCCAGATGCAATTGTTCAAGAAGTAATCTACGACGATAAATTAGGAAAAGCCGTTGGTGTAAGAATTGTTGACCAAAATACTTTGGAATCAATTGAGTATTTTGCTAAGGTTATCTTCTTGAATGCCTCTGCTTTTGGTAGTACAGGTATCATGATGAACTCAAAATCTCAACGTCACCCGAACGGCTTAGGTAATGAGTCTGACCAATTGGGTCGCAATATCATGGATCACCACTTAGGAGTAGGTGCTTCGGGTGAATTTGAAGGTTTAGAAGATGAATATTACTACGGTCGTCGTGCCAATGGTATTTACATTCCTCGTTACCGCAACTGGGCTGGTGACAAACGTGATTATACTCGTGGATTTGGGTATCAAGGAAGTGCCTCTCGTGAAGATTGGGGACGTGGCGCTGGACAAGAAGGCATTGGTGCGGATTTCAAAGATTCATTGAGCTACCCAGGCAAATGGACATTCGGTATGATGGGCTTTGGTGAGGTTTTACCAAATCCAGAAAACCGTATGTATCTTGACGAAACGCAGAAAGACAAATGGGGAATGCCATTATTTGTTTTTGATGCTGAATATAAAGACAACGAAAAGAAAATGCGTATTGACATGAAGAATGACGCTGCCGAAATGTTAGAACGTGCAGGTTTGAAAAATGTTAGTTCGTATGACGACCAATCTAAGCACTTAGGAATTGGTATTCACGAAATGGGAACGGCACGTATGGGTACAGATGCTAAAAATTCTTGTTTGAACAAAAATAACCAAATTTGGGGAGCAGAAAACGTATTCGTAACTGACGGTGCAGCAATGACTTCAGCATCATGCGTAAACCCTTCATTAACGTACATGGCTTTAACGGCTCGTGCGGCTGATTTTGCGGTAAATGCTTTGAAAAAAGGTGATTTGAAAGCATAGTATTTAATATCAATTTTAGTAAAATGCCCTCTCTCCTTATTGGATTGAGGGCGTTTTTTTTAAGTAACCTTTAACAAATATTTTTATACACAAAGTGTTTATAATCAATATCTTGTGATTGATTATTTGAAAAATAGGGATTTTTTTAGACAAAAGTTCCAAAATGATTATTATTTGCAAATAAATAAAGAAAAATGCGTTTGAAAATGTAAATATTTACAATAATGCTTTGTAAATGAGAACCTTATCGTTATTTTGGAGGTGAATTTGAAAATTGAGTTTTAAGAATAAACAGAAATACAATTCTTAGTTCAGAAATCCCCCCATACCTTCCTAAATAACGTTCCATGAAATTCTTAGTTACGCAGCAAGAGGACGGAAAGTTCTCGTTCAATCTTACCGACAATGATAGCAATCTTGTATTGTCGAGTATTCTCTTCAATGACCGTGAAGCATGTATTGAGGCAATTCGTGGACTTACCCAAGCACTACCCAATCGGACAAATTATCAAGTTGCTTCAAACGGAGAACAATTTGTTTTCGACGTTTTAGTGGCGGGGCAAAGTGTTGGAACAAGTCCAGACTTTGAGGATGAAGTTGCTGCTAATCAAGGGGCAGACGCTTTGAGCGAAGATACTTCCGACGAACCACAGTATTCAGTAGAGGTGCATACTTTTGCTACCTCAACTACCACCGCAACTCGTGAGCAGGTAGCTTTACCTGCATTGGGAGCTATTGACTTTGCTTCACTTTACGACATGAGTTTTGCTTCTCCAAAAGGTACACAAGGTTTTGAAGGCTTTACTCGTGGAGATAAAAATGCGTCTTATTTCCATTTTAACGATGCCAATGGAAAAGCACTTTTATTTAGTCGTGGCTTTGATGCTAATTCAAAGAGAGAAAAACGAATTCGTCAGGTAATTGCGGCATCAGGCAAAGCCCAACGATTTGAACTAAATGAGGAAGGGGAAACTTTTTATTTTATATTAAAAGAAAGAAATAATCTTGAAATTGCCAGAAGTAGAACATTTACCACTCGTGAAGAGGCTGAAAGTCAAATACAATTTGTACAAACCAATGCACCTTCTTACGCTTCGGAGTACCCTGAGCCAACCAAACGAAAAAGTGTCAATCATTATAATTTTGACATAAAACCTTTATCAGCCAAAGCAGGATTTGATTCAATCAAAGGAGAAGACAAGCAACATTATTTCTTGCTAAAAGATGAATCAGGAATACCTGTATTGTATTCTCAAGGATACGGTTCTGGAACTGCCCGAGAAAATGGTATTAGAACGGTTATAAAAAATAGTATTGAAGAATCGAGATACGAAAAAAGTGACCAAAATGGCAAATATTCGTTTATACTCCGAGCGGGTAATCGTCAGGAAATTGCAAAAAGTCCTGATTTTGAAACTCAACAACAACGAGATACCGCTTTAACTTGGTTGTTAGCAAATACCTCCGCTTATGCTGAACAGTACAAGGTTGTATTTGATACTAAACAAATAGTTACTGAGAGTACAGAATCTTTTACCATTGATATGCCAACACCCATCACTGAGGTGGCAAATTCAGAAACCCAACCCAATACAAATATGCAAATTGACAGCTACTTACCTTGCGAGTCTTATTCAGGTCATTCAGATTCGCCAGCGGAAGATTTTAGAATTTTTCAGAATTCAGAAAACAAAGAACATTACTTTACCATGCTTAGTAAATCAGGTAAAGTCGTTTTCAGAAGTGAAGGTTATCCAACAACGGCAGCTCGTGACAATGGAGTAGCTTCGGTTCAGAAAAACCGGGAATTGAGAGAGCGTTACAGTGTGATTGAAGCCGATGGAAAGCATTATTTAATCTTGAAAGCAGGAAATCATCAAGAAATTGCCAGAAGCTGCCCTTTTGATAGTCAGGATGAATTATTGAGTTTATATCCATTTATGGTTGCAGGTTCAACGGCTGCCATTTCATTTGACGATACCCTTGTTGCCACAGATGACTCATCAGATAGAGAAATTGATGATTATTTGCCTTGCGACGCTTATAAAGGACATGATGATTCACCAGCAGATGGCATTCGTACTTTCCAAAATGAAAAAGATGGTAAATATTACTTCTCAGTTATCAATAATGATGGCGATGTAATTATGCGAAGTGAGGGTTATCCAACTAAAGGAGCAAGAGATAATGGAGTAGCTTCGGTGATTAAAAATCGTGAAATCAAAGAACGTTATGCCGAAATAGAAGAAGATGGATTGCACTATATTATTCTAAAAGCAGGAAATCATCAAGAAATTGCGAGAAGTTGTCCCTCAAAAGATAAAGCAGGACTTTGGGCATTATTCCCAATTTTAGGCTTAGGTTTAGCAGGTCTTGGTTTCGGGGCTTCGGCAGGAACGGGTGAAATTACAGGAGCATCAGTTTTAGCAAGTGAAGTTGAAAAAGAAAATGAAGGAATTGGAGCTGGAGTTATAGGTGCAGGTTTAGCGGGAGCAGCCGCCCTTGCAGGTGGATTGGCTGGTGAAGCCGATGCAAAAATTGAAGAGGTTAAAAAAGATGGAGATGGTATTGGAGCAGGTGTTATCGGTGCAGGTTTAGCAGGAGCAGCCGCTTTAGGAGCTTCGGCATTAATACCTGATGCTGATGCAAAAGCATTACCAGTTGTAGAAACGCCTAAAGTTGCTCCATTAGCCATGGCAGATGGAGACATTGATGGAGCAGTTGCAGGTGGAGGTTTACCAAAATGGTTATTGCCACTTTTAGGAATTTTATTATTGGGCGCTTTACTTTGGTGGTTGATGCGTGGTTGTCAGAAAGAACCTATTGCTGCCACTACGGAAGCCCCAGCAATGGTTGATTCTGCGGCAGTTACGACTGATACTGCAAAAGTAGCAACTGAGCCAGTAGCAGCGGGAACTCAGATGGAAAACTTTGCTCCAGTGATTTTGTATTTTGATAACGACCAACCAAATAAAAATTCTAAAGCAGAAAGTACGGAATTTACATATACTCAAACTTTTGAGAAATATATGAGATTGAAAAATACTTTTGCGAAAGAACAAGATACCCCAGAAGCGAAAGCCGCTGTTGAAAACTTCTTCGATAATAGCGTCAAAAAAGGTTATGAAGACCTAAAAGCTTTGACTGCTAAAATTGCAGAGGCGGTTCAAAAAGGAGAAAAAGTGAATATTACAGTAAAGGGTTTTGCCAGTCCATTAGCTCAAAATGATTACAATATTAATTTGACTAAACGTCGTGTGAGTAGTATTCAGAATTATTTAGAAAGCTATGAAGATGGTGTTTTGAAAAAATATATGGATAAAATTTCAATTACTCAACAAGCCAACGGAGAAGATGCTTCGGTATCAGGTTTGAGTGATGATAATAAAAATGTGAAACTGTCAGTTTATGATTTAGCACCTTCTAAAGAAAGACGTGTTGAAATTGTAGATGTTCGTTTTGTGAAGGAGTAACCTTTGATTTTATGTTTAAAGCAAAAAAAGCCGTCTCAATTAGATGGCTTTTTTTGTGGATAAATCTGTATAGGATTGAAATGATTTACCCCTAAAATTTCTATCTTGCAACAATAATAAAAACACCACAATTACCTCCTATGCAATCACTACAAAAATCTACCTCTCAATCGCTATCCCAAATAGGAGAAAGCCTAATTGTTGAAACGCAAACTACTGATTATGAAACCCGAATTAATCGAGACCGTCCCGCTTGCTTTGTATTTCTGATTGACCAGAGCGGTAGTATGAGCGATAGTTGGGGTGGTGATACCTCTAAATCAAAAGCTGAAATGGTGGCTTTGTACGTTAATAATGCCATGAATGAGCTTATCAATGCTTGCCAAAAAACCGAAGCCGAACCACGCCACTATTTTGATATTGCGGTGATTGGCTATGGTCAAAAATCAAACGAAGCTCAAATTTTGTGGGAAGGAAATCTCGCTTGCAAAACCTTTGTTTCTCCCGCAGAATTAAAACAAAATCCTACGGGTAATAACGGTGAAATTGAAGTAATTAGACGGACTTTCAAAGGCGAAACCAAAGTGAAAATACCTGTGGTTTATTGGTTTTCGCCCGTGGCGGCATCGCTTACGCCCATGGGAAGTGCTTTTGATAAATGCACCGAAATCTTGAACGATTGGACAAACCAGCACGCCAATAGTTTTCCTCCCATTGTCATCAACATTACCGATGGTGAGCAAACAGATTGCGAAGCTGACGAATTATTGGAAAAAGCCTATCAATTACGCCAAACCAAAACGCTTTACGGCAAAACGCTTTTATTTAACGTTCATATTTCTGCCTCAACGGAGCAATCGGTTGTTTTTCCAGAAAGTATGGACGAATTACCGCAAAATAAACAGTCTCGCTTGCTTTATGACATGAGTAGTATGTTGCCGATGGCGTTTAAACAGCGGATTGCCACGGAAGTGAAAAAGACGGATTTAAGAGAAAATACCGAATTTGTGGCAATGACTTTTCAAGCCTCGGTGAGTGACATGATTAAGTGCTTAGACATTGGCACAAAAACCATTAAAACTGTTTAAACAATACCGTCTGAATTTGGATTCGCCAAATTAATGAATTTTTAGGATTAAAATTTGACAGAAATCAATTAGTCCATTATACACTCATCATTTATCATTCAACACTCAAAATGCTTCCTACTACCCAAGAATATAAAATATCGCTCATGATTGGGCAGGACTCTTTCCGTACTTTGGAAGACGTGGAAGTGATATCCAACCCCAATTATCCCGATGAACCTTGGTACTCTACGGGTGGTTTGGCGATTGTTTTTAAGCTAAAACTCAAAGACAAACTTTACGCCCTCAAATGTTTTTATACCGAAGCCAACGAACGCCAAGAACGTTTGGGACTCATTGCGGCATACCTCAAACAAAACCCTTCTCCGTATTTTGTGGATTTTACTTACCTCGAAAATGAACTTTGGGTAGAAACCGCCAACGAAGAAGGACAAGGCTACCCTGTGGTATTGATGGAATGGGTTGAGGGCAAAACCTTAGACAATTATTTGGAACAAATTTGTACTCAAAACAATACGCCTGCCCTCAAAAACCTCTATTTTCAGTTTTGTAATTTGGCTTGGTGGCTGCAACAACAACCCATTGCCCACGGCGATATAAAGCACGACAATTTGATTGTTACGCCCGATGGAAAGCTAAAACTGATTGACTACGATGGCGTATTTGTACCTGCCTTGCGTGGACGCAAAGCCAACGAAATGGGTAGCCCTTGTTACCAACACCCCAAAAGAGATGCTTATTTTTTTGATAAAAACTTGGATGATTTTAGTTTATTGGTTCTCCAAATAACCCTTTTAGCTTTACAGCAACAACCCAAACTTTTTACAGAACATTACAACGGTGATGGCATTATTTTGAAAGATACTGACTACCAAAACTTTGCCCAAAGCTCCATAAAGACCATTTTGTGGCAATTACCTGAGGTAAAAATACCGCTACTGTTGAGCCAATTGCAGGGAAATCTTAACAATTTGAGTGCCATTGATTTAATGCCATTGTTGCAGGATGTGGCTTGGATTAATTGGTTGGTTAGTGGGCAAAAGGATGACTTAATTGATAAGGATAGCCTTTTTGCACAAGCTTGTACAAATCTTTGGAAAAAGAATTTTAAAACGGCTATTGAAGAGTTCAATCATTTTATTTATTTGGAGCCAAATGATGAAGTTGCATACCTTATGAGAGCTGAGGCAAAATATGAATTGAAAGATTATTTAGATTCAATTAGTGATTGTACAAAAGCAATTGAAATTTGTCCTGAATTTAAAAAAGCCTATATATTAAGAGGAAAAGGCAAACACTATATTAATGATTTTTTAGGAGCAGTAGAAGATTATTCAAGAGCGATTGAAACTAAGGCGAAATATGAGAGTAATTTTAATTCCTTTTTTTTAAGAGGAATTAGTAGAGCAAGTATAAATGATTATTTAGGAGCAATTGAAGATTATTCAAAAGCAATTGAAATTAACCCTAATTTAGCAAAGTCTTACGATTATAGAGGATTAAGTAAAATGGAACTCGAAGATTATAAGGGAGCAATAGAAGATTTTACAAAAGTGATTGAAATTGACCCTGAATCTTCAATAACATATAAAAACAGAGGAAATAGTAAATCTGAACTCAATGAGTATTTAGAAGCAATTAATGATTTTTTTATGGCAATTGAATTAGATAGTACACTTGATTGGTTATACCAATATATTGGATATAACTATTATAAATTAGGAAATCGGCAAAAATCGGCAAAATATTTGAGTCTTTATCAGGATTTTTATTATGATGATTCTGAACTGCCAGAATAAATATTATTTATATTTTTCATTAAACTTTATTAGGATAATTTGATTATTGAAATTTTTGGGACAAACCAACACGATATTTTGTATAAATATTGTGATAAACTATACAGACATCAGTGGCTGTCCAAAAAAATTTGTGGCTGTTACAACCTTATATGAATCTGAATTTACAGAAATTCTTTCATATTTTTCAGATAGATGGCGAATCCACGAGAGTCGTTATACACTTTCAAACACTTGGCGAGTCAATAAA
>JAAFIU010000322.1 GCA_013298805.1 Cytophagales bacterium | reverse complement strand
ACAGCCACAAATTTTTTGGGACAGCCACTGATGTCTGTATAGTTTATCACAATATTTATACAAAATATCGTGTTGGTTTGTCCCAAAAATTTCAATAATCAAATTATCCTAATAAAGTTTATTGTGAAGAAAATAATTTAACAAGTTTAGATTTGAGCAAAAACACGGCTTTACACGAATTGGATTGCAGGGGAAACCAGCTAACAATTTTAAATACAAATATAGCTCTACAAACTTTAAACTGTCATCATAATCAATTAAAATCCTTAGATATAAGTAAAAGTGTAGCTTTACAATTGGTATATCTTGGAAAGAATCAATTGACTGTATTAGATTTGAGTAAAAATGTAGCTTTACAATTCCTTGAAATTACAGACAATCAATTGAAATCCTTAGATTTGAGTCAAAATATAGCTTTACAATCTTTAGGCTGTTCTAATAATCAACTAATCTTTTTAGATTTAAGTAAGAATTTAGCTTTACGAGACTTTTATTGTAGAAATAACCAATTAACAACCTTAGATGTAAGTAAATTAAAGCTACATTATTTCACTTGTACATCAAACCAAATCAAAACCATTTGTGTTGCAGATGTAAATAAAGCAAATTCTAATAACTATTGGGAAAAAGACCCAACAGCCACTTATGAAGTTTGTAAATAGAAAACCTCGCTCAACCTAATTTGTAATCGGTCGTGAATCGTTTTTGCTTTTTTAAAGCTACAAATAATTTTGCCACACCATTTATGCACTAATTTCAAATTAGTGTAAGCGGAGTTGAGAACTTCTCGAAAGTTATTTCTACTTTCGAGAAATTGAGTTGGCTTTCTGTATCTGCGTGCTATGAACACACTCAAAGCCCCAAACAAACTACCAATCCCCACATCATGGCAAAGCTAATCAGCATAGAAAGGTTTACTAAAACGCCTGCTGTTTTGGTATCGTAGCCCAATTCGTCCGAAAAGGGAAGGAGCGTCATTCCCACAGGGACAATTAAAACAATCAATAAAACGCTTTTGTAAAGTTGTTCAAAAGGTAAGAAATAAAAGAATAAAAAGCCTAATAATAATCCCCAAAAGTATCTGATTAACAATACATTAATTGCCTTTTTGAAAATTTCTTTTGGAATAGAAAAATTGAGATAGATTCCCATAATTAATAAAACGATTACCTTATTCCCTTTCGCCAAAACGTCCAAAACATTCATCACAATTTCGGGTAATTCAATCTTTGTGAGATTAATGAAAATACCCACCAAAATGGCTTGAAAGGGTAACAAAGTTATTATTTTGAGCAATGCTTTTTTGACATTTTCTTTTTTAGGAATATCTACACTTCCTTCCGACATAAATACGCCCGTTCCGTACACCAAACCAAAAACGGCAAAGGCATTTCCTGTGTCGAACATGGCGGCATAAACCATGCCTTCTTGTCCCCAAATACCTTCAATGAGTGGATAGGCGAAAAGTCCCAAGTTAAATCCACCACTTCCCATAATTAATAAAGCCCGTAATTGTTTCTCTTGACTTTTGAATAAATATTTAGCCGAATACATCGTCAATAGTGAAAAACAAAAAGCAATTACGGGAAGCAATAATAAATTCAATTCCATTTTCACCCGAACCATCGTTACAAAAGTCAATGCAGGGAAAGTGCTGTGCATCAGGAATTTAGAAATGGTTTTCCCTTCTTGTTCAGAGATGATATTTTTCCTCTTCAGAAGATACCCAAAAAGAATAATTGAAAGAGAAATGATAAAAACGGTATTGGTTTGATTCATTGGAAAGAATTGAAAATGGAGATTTATATTGGGTAAAGACGATAATATCACAAATTTAACCCAATAGTGACCGATAATTTCTTTAGGTTTGACTAATTTTGTGTTATTCTTTTAACAGAAACCGATAACAAAATGTCAAAGAAAGTTTTAATCATTGGTGCAGGAGGCGTTGGAAACGTAGTAGTGAAGAAATGTGCCATGAATCCCGATGTATTTTCGGAAGTTGTTTTAGCCAGCCGTACAAAACGTAAATGTGATGCTATCGCAGAAGAATGTGCTAAAATTGGCTTGCCTACAAAAGTGCAAACTGCTCAGGTTGACGCTGATAACGTTCCTGAATTAGTAGCATTAATCAACGAAGTGAAGCCGTTTATGGTAATAAATGTGGCTCTTCCATACCAAGATTTAACCATCATGGATGCTTGTTTGGAAACAGGAGTTCACTATATGGATACCGCCAATTATGAGCCAAAAGACGTTGCTAAGTTTGAGTATTCATGGCAATGGGCTTATCAAGAGCGTTTCAAAGAAGCAGGTTTGATGGCTCTTTTGGGTTGTGGTTTTGACCCAGGGGTGACGCAAGTTTATACGGCTTATGCCAACAAGCATCACTTTGACGAAATGCACTACTTGGATATTATCGACTGTAATGCAGGCGATCACGGTAAGGCATTTGCTACGAATTTTAACCCAGAAATTAACATTCGTGAGATTACTCAAAAAGGAAAATACTGGGAAAATGGTGAATGGGTAGAAATCGAAGCGATGTCGATTCATAAGCCAATTGATTACCCAGGGATTGGACCAAAAGAATCTTACGTGTTGTATCACGAAGAATTAGAATCTTTGGTGAAAAACTTCCCAACGTTGAAGCGTGCAAGATTCTGGATGACGTTTGGACAGCAATACATTACACACTTGAATGTTCTTGAAAACGTGGGAATGACGAGTATCCAACCAATAAAATTCCAAGGTATGGACATCGTTCCACTTGAATTTTTGAAAGCAGTTTTACCAGAGCCAGGTTCTTTAGGAGAAAATTATTCTGGCGAAACTTCAATTGGTTGTCAAATCAAAGGAATTAAAGACGGTGTTGACAAAACATATTACGTTTGGAACAATTGCAAACACCAAGATTGTTGGAAAGAAGTTCAAGCACAAGGAGTAAGTTATACAACGGGCGTACCGGCAATGATTGGAGCAATGATGATGATTACGGGCGAATGGATGAAACCAGGCGTTTGGAATTGTGAAGACATGAATCCAGACCCATTCATGGCAATGTTGAACGTTCATGGTTTGCCGTGGAACGAAATTGTGAACGGAACGCTTCCGCATGAGTATTAAAATGAGGTGATTGGTTTTTAGGGTTAGGTTTTATGAATAAATAGACTCGTTTCCAACTTCTCGAAAGTTTTTTTTACTTTCGAGAAGTTCCGCCCCTAAGAGAACTTCTCGAAAGTGAAAGAACTTTCGAGAAGTTGAAATTCAAATACTCTTTTACTAACCCCTAAAAGCTTAAACTAAAATGATTGATTTCAAACAAATACCTTCGCCTTGTTATGTATTGGAAGACAGGCTGTTAAGAAAGAATTTAGAATTGTTGAAATACGTTCAAGAACAAGCAGGAATCGAAATTATTTGTGCTTTGAAAGGCTTTTCGATGTTCTCAACTTTTCCAATGGTTAAACAATATTTGGCAGGTTCAACGGCAAGTTCATTGAATGAGGCTCGCTTAGGTTTTGAAGAAATGGGTAGTAAAACACACGTTTATTCACCTGCTTATTTGGAAAAGGAATTTGATGAATTAATGAACTATGCGGGACATATTTCTTTTAATTCTTTAAATCAATATAACCAATTTAAAGACCGTGCCATTGCCAACGGTATTAGTTGTGGGTTGAGAATTAATCCACAATATTCTGAGGTTGAGACTGATATGTATAATCCCTGTATTGCGGGTTCTCGTTTGGGAATTACTCGTAATCAATTGGGCGATACTTTACCCGAAGGCATTGAAGGCTTACATTCACATACGCTTTGCGAGAATGATTCTTATACTTTAGAAAGAACTCTAAAAGCTATTGAAGAACGTTTTGGGGATTTATTGAAACAAGCAAAATGGTTAAATTTGGGCGGAGGACATTTAATTACTCGTGAAGATTATGAACCAGAACATTTGATTTCGGTTTTGAAAGGTCTAAAATCTCGCTTCCCGAATCTTAAAATTATCATGGAACCAGGTTCGGCAGTAGGATGGAGGACTGGTTATTTGACTTCAACAGTTTTGGATATTATTGATTCTCAGGGAATTGATGTAGCTATTTTGGATGTAAGTTTTGCGGCTCATATGCCCGATACTTTAGAAATGCCCTATAAACCTAAAATTTTAGGTGCTCATCACGAACCAGTAGCTGGAAAACCGACTTATCGTTTTGGTGGAATGACTTGTTTAGCAGGAGATTTTTACGGAGATTATTCTTTTGACGAGCCTTTGAAAATTGGTGATTCTATCGTTTTTGATGATATGATTCACTACACAATGGTTAAAACAACAACCTTCAACGGCGTAAATTTACCGTCAATTGGTATTTGGAGAGAAGATGATACTTTTGATTTAGTGAAAACTTTTGGTTATGAAAGTTTTAAAGACCGTTTAAGTTAGAAAATAGATATTAGAGTATATTACAAAATGAGAGAGCAAACAAAACGGGTTAAATTGAGGGTAACTTGGTAAATAGGAGCTAACCGAATAATATTTGGTTGGCTCTTATTCATTTTGTAAAATTTGATTCTTATTAACATTTTTTGTTAGTTTTAGGCAACAACATTTTACCCCACCTCATC
>JAAFIU010000098.1 GCA_013298805.1 Cytophagales bacterium | reverse complement strand
TGATTCTATATTTTTGCGGATATTAAGTGTTTTCAATAGCCGCTATGATACTGTCTGGCGGCTATTTTGTCAAATAATTAGCTCCATTTATTTTTTACCTATAAAAAGTGTCTGTCTAAAAAATGAATATTAAAAGTAAAAATAATATCCTCATAAAATCTACTACTTGGGCATTTTATTTAAAGGCAGCTATGAAATCGGGAAATTTTGAGATGAAATGGTGGTGGGTACTGCAATTAAGTTGTCTCCGATACCATTGTTTTTTGAAACTCCAACGGTATCGGAGGATTGTACTACATATCTCGATAAGCTTTTCTCAAACGACCTTGATAATAATTGGCGAATTGATTGCTGATATTGGTAAAAAAGGTAATTTCACTTGGTTCAACATTACCGTAGCCAGTTGCAGTTGGCACTTTTTTACCGTTCAATGCTTCTGGATTTCCTTCAAATTTTTGCCAAGAATCTGTCCAAGTATAAGCTTCATTTCTTACTTCTTGGGTGATTAAAGCGTTAGTTTTATAATCAAAAACCTTCATTTCCATTGTGCCATTCATTACGATAGTCTTGGTATAAGTTGTAATTCGAGCAGTCACATCTTTATAAACATCTACAACCGTTGAATCTTTATTTCGCTTCGTCCCTGTTTTGACAGATTTTGTAAAATTTTCGACCGAAGAGTTTACAGTTTTAATCGGTAAACTCATATTTACCAAAGACATTTTAACAATCTCGTGAATTGGAAATGTCTCTTTTTGCACATCAATTGTGGTATAATATTTCACAAAAGAACTTGGTAATTTTGAACGAAAAATCTCACGGTTAAATGCCTCTTGCAAAGTCTGATATTCATTAGTCCTCAAACGGAAAACATCATGGACTGGCTCAATAATTACTCGATAGGTAGCATATTGAAAAGCTCCGTCTAATCTCTGATTTACGTCTTTATAATTAGGAATCAAGTCATTAACTCTTTGGAAATGGTTAATCGCATCTTTGGCAGCTACACGATTTTCCTTATTATTCATCGCCATCATTCCTGCTTGATAACGCTCGTCAGCCGCTAATTGTCGAGCTGATTCTGTCTCCTTTGCATAATTTTGGGGCATTCCGACCTGACGCACACCAACTTGCGAGCGAGATACGGCATCATAGATTCGGTTTAGTTGCTGATATTCAGTCAAGGCTTTTTTCCAACGAAAAGGCTCTTGTGAATTTTCAAAACTTCTAATGGCTCGTTTGTGATTTTCAACTGCCAAAGGATAAGCATCATGCAAAACGGTAAGGGCTTTACTATTATCAGCATTTTTTTGCAGACGTTCGACTGAAGTAAAAACAGCTTCATCAAAATTTCCTTTTTGGAGTTGTTTCAAGCCGCTACTGCAAGCACTAAAAAGTGTAATAGAAATAACCAATGATAGTGATTTTGCGAGGTAATTAATGTGGTTTTTCATGATGTTTGATGGTTTAGTTATGTTATTTAGTTTTAATACAACTTCAATATATTTGACTGTATAAAACCAAGACATTTCCCATAACTAAATCCCCTAAAGGTATTGTGTTAATGATTTGTTAAAGATTTTTTATAATTTCGGTTAATGGATGTTATATCTGAACTATTATTCTTTGTGATTCAATGATTTTTAAAAATCTGGCAGTCCTATAAATGTATTGCTTCTGAAAGAGAACAATGGGTTTTAACCCATTGATTTTTTGATACCAATGGGTTAAAACCCATTGTTCCCAGCATTATATTTTTAGCACCACCAAAAATCTTATTGCAGACAGTAATTGTATTTAATGATTATGAGATTTGGGCAGTCCTATACATGTATTGTTTCCAGCATTATATTTTTAGCAACACCAAGATTTGAAGTAACATGATTAAAATCAGCTAATCTTAAAAATCATATTAGGTATAATCCTTTCAACCCATTTTTATTAAACACAAAAACAATGAAGAAAAAATTATTATTGCTATTAGCCTTATTTGTAGCTCAGAGTTTATCACTATTTGCTCAAGACCCTTGGCTGGTCACTGCTGATAAAATTAATCCAAATAACTATTACGGCGTAACGGTTGCCAACGGAATGATTGGAATTGTATCTTCGCCAGAACCTCTAAAAGTAAAAGACGTAGTTTTGAACGGAGCTTTTGACACTTACGGACGTGGACGAGTATCAAATATCCTAAAAACTTTTGAATTTGCCAACATGGATTTGGAGGTTGATGGTCGCCGTTTGGGACGTGCTGATATTAGCAACTACAAGCAAGTATTGGACATGAAAAATGCCATTTTAACGACTACTTTCGAGTATTCTGATAAAGTTGCCGTAAAATATTCAATCATGGCATTGCGTCATTTGCCTTATACGATGATGATTGACGTAGAAGTTAAGGCAAAAAAAGATTGTGAGATTACTCCTCACAGCGTAATGTCAGCCCCTGATATGTTACGTGATGTAAAAAATTCTTATGCCCTCATCGACCGTCCGCACGCTTTAATTCCATTGATGACTTCCGTGGCGAAATCACCAACGGGCAAGCATACTTTGGCGGCATCCAACTCATTTGTTTTTGCCGAAGAACGTGGTAAAGAACCACAATTAATCCATGAAGAATGGGATTACGGAATGCACCGTTTGAAGTTCTCGAAAAAAATGATTGCCAATGAAACCTATTCGTTTAGTGTGGTGGGTTCAACAATTTCGACAGAACAAACGCCCGACCCACTCAACGAAGCAGAACGCTTGACCATTTATGCAGCCTTAGAAAAACACGACCGTTTATTGAAACGTCATAAAGAAGGTTGGGGAAAATTATGGACATCAGACATCAAAATTGAAGGTGATGCCGATGCCCAAAGAGCCGCACATTTTGCTCTGTATCATTTATATTCATTCTGTCGTGAAGGTCAGGCATACAGCCTTTCCCCAATGGGACTTTCGGGATTAGGTTATAACGGACACGTATTTTGGGATACCGAAATTTGGATGTACCCAGCCATTTTGGTTTTACATCCAGAAATGGCAAAATCTCTTTTGGAATATCGTTTTGAAAGAATGGAATCTGCTCGTGCCAATGCAAAATCACATGGTTATCAAGGTGTTATGTTTCCTTGGGAGTCAGACGACAAGGGGCAAGAAGCTACGCCAGTTTGGGCTTTGACGGGGCCATTCCAACACCACATTACTGCAGATGTTGGTTGGGCATTTTGGAAATATTATCAAGTAACACACGATAAAGAATGGTTAAAAACTCGTGGGTATCCGATGTTGAAAGAAGTTGCCGATTTTTGGGTAAGTCGTGCCGAAAAAGGAGCAGACGGAAAATATCACATTATCAACGTAGTTTGTGCAGATGAATGGGCGGAAAATGTGGATGATAACGCCTACACCAACGGCATGGTAAAAGAGGTTTTAGAATTCGCTACCGAAGCTGCCGAAGAGGCAAAAATGCCCGTGAATCCGAAATGGGAGGAGGTTATGACAGGTTTAGTAGTTTTGAGAAATGCCGACGGCGTAACCAAAGAACACGCCACATACAACGGTGAAACGATAAAACAAGCTGATGTAAATTTATTGTCGTATCCAATGCACCAAGTAACTGACAAAGAGCTAATTAAAAAAGATTTAGATTATTACGAAGCCAGAATGTCGCCCGATGGGCCAGCGATGTCACAAGCCATTTTGTGTATTCTTCATGCAAGATTAAACAATACCGACAAAGCAGCCGAACTTTTCACGAAGAGTTATAAACCCAACGAAGTGCCACCGTTTGGGGTATTAGCAGAAACCGCAGGCGGTACAAACCCCTATTTTGCTACGGGAGCAGGCGGATTTTTACAAACTATTTTAAACGGTTTTGGCGGTTTAGACATCGAAGAAGAAGGAATCGTTCAACTAAGAGATATTCAATTACCAAAAACTTGGAAATCATTAACCATCACAGGCGTAGGCGTTGATAAAAAGACGGTTACGGTTTTGGGTGGGAAGTAGGAAAATGTCATCTTTGTCATTGCGAGTGAAACGAAGCAATCTGTCAGCTTACGGGAAGAGGTTTTTAAGCTCTTTTTCATCAATCCAACAGATTGCTTCACTCCGTTCGCAATGACAGCCATTCACATTAAATGAACAGAAAGTATAACGACTTAAAGGTATGTTTTAAACCACAAAGAGTATTTCATTCACTATAAAAATGCCTTACGCCCTCCTCCAAAAAACCATAAACCAAATCCACCCAATAACCAATGAGGAGTTTGAGGCATTTTCTACTCTACTAAAACCCTTTTCTGCCAAACGAAAGGAGATTTTAACCGAAGCGGGTTCAATAGAAAAGTACCTATATTTTGTTTTGGATGGCTTACAAAGGGTTTATTATTTAGACGAACAAAATCGAGAAGCAACCTTATTGTTTTCTTATGCAGGAAATTTTGGTGGTGTTTTGGATTCAATGATGAATCAAACGCCATCACGATTTTATTACGAAACCCTCACGCCTTCAACTTTTTTGAGAGCTTCATTTGCACAAATTGAAACACTCGCACAAAATAACCCCAATATTGAATTACTGCTTCGTAAAGGTCTGACGGGCGCTTTATCGGGCATCATGGAGCGTTTAGTAGAGTTACAATGCTTTACTTCGGAAGAAAAATTTAGAAAATTATTACAACGTAGCCCGCACATTTTACAAATTGTTCCTCATAAATATTTAGCCAATTATATCGGTATTGATGCCAGTAATTTCAGCAAATTGGTAAACAGTATCAAAATATAAATCTTGGTAAAAACCAATATTTCTTAAATTCTAATCGCCCAATTTTGTGAGGTCAAAAGCTAATCAATCGCAAAATCATGGATAAAATATCACTTCTCAATCAGTTAGAACATCAAGTTGAAAATCACTTACAACAAGTCCTCTCTAAATTTCAAAATGCGAGCGAAGAGAAACTACTAAAGCCCTCAAATACAGGTGGTTGGAGCATTGCTCAATGTTTGAAACATCTCAACACTTATGGCAATTATTATCTACCATTATTTGAAAAAGGACTTTCAGAAAGTCCCGATAAACCCGAAGCCAATGATATTAAAAGTTCGTGGTTGGGACGAAAATCTATAGAATCAATGAATCCAGAAACAGGCAAGAAAAAGTTTAAGGCTTCTAAAAATTATATTCCCCAATCCAATTTAGACGCAAAAGCTGTTGTAGCCGAATTTATTAATCAGCAAGAGCGACTTTTACAAATTATCCGACTTGCCAAATCCAAAGATATTCAACAAATCAAAATAGCTATTTCTATCGCAAAATTTCTTAAATTGAACCTTGGCGATGCTTTGCAGTTTTTAATTGTTCACAACGAAAGACATATTCAACAAGCCCATCGAAATTTATAATCTAAAATCAATCACAAATGAAAATATTTAAACTCATTCTGACCTATTTGTTTGGTGCTTTTATGATTTTTGGAGGCGTTAACCACTTCTTAAAACCCGAAATGTATGCACCCATTATTCCAGATTTTTTGCCCAATACTGCCATTAATTATTTAGTAGGAATTGTAGAAATCATCGTGGGTTTTGGCGTTTTTATTCCTCAATTTCGCTCACAAGCTACATTGGGCATTCTTATTTTGATGCTAATATTTTTACCCTTACACGTCATTGATGTATTCAAAGCAAATCCAGCCATTGGAAACCATCAAATGGCTTTAATTCGGCTACCTGTGCAGTTTTTGTTTATTTTTTGGGCTTGGTTTATTTACAAAAAATAGGTTTTTTACGATACATTTAGACCACAGATTTGACAGATTGGTCGGATTTACACGGATGATTAGGTTCGAAAATCTACCACAAATTATATTTAGACCATCAATCTATTGTCATTATTAGATAAAAAATCCGTGCAAATCCGTTCAATCCGTAACATCTGTGGTCTATCCCAATGATGTTTTGCCCCCAATTTTACCAAATTCCCTGCCTTTTCCGTATTTTTGAAAATCGTAAATCCGATTCAAAAATACTTAGATGAAAAAATTATTCCTCCTCGACGCAATGGCGTTGATTTATAGAGCTCATTTTGCCTTCCAAAAAACACCTCGAATTTCCTCTACGGGCATGAATACCAGTGCCGTATTTGGTTTTGCCAATACACTTTTAGAAGTTATTTCCAAAGAAAAACCTACGCATATTGGGGTAGCTTTTGATACGCCTACTCCCACATTTCGCCATATACAATTTGAGGCATACAAGGCTCAGCGTCAGGCACAACCTGAAGATATTACGATTGCCATTCCTTATATAAAGCGTCTTTGTGCCGCCATGAATATTCCGATGTTGATTATGCCGGGATACGAAGCCGACGATGTTATCGGAACAATCGCCAAACGTGCCGCCCGTGACCACGACGATATGGAAATTTTTATGATGACTCCCGATAAAGATTACGGTCAGTTGGTCGAAGAACGCATTTTTATGTACAAACCTGCTTACATGGGCAAGGGCGTAGAAGTGATGGGCGTGGCAGAAATCTGTGAGCGTTGGGGCATTGATGACGTCATGAAAGTGATTGATATTTTGGGATTAATGGGCGATGCTTCCGATAATATTCCTGGGATTCCTGGCATTGGAGAAAAAACTGCTCAAAAACTCATTGAAGAATATGGTTCGGTAGAAAATCTGATT
Organism: Cytophagales bacterium; assembly: GCA_013298805.1. Classification (GTDB taxonomy): domain Bacteria; phylum Bacteroidota; class Bacteroidia; order Cytophagales; family Spirosomataceae; genus Arcicella. The sequence continues at coordinate 7,640 of JAAFIU010000098.1, read as the reverse complement.
GCCAATGTGGATAAACTCAAAGGCAAGCAACAAGAAAATGTTAGAAATTTCGCTGAACAAGGACTTTTATCGAAAGAATTAGCCACCATTCACTGCGAAGTTCCTGTGACTTTTGATGAAGAAGATTTAAAAATGTCGGAAGTAAATAAAGAATTACTTTCCCCACTTTTGGACGAATTGGAGTTTAGAACTTTAAGGAGAAGACTTTTGGGAGACGAAACAAACAGTGAACAGTCAACAGTAAGCAGTAAACAGGTTTCAACAAGTAGTAAAAAAGTCGTTGCTCCTTCTGGACAAATGGATATGTTTTCCAGTTTAGTTCCTGAAAAACAATTGGATCTATTTAATTCAAATGATGATAATCAAACATCGAACATCGAGCTTCAAAAAGCCAACATCCACACCACCGTTCATCAATATCACCTTATCGACACACCCGAGTTACGTCAATCGTTAATTCACTTTTTGAGTTTGCAAGATGCTATTTGTTTTGATACGGAAACTACCAGCGTTGATGCCGTTGAAGCGGAATTGGTCGGAATGTCATTTGCGTACCGTGCGGGCGAAGGCTATTACATTCCCGTTCCTGCCAATCGTGCAGAAGCTCAGGCAATTGTGGATGAATTTAAGCCGATTTTCTTAAACGAAAAGATTGAAAAAATTGCCCAAAATATCAAATATGACTTAATGGCTTTGACACAATACGGTGTAGAAATCAAAGGCAAAACTTACGATACAATGTTGGCTCACTACATTATTGAGCCAGAGAAACGTCATGGAATGGATATTTTGGCGGAAGATTTTTTGAATTACACACCAGTGTCTATCGAAGAAATTATCGGTAAAAAAGGCGTAAAACAAGGAAATATGCGTGATGCCGATATTGAAAAAGTGAAAGAATATGCTGCCGAAGATGCGGATATTACCTTACAATTGAGAGATAAATTACACCCGCTTTTGGCTCAAAATCCGAGTGCAGTGAAATTATTTGAAGACGTAGAAATGCCTTTGACGCAAGTGCTTTGTGATATTGAAATGGAAGGGGTAAAATTGGACGTTGAGTTTTTGGCAACCATGTCGAAGGTATTAGAGAAAGATATGTTGGAAGTGCAAACCATTATTTTTGAATTGGCGGGACAAGATTTTAACATTAATTCACCGAAACAATTAGGCGAAATTTTATTTGATAAACTAAAACTCGACCCAAAAGCCAAAAAGACCAAAACGGGTCAATACATGACGGGCGAAGACATTTTAACAAAATTAGAATTACAAAACCATGAAATTGCTCGTAAGATTTTGGATTTCAGAGAATTACAGAAGTTAAAATCAACGTATGTAGATGCCTTGCCGCAATTGATTTCGCCAAAAACGGGACGAATTCATACTTCGTTCAATCAGGCAGTTACCGCAACGGGACGTTTGTCAAGTACCAATCCGAACTTACAAAATATTCCGATTCGTACCGCTCGTGGACGAGAAATCAGAAAGGCGTTTATTCCTAAAAATGATGATTTCTTAATCCTTTCTGCCGATTATTCGCAAATTGAATTAAGAATTATGGCGGCTTTTGCCAAAGACGAATCCATGATTGAAGCCTTCAATCAAGGGCGAGATATTCACGCTACAACTGCTGCAAAAGTATTCAATGTAAGTTTGGACGAAGTAACTTCTGAAATGCGTAGGAAGGCAAAAACGGTCAATTTCGGGATTATTTACGGTGTTTCGGCCTTTGGTTTGGCAGAACAAGTGGGCGTAAGCAGAACCGAAGCCAAAGAATTAATTGATAATTATTGGAAGGAATTTCCAGCCATCAAAAAATACATGAACGATGCCGTAATTATTGCTCGTGACAATGGTTATGTAGAAACTATTTTGGGACGCAGAAGGTATCTCCGAGACATCAATTCTCAAAATATGGTAGAACGAGGTTTTGCCGAACGCAATGCCGTTAACGCACCCATACAAGGCTCTGCGGCAGACATGATAAAAATTGCGATGATAAAAGTAAATGATTTCATTAAGCAAGAAAAACTACAATCTCGCATCATCCTGACGGTACATGACGAATTAGTTTTTGACGTACACAAGTCAGAATTAGAACTCATGAAAACCAAAGTCAACGAACTGATGGTCAATGCAATACCTTTCCCTGTGAAAATGGAAACGGGTATGGGTGTTGGTTTGAATTGGTTGGAGGCACATTGATGGGGTTTAATTACTCAATTAAATACACTATTCATCACCAAATAACCACAAATTATTTTATCTTTACAGTATTTTGATATACTTAAAATTTGCATATAAAAAAACATAAACAACTGACAAACAAATAGTTATAAAAATTCAATTCATCCAAGTAGCTCAAAATCAGCTTTTTATATAAAATATATTTTAAAGTATTTAAACTACTAAAAATTTAATCCATTAAAAAATGATTTCAATTAATGACTTTGCAGTTATTGATATGTTTTGTGGTGTTGGCGGCTTAACACATGGCTTTGTAAAAGCAGGTTTCAATGTGGTTGCAGGATACGATATTGATAAATCTTGCAAATATGCTTTTGAAGAAAATAATAAAGGTGCTAAATACATAACTAAGAACATAAAAGAGGTTACCGGAGAAGAACTAAATAGTTTTTTTGCCTCTAAGAAAAAAATATTGGTAGGTTGTGCTCCTTGCCAACCATTTTCACTTTACTCAAATAAAAATAAAATCAGTAAGAAGATAGATGATGAGAATACCGAAGGTAAATGGGCATTGCTTTACTCATTTGCTCGTCTAATACAAGAAACCGATGCTCAAATCGTATCAATGGAAAATGTACCTCAATTAGCGAAATTTAATGAAGGTAAAATTCTTAGCGATTTTATTTCTGTTTTGGAAAGTATGGATTATAGCGTTGATTGGTCCGTAGTAAATGCACAAGATTATGGTGTTCCTCAACGTCGAAAAAGACTTATCTTATTGGCATCCAAACTTGGAGAAATAAGCCTACTACCTCCAACCCACAACATAACAAATTATATAACCGTTAGACAAGCAATTGGTAATTTACCCAAGATAGAAGATGGAGTTCCTGATAAAAATGATTCTTTACATTTCGCACGTAAATTAGGTGATTTAAATAAAAGGAGAATACAAGCAACAAGAGAAGGAGGTTTCTGGCGTGAATGGCCAGAGGAGTTGAAATTAGCTTGTCATAAAAAAGAAGGAGGTGCTTCATTTCGTAGTGTTTATGGGCGTATGTCATGGGATGATGTAGCGCCGACTATGACTACTTATTGTATTGGACTGGGGAATGGACGTTTTGGGCATCCAGAGCAAGACCGTGCTATATCTATGCGAGAAGCTGCACTATTTCAATCATTCCCTATCAATTACAATTTCCAGAATCCTGAGAAACCATTATCAACAGCTACTGTTGCTCGTCATATAGGAAATGCAGTTCCTGTTAAATTAGGAGAAATTATTGCAGAAAGTATCAAAAAACATTTAGAAGAATATGGCTCAAAGTAATAAACTCAAATGGCGTTTTGATGTCAATACTTTCCGTTTACTTGGTCGTGACCTTATCACTGACCGTATTACTGCTTTATTTGAATTAGTCAAAAATTCTTACGATGCAAATGCAGAAAATGTAACCCTTGAATTTATTAATGTTGGCACAAAGAATAAGGACAGTAAAATTCTTATTAAGGATGATGGTATTGGTATGACCATATCTGATATTCAAAACAAGTGGATGGTCATTGGCACAAATAGTAAACGTAAAGATTTATATTCGCCATCACCTTACAAACGTAGATATATTGGAGAAAAAGGCATTGGACGTTTTGCAGTTGATAAGTTAGGTCAAAGAGTCAATATCAGAACCAAGCAAAAAGGAGATGAGAAAGAGTTAGTCGCAACTATTAATTGGCAGACCTATCAAGATTTAGCAGAAGAGCAAAGAAGTTTAGACCTATTCACTGAAGTTAAAGCAAAAAATGCTCCCAAGTTATTTACGGACATCGAAAACGATTTTGAATATGTAGAACCAACTTTTGAACACGGGACTACTTTAGAAATCTTCTTGCCAAGAGAGGTATGGGAATTAGATGATATCCATAGAGCATATAAAGAGCTTTCTCGGTTAGTTTCTCCATTTTATGATGTAAAATTCCCATTTAACATATACATAAAGGCTTCAGAATACGAACCTTATTCGAGAGAAAGATTAGTCGAAGGTGATGAGAAGATCTTTGCTTCAAACTCTTTTGAGTTGAATTTTAACGAGTTCGAGAACACTCAAGAAGTTTTATACTTTGATGAAGCTGAGCGGAAAGTAATAATCAAAAATGTACTACGCCCCTCTTTTGGTTTTATAAAATTTTACCTATACTATTTTGATAGAGATGCAAAAGATAGATTTAATACCTACCATGCTGCCACTTCTGTGAAGATTGATGGTATTAAAATTTACCGAGATGGGATATTAACAACTCCTTTTGCGGAATATGAAGTAGAGGATGCTAAACGAAGAGATGTTTTAGGTATCAATAAACGACGTTGGAGAGCTACTTTTGATAGAATGGGAACCCGTGATTGTATTGGTTATATAGAAATTACAAGAGAAGGAAATCCTCAAATAATAGATGCTACAAATAGACAAGACTTTTTGGCAACTCCTGAATTCTCTGATTTACAAGAGTTTATATATACTCAATTAGATACTTTTATGGAAACCCGTGTTGTAGCACGTGAAGAAAAAACCAAAGAAAGACTAAATGCTTTTGAGCAGACCAAAAACATAGTTGATGATTTACAAAAGCAGCTAAAAAGATTACGTGCAGCTAAAACAGAGAAAAAACAAGAGGAAGTAGTAGCTATAATTGCTGAAAAATTTGATGAAATACAAAAAGGTGTTGAAAATATTACAATAGAATATAATGAAAGTAAAAAAGAAGAAGAACGAAGAGAAAAAGTTTATTTTAGTCTAATGTCACTCTCTCTTTTTGCAGCAAATGTCTCTCATGCGGTTCGTACTACTATATATTCAATTAATGACGATGCTCTTTTTATAAAAAATGAGGCTTTTACAAGTGAAAACGAGGTAATTCTTAAAAAATTTGCAAATAGAATACATAGAGAAATTCAACGTCTTAGACAGGTCGTTGATTTTATGCTTAAATATGCCAAAACAGATTTACCCTCAACTTATTTTAAAATACATGATGTTATTCAGAACACATTCGATGCACATGAAACGATTTTCAAACAGAAAAATATAGAAATACAATTAAATATAGAAGAAGATTTATCTATTTGGGGAAACGAAGTGTTCTTTCAAGATGTAATAACAAATTTAATCAGTAATTCAATAAAAGCCCTTGAAGGCAATTTCAAAAAAGTAGTTCATTGCTCTACAAGTTCAACACCCAAAGAATTAAAAATTATTTTTGCAGATAATGGTATCGGAGTTCCTGATAGAATTCGTGATAAAATGTTTGATATGTACACTACAACTACTCAAGAACAAGGAGGTGCAGGAATGGGGCTTTTTATTGTCAAGACTAATATTGAGACATTTGGAGGGGCAGTCGAACTTATTGAAAGTATATTTTCACCAAATGGAGCTACTTTTTGTATTACAATTCCATTTAAAAAATAAGGAAATGACAAATATTCAAATTTTAATTATTGACGATGACCCAGAAATGGGCGAGCGTCCACTCTTTTTAAAATTAGTACAAAAATATGGAGATAACCATGTAACATGGAAAGAAAAACCTAAAAATGGTGTTGAATTTTTGAGACAAAATCTTCACTTACGAACAATTGTAATTTTAGATTACGACTTTGGTACAAAAAGTAATTGTATTGATGTTTTTCAAGAAATACAAGCTCAATCTAAGTTACTTTACATTATACTAAATACAGCCAAAGACATTTCTGAAATTAATGAATCTGATTTAAAAATTTTCATTAATAATCATTTAATGGCATTGGTTGACAAATCGGATTATAATGGTTATCAAAAAACTTTGATTGAAGTAGAAAAAGCAATCGGTTATCTAAATAATCGTGTTGATTGTATTTTAGAAGAATGGATTTTAAGGCATGAGTTTTTTACAAGAGAAAAACCATATCTAAAAGATGAAAACGGTAATTTGTTAAACATGAATGATGTTCTTGATAACATTCGCCAAGATACAGATTTAGGCAGAAAAATGACCAGAAATATTATTAGTACAGCTATCTCATTACTTCAAAAAGACATAGATAAATTAGATACAAGAAGCACCTCTACTACAAATGAATAATCTATTAATAATTTACGATAATGAAGATGCAAAATTGGGAAGTTATTTTGCATCAAGCCATCAAGATTTGAATACTAAATTAAATTTCATACCTCATATTAATCTACATTCATTAAATACTGAACAATGTTTATCTAACCCGATAGAACACCACATAAGTACTTTTGGAGGCAAACCTTTTGTATTCATCGCATACTCACATGGTAATGATGATGCTATTTCTATTGGTGACAATACATATATTAATTCTCAAAACGCCTATTTTTTCGCTGAGACATTATTCTATTCATGCTGCTGTTTAACAGCAAAAAAATTAGGAGGTAAATTAAGAGAGCAGGGGTGTAGAATCTTTATTGGCTATAATACAACCATAACATCAGTAGCAGAAGAAACTGATCCTTATTTTCAGGATTGTGAAAATGCTTTTATTCATAATTTTTTAGCAACGGATAATACAATTCAAGAAAGTCTTAGATATATGTACAAGAAATATAATGAGATGAGATTGTTTCTTGTAGAGAACTATGATACGATAACTGCATCAACTTTAGAGGACAATTTAAAAGCCTTTGAAATTCTTTGTGAGGAAAATGATTTGAATTTAACAAGATCTTCATTTATTTAAGATAGTGTTAAAAAAATATCAAAAGACTATTTTCATATTACCCTATGAAAAACACCCTACCACTCCTTCTCCTCCTCCTAACCTCATGCAGTCATTTCCCAAGCCAAACCATGACTCGGACGGAATTGTTTTTTGGTCTCTCCAAAGCAAATGGAGGTTCGGTTTCTTCGTCAGATTTTCAGGCATTTACAGATACAGTTATTACCAAAAACTTGACAGAAGGTTCAACCATTATTGATGCTAAAGGACAATGGTTGGGCAATGATGGAAGATTGGTGTCGGAGCCCTCAAAAGTGTTAGTTTTGGTATCTAAAATGGATAAGAAGCAGTCGGAGAAAATAGAAATGGTTAGAGAAAAGTATAAAAAATACTTCCAACAAGAGTCCGTTTTAAGGGTAGATAGTAAAGTAAAAGTTGGACTTTAACAGTATTTCTGCTTCAAATTCAAATAAAATAAACGTCAAAAAGTAGAAAGTCGTCATTTGAGACTTTAATTGTCAAAGTATAGTTTGAAAGGACAGACAATTAATTAAATCAAAAATAAAAGACGATGTTAAACTTCAAAGTTGAAAACAAGGTTGCATTAGTAACAGGTTGTAGTAGTGGAATTGGAATGGCAATTGCCATTGAACTGGCTCAGTCTGGTGCAGATATTATTGGCGTAGCGGTTGATTTACCAGAAACAGGAAGCGATGTTGCGAAAGCAGTG
>JAAFIU010000360.1 GCA_013298805.1 Cytophagales bacterium | reverse complement strand
GACCATTCAATGTCTGGATTATTGAATAAATAGTTTACCGCATTCAAATCTCCTCTGATGTTAAATTCGTTTTTATCCCAAATTTTCTCTTTTGCATCAAATCTCATTCCCATACAAAAAAGACGTATTTTCTTAGCAATATTAGGTTCAAGGGCAATTGCCGAAGCAATATTGGTTGCTGCACCAATAAAAAGCACATCCAATTTTTCTCCTTCGGGCATGGCTTGCACAACTTCAATAAACTTCTTAGTCATCTCCGAGGGTCTGGGCGTATCACCTCCCCAGGCCTGCCCCATCGGACGGTCGGCTCCCATTGGATGTGGCAAATTCATCATGCCAAAAGCCTGCAAAAGTTTCTCATTTTCCTCCTGACTTAACTTGACGGTATTGATTCCTTTCGTTGGATATTGATTCCATTTTTCCAGCGTCATTAAATCAACATTATTGAAATGAGCAGAACTCACACCCATAATTTCATATTTGTCGGCAACAACCAACAAACGAGTTAAAGCAAAAATATCGTCCATTTCATTCGCCATGTCGGTATCAAACCATATTTTCTGCTTTTGTGAAAATACATTTGGCATAAAGAAAAAGGAAGTGAGCAGTAAACATAAAATTCTAATAATCATGTTATTACGATTAATTGTTTATTGAATTAGCTGTCTTTTATCTCGTCAAACGATAAATTAATAAAGCTGTTCGCTGAACTAATTTTGGAAATTCTTTTATATTCATGGTTTCCCCTGGAGCATGAGCGCCTCTTCCTGAAGCTCCCAATCCGTCTAAACACGCTACATATTTAGCAATATAAGAAATATCCCCCGCTCCTCTCGAACCTGGGTCACCCGCTTTTACTTCGCCAAAACCTAAATCTAAACTTACTTGATTCAAAACAGCTAAAATTTTCTCATTTTCAGCGGTTGGTTCCATTGCAGGAATTCCATCTTGAAAAATAATTTCGGCTTTAGTTTTATTCAGATTTTTTGAAACGATTTCTCGCATTTTCGCACGGGCATTTTCCTTTTGAGTTTCCGTTAAAAAACGTAAATCGCCCGTTACGCTTACTCGTGGAGAAATAATATTATCCTTCCCGATTGCCTCTTTATTATCATTAATTTCTGAACCACCCACAATTAAACCAGGGTTAAAGGTTAAATACTTTTCGTGACTCATTTGTTCTCTAAAATCGTTCAAAATTCGGGCAGCCTCATAAATTGCTCCGTAACCCGCTTGCTGACTAAAAATAGTCGATGAATGTCCCATAATTCCTTTAACGTTCAACTTCCAACCACTCGACCCACGACGAGCCGTTGCGACGGTATTCAAACCAATTGCCGTTTCAAAAGCTAAGGCAATATCACATTTTTTAGCTCTATCAATAAAATCTTTACGACTTACACTTGTCGGTTTTCCCGAACTTTCTTCGTCTCCTGTGAAGTAAATTGTCAATGAAGTATCATCTAATAATCCATTATCTTTCAAGGATTTAAGAGCAGATAATAAAACAACATCGCCCCCTTTCATGTCATTTACGCCCTGTCCAGTAACGGTCGAATCGTTCAAATACGTGTAAGGCGTAAAAGACATAGCTTTTTCAAAAACCGTATCTAAATGTCCAATTAAAAACAGCTTTTTGCCTTTTGTGCCTTTGCGTTCGGCCACTAAATGTCCTGCTCTATTGAGTGAATCAGGCAAAGAAACCCATTCCGTTTTAAAGCCTAAATCATCAAATTCTTTTCTAAAAATTGCTCCAACTTCTCGCACACCTTCTTTGTTGAGCGTTCCACTATTGATGTTAACAACTTTCTTCAAAATTGCTTCCGTTTGGGGCATTTGGGCATTGACTTGGGCAATAATTTTGGTTTCAATTGGACTCAGTTTTTGGGCGAAACTCCATGTAGCTGATGATAATAACAGGAATAAAGGTAGGAATCGTTTTTTCATTATAAATGCTGTTTGTGAATGAAATTATTGGTTATAAATAAACTACTTTAAATTACGACATTATCCTGATTTCAGTATCATTATTATTCAAAAACATAAAAACCAAGACAGTAAATTAAATGAATAGCTGTATTTTGTATTCTTAAAATAAAATTGAAGATTTTCATTTATATCCAATCATATCTTAAATCCTAATAACGTTTAATTTGGCAGATTACGCTCTAAAAGTTTTAATCTTTTAGTGTACTTTACTATTGTTCATCTCATATATATAGACGTTATTAAACCTAAATCAATTTATTTCACTCAAAGCATTTAAAATTTTATAGGAAAAATGAAAAATCTCAACCGAAGAAAGTTTATCCAAAGTACAGCAATTTTAACCACTGGAACATTATTGAAATCAAAAGCATCGGAAAAATCATTTCCAGTAGTGAGAGTTGCTGCTGATAAAAGAAATTTTAGTAGTTCTGCCATTGAAGACACCATCGCCCGCATGAAAGTAAAAATCAAAGACCCAGAATTAGCGTGGTTATTTGAAAACTGCTTTCCGAATACCTTAGACACAACGGTAAATTTCAAAATGAAAGGTTCTCGCCCCGACACTTTTGTCATTACGGGCGACATTCACGCCATGTGGTTACGTGATAGTACGGCTCAGGTTACGCCATATTTATCGTTGATTAAACAAGACGAAAAACTTAAACAACTCATTGCAGGAGTCATTAATCGTCAAACGGAGTGCATATTAATTGACCCTTATGCCAATGCGTTTAATGATGGCGTTGGACATTCGGAGTGGTTGAGCGACCACACGGATATGAAACCAGAGTTGCACGAACGTAAATGGGAATTGGATTCTCTTTGTTACACCGTTCGTTTGGCTTATAATTACTGGAAAATCACGCAAGACACAAGCATTTTTGACGAAAAATGGATGAAAGCCGCTCAAGCAATTATTGCTACTTGCCGGGAACAGCAACGCTTAAAAGGCAGAGGAAAATATAAATTTGGACGTACCACTTCATGGTCAACTGACACCGTCCCTGGGGATGGCTACGGAAATATCACTAAACCTAACGGATTGATTCATAGCATTTTCAGACCTTCTGACGATGCTACGGTATATCCATTTCTCATTCCTTCAAATTTGTTTGCCGTGGTTTCATTCAGACAAATTGCGGAGATTTCGGAAAAGGTTTATAAAAATGGAGCATTTGCAAAAGAATGTTTGAGTTTTGCAACGGAAGTGGAAAATGCCATTAAAAAATATGCCATTATTAACCACCCAAAATACGGCAAAATTTACGCTTTGGAAGTTGATGGATTTGAAAACTGTTTATTGCAGGACGATGCCAATGTACCTAATTTATTGAGTTTACCGTATTTAGGTGCTGTAAAACCCGACGATGTGGTTTATCAAAACACTCGTAAATTAATGCTGAGCGAGTCGAATCCGTATTATTTTAAAGGAAAAGCCGCCGAAGGAGTTGGCAGTCCGCATACGTTATCAAATCAAATTTGGCATTTGAGCATCATCATGCGGGCGATGACTTCCAATAATGACAAAGAGATTTTACAGCAATTGCGTTTTTTGAAAAATACACACGCCAATACGGGCTTCATGCACGAATCTTTCGATAAAGATGATGCTACCAAATTTACCAGAAAATGGTTTGCGTGGGCGAATACCTTATTTGGAGAAATGATTTTGAAACTCGAAAAAGAACGCCCTCATTTATTGAAGGAAGTTTTATAAAATTATTCTTTCTCAACCCTCACGACGGTTGAAAACCTCGTCAGCGGTTAAAGCCAGTAAGTTATTGACAATTTTAGGTCAATTGTGTCTTATAAATAATTATCTTTAGGTAATAAGTAGTGATTAGGTTTATTGGTTTATCAAGTTGTATCCATTCAATTATCAATGAGGCTGTCTCAAAAGGGCAGTCTCTTTTCTTTTTACGGGTTATTTTGTAAATTAGATTTATGAAACAGCCAAATCATCGGGTAGTTTTTAAGCCCTATACTCCCAATCAGTTAAGTCTATTA
>JAAFIU010000454.1 GCA_013298805.1 Cytophagales bacterium | reverse complement strand
AAAAATTTGTATCTTTGCACCCCCAATTCAAACGGGGAATTTAACTAAATTTCTTCGCCCTTTGCCCGAGGCGATGATGTAAACAGGGTTTTTTATTCACACATGGCTAATCAATTAGCAGATTTTGACTGGGATTCAGTCGCATCCAAAGGTTTCGGCGGAGGTTACTCAGCTGAACAAAGAGCTCAATTAGAAGCACTTATCGAAGGAACTTTAAACCAAGTTACTGAGAAAGCAGTAGTAAAAGGTACGGTTGTAGGGATTACTGACCGTGAAGTAATTATGAACATTGGTTTCAAATCAGATGGTTTGGTTCCAACTTCAGAATTCAGAGATATGCCTGACTTAAAAGTAGGCGATGTAGTTGACGTTTACGTAGAAAACCAAGAAGACAAATCAGGTCAATTGATTCTTTCTCGTAAGTTAGCTAAAGTAATGACAGCTTGGAAAAACATCGAAGACGCTCTTGATCAAGACGTTATCATTGATGGTTTCGTAAAACGTCGTACAAAAGGTGGTCTTATCGTGGATATCTATGGTGTAGAAGCATTCTTACCAGGTTCACAAATTGATGTGAAACCAATCCGTGATTTCGACATCTTCGTTGGAAAGAAAATGGAAGTTAAAGTGGTGAAAATCAACCACGCTAACGATAACGTAGTAGTATCACACAAAGTATTGATTGAGAAAGACCTTGAACAACAACGTCAGTCAATCCTTACTAACCTTGAAAAAGGACAAGTATTGGAAGGTGTTATCAAGAACATGACTAACTTCGGTGTATTCATCGACTTAGGTGGTGTTGATGGTTTACTTCACATTACTGATATTTCGTGGGGACGTATCAATCACCCACAAGAAATGCTTAAGCTTGACCAAAAAATCCAAGTGGTTGTTTTGGACTTCGACGAAAACAAGAAACGTATTTCGTTAGGTATGAAACAATTACAAGCTCACCCTTGGGATGCTTTAGCAGAAACAACTGAAATTGGTTCTAAAGTGAAAGGTAAAATCGTAAACGTAGCAGATTACGGTGCTTTCTTAGAAATCACTCAAGGTGTTGAAGGTTTAATCCACGTTTCAGAAATGTCTTGGTCGCAACACTTGCGTAATCCACAAGACTTCTTGAAAGTTGGTGATTTAATTGAAGCAGTTGTATTGACTCTTGACCGTTCTGAACGCAAAATGTCATTAGGTATCAAACAATTGACTGAAGACCCTTGGACTAAACAAGATTTATTAGCTCGTTACGCTTTAGGTTCTAAGCATACTGGAACTGTTCGTAACTTGACAAACTTCGGTTTATTCCTTGAATTAGAAGAAGGTATTGACGGATTAGTACACGTTTCTGATTTATCTTGGACGAAGAAAATCAAGCATCCATCTGAATTTGTGAAAGTAGGTGATAAATTAGACGTAATCGTATTAGAACTTGATGCAGATAACCGTCGTTTAGCTCTTGGACACAAACAATTAGAAGAAAACCCTTGGGATACTTTCGAATCAATTTTCACAGTAGGTTCAGTACACAAATGTACAATCACTTCGAAAAACGATAAAGGAGCTACTTTAGAGTTGCCTTACGGAATTGAAGGTTCTTCAGCGTTGAAGCAATTAGTGAAAGAAGATGGTTCAGTAGCTGAGGTTGGTGAGCAATTAGATTTCAAAGTAACTGAATTCAACAAAGATGACCGCAAAATTCAACTTTCACACGTTCGTGTTTACAACGATGCGAAAGAAGAAGTTGTAGCAGAAGAGAAGAAGAAAACAGCTAAAGACGTACAGAAATTAGCTGATTCTGCGGAGAAATCTACTTTAGGTGATTTAGATGCTCTTTCAGCATTGAAAGCTCAAATGGAAGATTCAGCTCGTGAAGAAGCGAAAAAGAAATTAGATAAAAAAGCAAAAGCTGAATAATCTGATTTTAGAGAATACAAAAAGTCCTGTTGACAAATGTCAACAGGACTTTTTTATTAAAACACACTTATCTTAATACCTTGACTATCAGTTTTGTACCTACCACTACTCAAAAAAGTGTCATAAAATCTTAGATTTAATTTATAAATCCTTTGATTTTAAGGAAAACGGCATTACTTTTGCAACCCATTCAATCAACAAGATGGTCTTGTGGCCGAGTGGCTAGGCAGAGCTCTGCAAAAGCTTCCACAGCGGTTCGAATCCGCTCGAGACCTCACCAATA
>JAAFIU010000303.1 GCA_013298805.1 Cytophagales bacterium | reverse complement strand
TGGCAATTTCTACCGAATCATCAATTGCCAAAACAGTAAGCGGAACTCCGATGTGATTATTTAGGTTTCCGACGGTACAATAAGTATTATATTTTGTCGATAAAACACTATTAATCAATTCCTTAGTGGTTGTTTTTCCGTTAGAACCCGTAAGTCCAATAAAAGGAATATTAAATTGTTTTCTATGAAAATTAGCTAAATCCTGCAAAGCCTTCAATCCATCTTCTACCAAAAGGAAACGCTCGTCCGTCACAACTGTGGAGTCATCAACTACCGCAAATCTTGCCCCTTTTTCAAGGGCTTGTTTTGCAAAAGCATTCGCATCAAAATTGGGACCTTTCAAGGCAAAAAACATTGAATCTGAGCCAATTTTGCGAGTATCGGTTGAAACACCAGAACATTCTCTGTATTTTTGGTATAAATCAGTAAGCGAAATCATCATTTTTTTTCGTTATGGTTTTGAAGTTTTATTTCAATAGGTCAGACAATAGGCAGACCATAATTTAAAATTTGGTATCAACAGTCAGGAATGAAGTCTGACTATCGTCTGACTTTTCATTCAACAAATACGAAATTAATCTATTGAAAACATAAAATCTAATATATTGCGATGCAAGGAATATTTACCCATAAATTTTCATTTCTAAAATTCACATTTCTCATTTTTTTGAGTTCTGAATTTAGTTTTGCCCAAGAATTTACCTTCAAATTTGACAATTCCTTAAAAATAATTCAGAATGGTCAAACCGTAATCAATCCCTTTGCGGGTGGACTAAATGCTCCGCAATTTTCAACTTGTCAATTAGATAAAGACGGTATTGACGACCTTGTAGTATTTGATAGAACTGCTCAAAAACTTTATACTTTTTTAGCAAAACAAGACAATACAGGCAAATATTTTTGGCAATATGAACCAAAATATGAAAATGCATTCCCAAAAATAAATAACTGGATTTTATTACGAGATTACAACCGAGACGGTAAAAAAGACATTTTCACCTATACTCCAGGCGGAATAAAAGCCTATAAAAATACCTCTATTGATAATCTATCATTTCAACTAACGGCAAATCCCATTTATAGTACGGGCTATTCTGGAAAACTAAATTTATATTTGAGTGCAACTGATATTCCTGCCATTACGGATGTTGACAATGATGGTGATGACGATATTGTGGCTTTTGACGTATCGGGTAATTTCACGATGTTTCATCGAAATTTTAGTATTGAAAATTATAAAAATGCCGATAATTTAGAATTCAAAAGAGTGGGAGATTGTTGGGGTGGTTTTTACAAAGAACATTTTGATGACATCGTTTTCAATCAACCTTGCGGAGATAATCCTGTGCCTTTGGATAACCCTTTTGAAAGCGATAAAAATGCACGTGTGCTACATTCGGGGAATGCGTTGTTGCTTTTAGACTTAAATGGAGATGGATTGAAAGACATTTTATTTGGACACGTTTCTAAAAACAATGTGGCTTCCTTGTTCAATTCAGGTAAAGTATCGCAAGCCAAATTTAGCAGTGCCAATTACCGATTTCCTACTACTTATCCAGTCGATTTCCCGATTTTTCCTGCTATTTATTACGAAGATTTAGATTTTGATGGAATCAAAGATTTGATAACCTCGCCCAACGGTGCGGATAATGCTTTGCAAACAGTTGATTACCAAAATTCGGTTTGGTTTTACAAGAATAGAGGTAAAGACGACAATCCAGATTTTAGTTTTGTTCAAACCAATATGTTACAAAATAGCATGGTTGATTTGGGTGAAAATACGGCTCCAGTTTTTGCGGATATTGATGGTGACGGCGACCAAGATTTATTGGTTGGCAATGCGGGAAATCGGGGTGATACTGGTTATAGAGGCAGTATTTGCTTATTTGAGAATAAAGGAAATAATACTTTTGAATTAACCAATAATGATTATTTGGGCATTGCCAAAAGTCAGCAATTGTTTGAAATTAAGCCTTTTATAGCCGATTTGAACGCCGATGGTGTGGACGATTTAGGCTTTATGTCCAATTCTTTCATTGGAGCGTCAATGCGTTATTTCCCCAATCGGGCGGCAAAAGGAAAAGCCTTTGACGTAAGATTGGCAGAAGCCGTAACCATTCCATCAGTAGAATATCTTGCCAATGGTGATTATCCGCTGTTTTTTGATTTGAATAAAGACGGACTTAAAGACCTTTTGTTGGGAAAAGGAAGCGGTCGTTTGGAATATTACAAAAATACGGGAACAGCAAAAAGTCCCATTTATACCCTCGAAAAAGACCAATTGGGCGGAATCACGGATGATTATACCATCGGAAATATTTCTTTGGCGGTGGCAGATTTGAACGGCGATGGCAAAGAAGAGTTAATAACGGGCGGAAGAAATGGTTACGGAAAAGTTTATAAAAATGTCACGGAACAAAATCAAAGCAAATTTGTAGCCGACAGCACCTTGATTTTTGATGAATTTAACAATAAAAATGCCCAATTGCCATTGGGCGGAATGTTGAGCATAGCGGTAAGCGACCTCAACAATGACTTCATCCCTGACTTAATGATTGGTACCAACACAGGTGGTTTGAAATGGCTAAAAAATACTTCTAAATTCTTGATTACCGCCACCGAAGAACCCAAGAATTTTATCGTTTTCCCCAATCCTACTAATCGTTATTTATACGTCAAAAACCCTATTATTGCCGATTATGAGCTATTTGACAGCATGGGCAGAAAAGTATTATCACAAAAAAACCAAACGACCAATCAGGATTTAGTTTTGGATTTAGCAACCCAAACGAATGGAATTTATATCTTAAAAATCTCCAAAGACGGAAAAATGGAGCAAATAGAAAAGGTGGTTTTGAGGAAATAATGTTTGCTTTGTTTTTAGCGTTAAAAATGTAAGGCTATTCTACGCCCAATTATTACACTGTGGTTACTAAATTGAGGTGTGCGGGATTTATCCGCTTTTTTGTCATTGCGAGCGAAACGAAGCAATCTGTTGGAATGATGAAAAGGTGTTTGAAAGCCTTGACACATAAGCTGACAGATTGCTTCGCTACGCTCGCAATGACAAAGCAGATAGGACTTCCCCCTCTCACCCTAATTTGCAATCACTACACAAATAGTCTTGCGACTTTGTCACATATTTCTTAGAAGCGTTAAAAATACAAAATCCCTCCAAGCTTTCAAGCTACACAATTCTTCCATAAAACCCACAAATATCAGTTTTTTCAAAAAAATCTCGCAAAACACCCTCAAATTTACGAACTTTGGGTTAATTGAATGATTGCAGAATGATTTCAATGGATTTTCTAATCTGAAAATAAATCTCATTATCCGCAATCAAGAAAAATCCTTACTATGGCAAAGAATATTCCTAAAATCGCTGACCGTCCCAAAGAACGAAAACCTAATAAACAGCTTTCGTTTGACTTTAATTTCAATAATTTAACCCAAAGTGAGCAATTCAAATTTGTCGTAGGAGTGCTATTTATGCTCATTGCGGCATTTTTATTATTTGCCTTTTTGTCACATCTTTTCACGGGCGAAACCGACCAAAGCGAAGTTGATACACTTTCTGGAATGATTCCTAAACCTAAAAGGACAGCCAATCCTTTCGGACTTTATGGGGCTAAATTGGCTCATCTGCTCATTTTTGAACTTTTCGGGTGGGCAGCCTTTTTGTTAGTACCTGTATTGTTTGTGGCAGGTTTCAAAATGTCCCTCAAACGTGAACTTCTTCCACTCGAAAATCTTACTTGGCAGAGCTTATTTTATATGTTTTGGTTTAGCTGTTTCTTTGGTTTTTTCGTATTCATGCTCGATGCACAAGCAACTTTGAGTAATGTTTGCGGAGGAATTGGCTATTTTATCAATCAAGGTTTGTACGGTGTCATTGGTTGGGCATCTATTTTGGTCATTATGTTTGTGCTAATTGTCTTCTTTGTTTATTACTACGGAATAGACTCTGTAAGCAAACTTTCTGATAAATTAAGTCCGCAAAATATTTCGCAAGAACCCCTTCATGAAACCGATGAAGATGAAATTTTGGCAGGAAAAGACATTACAAATGCCAAAAATACCCCAAAGCTTCGTCAAGATTTACAGGCTACTCCCGACGAAGAATTGGAAGATTTAACCATTGACCATATTGATAATCACGATGAAGAAAATATTCGTCCGTATCTTCCACCAATCGTAAGCACCCCAACCATAAAAAGTCCCAAAGGTGAAATTTCATTAACGATTGAAAATGGTGACGATATTCCAGAAACCATCGAAGAAGAGGAAGAAGACACGCCGATTATTTTGGACGAAAAAGATGCGGTTAATGATGAACTGTTAAAGAAATTTGGATTGTACGACCCAATGCTTGATTTGCCCCATTATAAATTCCCGACTTTGGACTTAATGACGGAATACGATATGGGCAAACCGAATGTTTCGCAAGAGGAATTAAAGGCAAATTCGGATAAAATTGTGGAGACTTTGGGCAACTACGGAATTGGTATTGCGTCGATTAAAGCCACGATTGGACCAACCGTTACCCTTTACGAAATCATTCCAGATGCGGGGGTTAGAATTTCAAAAATTAAAAATTTAGAAGACGACATTGCCCTTTCTTTAGCGGCTTTGGGTATTCGTATTATTGCCCCAATTCCAGGAAAAGGTACCATTGGTATTGAAGTACCCAACAAAAACCGTGAAATGGTACCTGTCAGAATGGTGATTGGCTCGGAGAAATTCCAAAAATCAACCGCCGATTTACCGATTGTTTTGGGTAAAACCATTAGTAACGAAATCTTTGTGACCGACCTTGCCAAAATGCCTCACTTATTAATGGCAGGGGCAACTGGACAAGGAAAGTCAGTGGGTTTGAACATGATTTTGACATCTTTATTATACAAAAAGCATCCATCACAGCTCAAATTTGTATTGGTTGACCCTAAAAAGGTAGAATTAACGCTTTTCAATAAAATAGAAAGACACTTCTTGGCGATGTTACCAAACTCTGCTGAGGCAATTATTACCGATACCAAAAAGGTAGTT
>JAAFIU010000439.1 GCA_013298805.1 Cytophagales bacterium | reverse complement strand
ACACCCGTTGCGTATTGCATTGAACCTGTATGTGGAAAATCGTTTTCTGTACTGCTCAATGAACGAATAATTACCCCAATTGCTCCCATTTTTGAAGCTTCATTTGCTCCACTACGGCGTTGGTCGCCTGCTTGTCCATAAGCTTCAAAGGTGTTTATTTTGGTAGCATCCATCGGGCGATTAAAGAAAATGATTTTGCCTTGACATTTTTCTTTTCCTAAATCACGGAGTTCTTGAAATGTTTTTACCTCAATCACCTCCGCCGTCAATCCTTTTTCTGGCGTAGCAATTGAACCTCCCAAAGCTACCAATGGCACAGACGTTTTTTGCTTTCCGTTCAAAATATAGCCTTCTTCTTTTTTGCCACGAACCCAATGCGGAACCATAACGTCCTGCAAAAAAACTTTATCGTATCCACCTGATTTCAAGAGTGTCTCGCCCCAAGCAACTGCTTTCTTTGCCCCGTCCGAACCACTCAATCTTGGTCCAATTTGGGTAGTTAGTTCACGAAGCCACTCATAGGATTTTCCTTTGCCAAGTGCTTCATTAAAAAATTTACGGATAACCGTTGAATCATTATCTTGTGAAAAGCCTGATAATGAAACGGATAATAAAATAATTGTTGTGATGAAGGTTGTTTGTTTTTTCATAAGGAATTTGTTGTAATTCGACACTTCTGTATCGGATATAAAAGTGAAAATTATTTCGATGCAGACGCATCAGCATTCAATTCTTGCATTGTGTAAGTTTTCAGATTCAATTTAGCACTTTCTGCTAAGATTTGTTCTAAAAATTGCACATCAAAACCATATTCATTGATATTTTGAGTAGTTTTTGTGAGAGGTTTATGCCCAAATAACATCATCACCGAACCTTCTTTTGTTGCTCTTTGTAAACCTTTTTTTATATCTTCAATTGTTAATTTAGCACTTACATCAATCAAAAGGGCATTTACTTTTTGCTCGTGATTTCTTTGGTGATAAATTTCATCTATATTTTCTATTTCTCGTATATATTGAAAGCCTAAAAAATTCTGATATTTCATCGAAACATCACGAAGAAGAGTAAAATATTTCAATAATTGACGGTCAGAATACCAAGTTTGCGAGCCTCCTGGATGAGCAAAGGTTTTTGGCGAAAATCCTTGTTTTTTCATCACAAGAAGGGCGTGAAAAATTTCATTCTCCATGTACGCATCTAAGGAATTATCCCAAATATAATACATAGACTGAACGTGCATAGCTCCATGACAGCCAATTTCATGGCCTTCTTTTCTTAACTCATGTAACATTTGTATGTCTTCCTCAGAAAGGCTATCAGGTTGGGTAACATAAAAAGTTACTTTTGCGTTATATTTGTTCAGAATTGGTTTGAGTTGTATCCATTCTTTGACAAATCTATCATCAAACGAAAGTGCAATTCCCCCTGATTCAATAGTATTTTGAGAGTGACACGATGCAAAAAACAACATTAAAAATAAGTAGCACAAAAATTTATACATACTATAAATGTTAGTAAAATATTGAATTAGGTAAATAACAACAGCTCCTTGTTTAATATTTGTGCTTTATTAAAGCTGTTTGAAGCAAGAGTTTGTATTAATTTTGCTTTTAATTATAATTGACACTAACAGCCAAAATAGATAAAATGTACACAAAGCCCAAAATTTTTCAGCAATTCCCTGAAATAATTGCCATTGAAAGCACTCGTCATGGAGGCGTAAGTAAAAGCCCATATCTTTCATTAAATTTAGGACTTTTTACTGACGATAATCCAGAAACTGTACAAGAAAATCGAGAATTACTTTTTAACGACCTCGGAATCCGCAAAAGTAGGATTGCACATAGTTATCAGATTCACAAGGATAAAATTTTAAAAGTAACTCGCTGCAAAGCCTATGAGGGCTATGATGCACTCATTACGGAAAATGTGAATACATTTTTAACCGTTACTGTTGCTGATTGTACGCCAATTTTAATTTACGATTCAAAAAATAAAGCAGTAGCCGCAATTCATGCGGGTTGGAAAGGGACAGTACTTGACATTGCAGCTAAAACATTGCAAAATATGCAAATTGAGTTTAAAACGAACCCGAAAGACTGCTACGTATATGTTGGAACGTGTATTGATGAAGCCTCTTTTGAAGTCGGGGAAGAAGTGGCATCGTTATTTTCAATTGAGTTTAAGCGATTAGAGAAAAATAACCGAAAACCTAAATTCTATGTTGATTTAAAGAAAGCAAACGTAGCTCAATTGGTAAAATGTGGTGTTCCAGAAAATCAGATTGAGGTTTCGGCATACTCTACGGTTTTAGATAATCAAGATTATTTTTCTCATCGAAAAGAGAAAGGAAAAACGGGGAGAATGTTGGCGTTGATTGGCGTTAAGAAAAGCTAATTATGAATTATGAATTATGAATTATGAATTATGA
>JAAFIU010000351.1 GCA_013298805.1 Cytophagales bacterium | reverse complement strand
TGCGGTTATTCTTTTCATTTTTTTTGCGATACGTCGCCACGTTTGGTTAAACTATGTTCCTAAATTTTTAAACTTTTTAATCTCAAAGCATTTAAAATTACCGATACTGAACTGAAACTCATGGCTAATGCCGCAATCATCGGCGAAAGTAAAATACCAAAGAATGGATATAAAACTCCTGCGGCAATTGGAACGCCCAATGCGTTATACACAAAGGCAAAGAATAGATTTTGCTTGATATTTCTCATCACGGCGTGGCTCAAATTTTTGGCTTTTACGATTCCTTGCAAATCTCCTTTTACCAGCGTTATTTTGGCACTTTCGATTGCCACATCCGTACCCGTTCCCATCGCAATTCCAATGTCGGCTTGTGCCAATGCGGGAGCATCATTTATACCATCACCCGCCATTGCCACTATTTTCCCTTCGGCTTGCAATCGTTTAATTTCGTTCAATTTATCTTCTGGTAAACAACCCGCTTTGTATGAACTTAAATGTAATTCATCTGCCACCGCTTTTGCGGTATTTTCATTATCGCCCGTCATCATTATTACTTCAACGCCTTGTTGCATTAGTTCCTTAATCGCATCCTTACTGGTTGTTTTGATAGCATCGGTTATTGAGACAAAACCTACCACATTGCCACCAACAGAAATGTAAGAAACCGTTTTCCCTAATTTCTGTTCAGCAATTATTTTTTGTTCAATATCTCCTATGATTATTGCCCCTACTTGCTCCATGAGCTTTTTATTACCCAAGGCTACTTTATTGTTGTTCACCGTTCCGATAACGCCTTTGCCCGAAACAGCCTCAAAATCTTTGACTTCTACCAGAGAAATATTTTTGGCTTTAGCATATTTCACCACCGCTTCGGCTAATGGATGTTCGCTGTATTGATTCAAAGAAGCGATGTTTTGTAAGATTTCTGTTTCCTTATTTTCACTCGAAAACACTTTTTCTACGGTAGGTTTTCCTTCAGTAATTGTGCCTGTTTTATCCGTAATTAATACATTTATTTTGTTTAAGTTTTCTAAAGCTTCAGCATTTTTTATCAAAACGCCCGAGGTTGCTCCTTTGCCAACACCTACCATCACGGACATGGGTGTTGCCAATCCCAAAGCACATGGACAGGCGATTATCAGCACCGCAATCGCATTAATAAAACCATAAACGAAGGCAGGTTCTGGACCAAATTTTGCCCAAGCCAAAAAAGTTATGATTGAAATGATAACTACAATGGGAACAAAATATTTAGCGATATTATCCGCTAATTTTTGGATGGGTGCTTTGGAACGACTGGCACTATTAACCATTTGAACGATTTGAGAAAGTAGGGTTTCTGCGCCTACTTTCTCCGCTATCATCACGAAAGATTTATTCCCATTTATCGTTCCAGAACTAACCAAATCACCGACTATTTTATCTACTGGAATTGGCTCACCAGTTATCATTGATTCATCAATTGTGCTTTCGCCATCAGAAATCTTACCGTCCACAGGAATTTTATCGCCAGGTTTTACCCGTAATAAATCCCCTTTTTTAATGTCGTGAATGGAAATAATACTGTCGTTCCCGTCCTTAACCAAAGTGGCTTCGGTGGGGGCTAATTTTAGTAATTCTCTGATTGCTCCGCTGGTTTGGCTATGGGCTTTTGCTTCTAATAATTGACCTAATAAAACCAAGGTCAAAATAACGGCAGTCGCTTCAAAATATAGTGAAACTGTTCCGTCCATGCTTTTAAACTCATTGGGGAATAGATTTGGGAATAACATTCCAACAATACTGAATAAAAATGCTACGCCCGTACCAATGCCTACGAGCGTAAACATATTGAGATTCCAAGTGATAATTGACTTCCAAGCTCTCACAAAAAACATCCAACAAGCATAAAAAACTACGGGCAAGGTCAAAATAAACTGAACATAATTCCATTTCTGCATATCCATAATTTTCATTAGTGGATTATTGGGAATCATGGAAATCATCGCAATCAAAAAAACGGGAACGGTGAAAAGAATGGCGACTTTCATTTTCTTCCACAAATCGTCATAAACTTTGCTTTCTTCGCTAACTGTCGGCATCATTGGAACTAAATTCATTCCACAAATCGGACAAGAACCTGGGGCATCTCTTATGATTTCGGGGTGCATCGGGCAAGTATATTGGGCTTTTTGTGATACGGTTTGCTCTTGAATTAAGTGCATTCCACAAACAGGACAATCTCCTGCTTTATCATACATTTTTTCCCCTTCACAGTGCATGGGGCAATAGAATTTACCCGTTCCATTTGCCGTTGATGTAGTTGTCTCAGCTTCTTTCATCTTATGGTGAGCATTCATTTTTGAGCCGTGAGCATCCTCAATAATATAGTTTCCTGCCTTTGAAAGTGCTGTTTGTAGCTTGTCAGTAGTGATATGTTGCTGCATCGTAATTGTCGCAATTGGCGGATTCAACGTTACTACGGCAGACAATCCTTCTATTTGATTGAGTGTCTTTTCAACGGTTGAGCGACAACCATTACAAGTCATTCCATCTATACTATACGTGTGAGTCATAGCTTTACTATTTTACAAAAACGACATAATCACATGATTTGCATACCAAAAACCATGTCGTTTTTGTATTTTTATTTTTAAAGTGTTCATACTTTATAGATTCGTTTCTATGATGTAAAGGTCTGGTTTTTAGAACCTTAAAGTATTACACAATTTTAACTATGTCTTATATAATTATCGGGTTATTTGAATGCAATAGTGTTACTTCACTTCCAAATTAAGCATCATTCCATCATCTTCGTGTTCAAGATTATGACAGTGAAAAACAAATTTTCCTTGTTGTCCAAATTTGATTATAACTTGTACTTTTTCTTTGGGAGCTACTAAAACGGTATCTTTCCAGCCTTTTTCTTGCGGAAAAATAGCGTTTCGTCCACCAGTGCGTGAAATGACTTGAAATTGGACTCCGTGAATGTGCATTGGATGAGCTTCGTCTCCCGTTGAATTATCGAATTCCCATGTTTCAGTTGCACCTAAACTGACGGTTTCATCAATTCGGTTGGCATCGTAAATTTTTCCATTGATTTTGTGCATTCCACCACTCATTGCCATCATGTCCATCGTTAGGGCAAATGTTCTTGTCTTGCTTGACCCTGTTATTTTAGAAAAGGGAATCAGCAACGTAGGCATTTTGAAGGTATCACTTTCTTGGGTTGTTATCATAAAATTCATGATTTTAAAAGAAGTTGTCCCCTGTGATGTTCCCATTGTTGAGAAAGTTTCGTTGTTTAGATAAACTTGTTCACCAACTTTCATCGAAGAAAAGTCAATCAAAATATCTGCTCTTTCTCCCGTACCAATCATAAGGGTTTTCACTTTTTCTGGTTGTGGTAAAATACAGCCATCTGAACCAATTACATGAAAATCTGCTCCATTACTTAATGACAAATTATAAATTCGAGCCGAAGACCCATTCAAAACTCTAAATCTATAAAAACGAGTTGCTACATTCAGATAGGGTTTGTTCGTTCCATTTACCAATATGGTTTCTCCCATGTACCCCGTCATAACTTCCATCATGGTAGGATTATATTTGATACTTCCATCAGTATTTAGCCTTTTATCTTGGATAATTAATGGGATTTCATAATTACCACTCGGTAAGTTCAATGCTTTTTCTTCTGGGCTTTCTACGATAAATAAACCTGACAATCCTTGTGAAACCTGTTTTCCTGTTAGTTTATGTACGTGTGGATGATACCAATTTGTACCCGCTTGCTGATTGATAGCAAATTGAACATTAAAACTTTCATTTGGCTTTACCATCTGGTCTGGGTGTCCATCCATATCGGCAGGAATTACTAAACCGTGCCAATGAACATTTGAGTGTTCGGCAGTTTTATTTTGAAAAGCAATATTTACAGTTGAACCTTTTTGTACTCGAAAAGTTGGTCCTAAAATACCATTTCGATAGCCTTGCACATTAACCTTTTTACCTATAATTAATTCATCCTGTACACTTTGAGCAATCAATGGGCTTGTTCCCGAAACAGTTTCTGGAATTTTGAGAGCATTTACAAATTCTCCATCTGTTACGATGGGAGCAACGGTTGTTCCCATATCCATTCCACTTTTGCAAGAAGATA